>JBAYVP010000429.1:0-4147 GCA_041674485.1 Sulfuricellaceae bacterium
CCCGTTCGTGGTAAAGCTCTGTCGAACCATGAACGGGAAAATTTGACCCTGTCCGTAAGTCTATAGAAATCCAAAAACCAGTGCTGATTGGTTGTTAAAAAATAATAAATTTCGACAGCCTAGCATCATCCCCGAAATGCTGTTGCCGGCAACAGCAAACCGGCAGGTTTTCCCGGCATGGTCAAAAAACCGAAATGCCGGTAGAAAGCAGTGGCGGTGGCATCTTTGGCGTCCACCACAATTCCGGCTACGGCCAGTGTTGCACTCGCATGAGCCACCTTCCGACAAGCATCCGCCAGAAGAATCGCACCCAAACCTTTTCCCTGAAAGCCAATATCAACGGCAAGCCGCCCAATAAGCGCCACCGGCACGGGATATTGAGGGAGCTTCTTCGCCAGCGGCTCCGGCAAATCGGAGCAACTCACGCTGCCGGCGCTCAACGTAAAAAAACCCGCCAATTGGTGCGGGGCATGTTCCGGCGTAGCCATGAACACCCGCGCCACATTTCGCCGGACATCCTGCACAGCATAGCGACGAATGTATTCATCGAGAGCCGGCTGTCCGCAACGAAAAGAAGCCGTATCAACGGTTTTATCGAATGAGCGGATGCCGTACACCGTCACCGGGAGACCTGCTCGGCATGAAGTTTCATGGCTTTTTTCAACGCCGGGTTGGGTTGTACAGGCGCATCCAGCGCCGCCAGAAACACATGAAAATCTTCCGGCTTCAAGGTAATATTCTCATTCGCCCGCACCACTTGCTCTGCGGATGCCAGCGCATGAGTCAGGACGAACTCTGAAATGCTGACATGCGCGTAATTGGCCGCCTTGTCGAGCAACTCGCGCGCATGAAGGTTGCAACGAATATTGAGGCGGCTTTCCTTGGCGGCAGCGTTTTCCATGTGAGACTCCATTGGGTTTACGGTGGACATTGTGCGCCATTTGTGAGTACGCGGCAAGATGTGCTGAGCTTTTCAAGTTACCAAAGCCGTATCAATGCTGCGGCTATGCGAATGCATGAACCTAGAAACCTCCGTTGACCGCTTGCCAGGATGTATAACATGATGGTTCTAAACAACTTTATCATCTATTTTGCGTGTACCCGTTTGGTGAGTACGCTACGGGCTGGATTGCACGGTTTTCCGGGCGCATGGCGGCGTTGCAACTACAAGAGAAGAGAATGGAACGACCATTCTTCGTCGTTGCGCCTCTTGTGCCCAAGCCGTAGGCTGTCGGGTATGCCCTGCACCCGGAAAACCGTACACTTCAGCCCGTTCAACGGAGGTTTCTAGGATGAACGCGCATAGGAACACGGTCAATTAAGGGAATTTATCCCGAATGCCTCACCACCCACTCGAACTCCTTTCCCCCGCCAAAAACCTGGAATTCGGCATGGCAGCCGTCGATCACGGCGCGGACGCGGTATATATCGGCGGGCCGGCGTTCGGGGCGCGGGCGGCGGCGGGCAATGCGGTGGCGGATATCGAGAAGCTGGCGACTTATGCGCATCGCTATTCGGCACGGGTGTTGGTGGCGCTGAACACCATCTTGCGCGACGAGGAGTTGGAGGGCGCGCAACGGCTGGTGCAACAAATTTACCAGGCCGGCGCGGATGCGCTGATTGTGCAGGACATGGGGCTGCTGGAGTTGGGTTTGCCGCCGATTGCGCTCCATGCCAGCACCCAGACCGACAACCGCACGCCCGAGAAGGTGCGTTTCCTGGAGCAAGTCGGTTTTTCCCAGATCGTGCTGGCGCGGGAATTGTCGCTCGCGCAGATCCGCGCTATCGCCAACGAGACCGACGCCACGCTGGAGTTTTTTGTGCATGGGGCGCTGTGCGTGAGCTACAGCGGCCAGTGCTATATCAGCCACGCCCACACCGGGCGTAGCGCGAACCGGGGGGAATGTTCGCAGATGTGTCGCCTGCCGTATTCGCTGGCGGACGGCAGCGGCAAGATGATTATTCGCGATCAGCATCTGCTTTCCCTCAAGGACAATAACCAGAGTGCCAATTTGCGCGCGTTGGCGGATGCCGGCATCCGCTCCTTCAAGATTGAGGGACGCCTGAAAGATTTGTCCTATGTCAAGAATGCCACCGCCCATTACCGCAAGCTGCTGGACCGTATCATTGCGGATACGCCCGGCTATCGTCCCGCCTCATCCGGGCGCTGCACCTTCACCTTCGAACCGCAGCCGGAAAAGACCTTCAATCGGGGAACGACCGACTATTTCGTCAATCAACGCCAAGCGAGCCTCGTTTCATTGCGCACGCCGAAATTCGCCGGCGAGCCGGTCGGCAAGGTGGCGCGGCTCACGCGTAATTATTTCGAGATCGACGGCGACATTGCCATCCATAACGGCGATGGGCTGTCCTATTTCAATGGCGACAACCAACTGGTGGGCTTGCGCGTCAACCGTGCCGAGGGCAAGCGCCTGTTCCCCGCCGAAATGGCGACCGACCTTGCCGACGGTGCGCCTCTGTACCGCAACCGCGATCAGGAATTCGAGAGGCGGTTGGAGAAAAAATCCGCCGAGCGGAAAATCAGGGTCAATCTGCGCTTTACGGAAACCACAGCGGGCTTTGTGCTGACGTTGACCGACGAAGACGGCGTAAGCGCCGCCGCCGACTTGGCGCATGCCAAGGAGCCGACACAACACCCCGACCGGGCATTTTCCGCTATCCGCGAGCAACTGGGCAAACTCGGCAATACGTTATTCGAGGCCGGGAGCATAGATGTGGAACTGTCTGCGCCCTGGTTCATCCCGGCGAGCACGCTCAACGCATTGCGCCGCGCAGCCGTCGAACGCCTGGAAAGCACCCGCCTAACCGCCTACCGACGGCCTCCCCGTCACGCTGCCATCGTCCCGCCTGCGCGCTATCCCGTGGCCGAACTCAGCTACCTGGGGAACGTATACAACCGTCTGGCGCGCGCCTTTTACGCCAAACACGGCGTTAGCCTTATCGAATCGGCCTACGAATGCAACCAGGAAGCGGGCGCGGTGTCGTTGATGGTCACCAAGCACTGCCTGCGCTACAGTTACAACCTGTGCCCTAAGCAGGTTAAAGGCATACGCCCCGACCCGATGACCCTATTGAGCGCCAATGAAAAATTTACGCTACGCTTCGACTGTGCGCGTTGCGAAATGCATGTGGTAGGCAAGCTGAAAAGCACCTGAGACGGCTAACCCGGATATTTATCCTGGAAAGCCTAGTGGTTCCACACCAGAGGCAAAAACCAACCTATCTTCCCTGGTTTATCTGCACGGAAACGATGATAAAGTTGTTTAGAGCCACCATGTTATACATCTTGACAAGCTGTCAACGGAGGTTTCTAGGTTGAAGGCGGCAATGCCTTATATGCCGACAAATCCAGCCATTTTGCCGGCTGTCACAATCTTCGTGTCACCCATTTTGCCAAGCGCCAACAAGCCGGACTTATCCCCGCTTACCAAGTAATGCGCCCCACCGGCTTGTGCTATTGCCAGCAAAAAATCGTCGTGCGGGTCTGGCGAGAGGTTAACGACGGGCAAACGTTCCACCATAATGGCCAAGGCGCGCACGGTGTTAACAAGCGTGCCTGCATCGCTCTGTGAAATGTACTTGGCGACTTGTTCACACCGGCTGGCGCGGCGAAATTCTCGCAACTGTTCCTCGCTGCTGACCAAGGTAAAACGATCGTCCAACCACGCATTGAGCAAGCGGCCAGGCGTCCCGGTTGACGACATGAGGCCGCTGAGCAAAATGTTGGTGTCAAGCACAACGCGCATTAGGTAACTCGCAATAAATAAACTACCACTTTCAGTTCTATCGTGTTTTTACAACATATTGAATATTTTTAAATATTTCGAATTGGTAATTGGTGTATTATTTGTTGCGAGTTACAGCGTTTTCAACTCAGATCAATGTGAGGTTCGCCTTTGGCGAACAGCCAAGCCAACTCACGCTTTAGACGCGAAGGCGCGAAGAGAAGCGAACCCGTATCTTTTTTTGCGCGTTGGGAATGAGACCGCCCATTCTTACTCGTCCCCACTTCTTCGCGGCTTCGCGTCTAAAGCGTGAAAAATTCTTATCAGAAATTGCGACCTTCACTTGAAAATCGCAACTTCACAAGCGACAATTTGTTGTCGTTTGTTATTGCATTAGAGCA
>JBAYVP010000430.1:0-4130 GCA_041674485.1 Sulfuricellaceae bacterium
CAGAGGAAAAGCATGAGGGGGTTTCCTCTGCGTCCTCCGCGTCCTCTGCGGTGAAAAAGGTTTTGTCTTTATGGGTTGCCGTCATGAGTCGAGCCTTCAGCACAAATAATGTTAACGATATTTACGCGCAGATGTACTAGGATGATGGCTATTCTCCGTTTTCGCGCAAGCGCCCGATGTCGTCGAGTTGTGTCTTCAGCGACAGCCTATCCAGCTTCTCCACCGGTAGGCTGATAAATAGCGAAATACGGCGGCTAAGCTGGGTGTAAGCCGTGACAAAAGCCTTATGCTTATCCTCGTCGCTCCCCTGCACGGTGGCCGGATCGTCGATGCCCCAATGGGCGGTCATGGGTTGGCCGGACCAGACGGGGCAGATTTCACCGGCGGCGTTATCGCACACGGTGAACACGAAATCGAATTGCGGCGCGCCGGGTAGGGAAAACTCGTCCCAGGACTTGCTGCGCAAGTTCTCGACCGGAAATTTGTTCTTTTGCAACAACTCGATAGCGCCAGGATGAACCCTCCCCGCCGGATGGCTGCCCGCGCTATAAGCATGGAACTGCCCCTTGCCGAGATGATTGAGCAGCGCCTCGCCCAGAATCGAGCGCGCCGAATTGCCGGTGCAAAGGAAAAGCACATTGAATACTTTCTCGTTCATGACAGCACCCTTTCAAGATAAAAAATCATTACGCGGCCAGCCCGGATCCGCATTTATCCGCCATCCCGTATATTCCCTGTTTCGGATATATAGTGACAAAAAAAATCAGGCGGCGCAACGTATCGGGCGGATCAAAGCTTTTTCCAGGCGTTCGGCGTCTTCGCGGCACAAGCCGGCATTGCCCACCCCCTCCGCCATCATCCCGAGCACGCGATAAGCCCAGGCCGGCAACTGCGGATCAAGGCGGTAAAACACCCAGGTGCCTTCGCGCCGCTGCGCCAACACACCGGCATCGCGCAGCACCGCCAAATGACGCGACACTTTCGGCTGGGGCACATCCAGCGCCTGAAACAACTCGCACACGCACAACTCCTCGTGCCGCAGAACCAGCACCAGAATGCGTCGCCGGGTTTCGTCGGAGAGCGCTTCGAAAAAGAGTTGAGCGTCGAACATGGGAAGGCATAATATGCGATGCGGCGAATATTCGCAAGTGCGGATTATGATGTTTTCACCCAGATCGTTGGCACTAAAGTTTCGAACTTCAGCGAGCGTAGGTAGGGCGCAATCCACGGTAAATTTGTTCTCAGAAATTCATGATGAAAATCAATGATGGAAAATGTTCATGAATCCCAGGCAATCTTAGCGCGACGCTGCCCGACTCATGGCGGCAACCCATAAAGACAAAACCTTTTTCACCGCAGAGGACGCGGAGGACGCAGAGGAAAACCCTAGGCTGTCGAAATATGGCGCTTTTATCGAATTTCAGCTTCCCGGTTTTTGGCTAAACCAAGAAACGTCACAACCTACATTATTTTTAATCCGTTCACCCTTCGCCCATTCGGCGAAGCTCAGGGCAGGCTGGGCTTCAGGGCGAACGGATTAAAAATAAGGTAGTGGCAATGGAGCAACCTGCCAGGACAGGGTCAAATTTCCCCGTTCGTGGTGAAGCCCAGTCGAACCATGAACGGGGAAATTTGACCCTGTCCGTAAATTGAGGAAATCCAAAAACCAGTGTCGTAGTGTCGTAGGGTGGATAAGCGTAGCGCATCCACCGTGCCGACGCAAGAAAGGTGGATGCGCTGCGCTTATCCACCCTACATTTTTTCTGAGAACAAATTTACCCTGATTGCCCCTACATGCTGCTTGCCATAGTGAAGTGGCTTCACTATAATCCTAGAACCTAGAAAGCTCAGTTGACCGCTTGCCAAGATGTGTAGCAACTTGGTTCTAAACAACTTTATCATGTGTTTTGCGTGTACCCGTATGGTGAGAACGCTACGGGCTGGATTGCACGGTTTTCCGGGCGCATGGCGGCGTTGCAACTACACGAGAAGGCAATGGAATGACCATTGCGCGTCGTTGCGCCTCTTGTGCCCAAGCCGTAGGCTGTCGGGTATGCCCTGCGCCCGGAAAACCGCACACTCCAGCCCGTTCAACTGAGCTTTCTAGGATAATAAGCCTATGGATTCCGTCATCCACCGACTCAAAAATGCCCGCATCGCCATGTTTCTCGGCGACCATCCGCCTGCCCACGTACATCTACTTGGGCCGGGATTCAAGGCGTCGATTGAGGTGGCGACGCTCAAAACCAGGGGACAGGCTGACGTCAGACTCGTAGCCGAAGCAAAAGCGTGGATTGAAAACAATCGGGAATTTATCATGACCATATGGGCAGAGCGAGGAACAAAACGATGAAAGAACCCAATATCCAGGCGGTGGAAGCAGCCGGCAGCAAAGTGGTGAGCATTACCTGGATCAGCGGCAAAGCGGACCGCGTTGATTTGTCACCGCTGGTGGCTGAGTTGGCCGGGTTGGCCGCATTGGACGATGAGGCCATGTTCAATGCCGTAATCGTCGGCGAAGACGGCTGGTCGCTGGTCTGGCCGGACGGTGCGGAAATCGGCGCCGATACGCTCTGGCGCATGGCGCGCGAGCAGGCCGGCGAGGCGACGCCAATTGCCTTGTTTGCCGAATGGCGGCAGCGCAACCGTCTCTCACTTTCCGAGGCGGCACAGGCGCTAGGCGTCACCCGGCGCATGGTGTCGTATTACGAAGCCGGCAGCTATCTGATTCCGCGCATGGTAGGCCTGGCTTGCAAGGGCTGGGAAGCAGAGCAAGGCCGACGACAAGAAAAGTCGAATAACGGTGATCGCAACCGGTTGTCGGGCTGAATTTTGTCAAGCCGTTGCGCCATTTTCGATACTCCTTCTGAATCGCCGGCTTGGTGGCAACCGACGATTTTCACTTGACGGGTGCCATTCTCCCGCTTGGCAAGCGGTCAACGAAGGTTTCCAGATTATACTTTGCGTGGCACGATTTGCAGTCGTAAAATGAACGTTGATAAATTAAAGGCGTTGCCATGACCTTGCGAACGAGTGACGTAGTGACTATCAGCGACGCGTGTGCCCGATTGACGGAGCTTGCCGACGAAGTAGTCGGCGTGGGCGCCGAAAAAGTGTTGACCAAAAACGGGCACAGCTTTGTCGTCCTCGTAGATGCCCGCAAACTGGACTACTACCATGCGCTTGAAGAAGAACATGCCGGCTTGGTCTTGTTGGAGGAAGCCGAGACCGGCTTGCGGCAACTTCTTGCCGGACAGCGCGTAGCGAATCGGGAATTAATGTTGTCGCTGTCGGATCAATGACGTTACCGATTAACGCACGGGTCGAAGCCGCCCCGAATTTCATCGCCAACCTGGAAGCGGCTTACCAGTTTTTCGTTATGCAAGATGCAGATTCCGCAGCCGAACGCTATCGCAAGCTAAAAGCGGAACTACGCGAGATGATCGCCGTGTTGGGGTGGTCGCCAGCCAGCGGTCATCCGGCGCGTTTTCTCGCCGGACGTTCAGCTCAAGCACGGTTTAGGGCTGAAGCCGTTCAATATCTCGCTGCACAATCGGGCTTGCCGCATTTGCGCGAGTACCTAGTAAGCCGTCACGTTGTTTTGTATGCACACTCTGATATCGAGGTGGTGTTGCTGGCGGAGAAACATCAACGACAACTCGCTTATTGGGTTGAGAATTGAACCTGAAAAACACAGTTGAACGGGCTGGAGTGTGCGGTTATGCCGGCGCGCCATCGCACCCTGCGGCGCAACCAGAAGAAGGGGCGGAAGAACATGGGAAAAACGCAACACCACACGAAAACCGAGATTGTTGTTACGGTTGTCAGGTTGATTCCTGTTGCGATAGGCACAGCGCGCGTTGTCAGGATGATTGAACCTAGAAACCTCCGTTGACCGCTTGCCAAGATGTGTAGCATGGTGGTTCTAAACAACTTTGTCATCTATTTTGCGTGTACCCGTTTGGTGAGAACGCTACGGGCTGGATTGCACGGTTTTCCGGGCGCAGGGCGGCGTTGCAACTTCTCAGAATGGAACAAACCATTCTTCGTCGTTGCGCCTCTTGTGCCCAAGCCGTAGGCTGTCGGGTATGCCCTGCACCCGGAAAACCGCACACTCCAGCCCGTTCAAC
>JBAYVP010000431.1:0-4121 GCA_041674485.1 Sulfuricellaceae bacterium
AACACGAAAAACAAGCATGGACTCCGCGTTTGCAACCGGCTCAAGAAGCGTTGGGACGCGAAAGACAGGGCTGTCTTCACCGACGGACGTTCTCGCGTAGCCCCTAGCCCCTGCCCTTACAAGGGTAGGTTTTTCGCTCGGCTTTAACGCGCAAAAGATATTTTCTTTAACATCAGCCTGTTGCGTGGCGTTTTGTGCTTGGCAAAAAACAATCATTGTTTTGTAACACTATAATTATAATAAACTTTTATCAAAAACCTACCCTTGTAAGTAGCCCCTGCCCCCTGAGCAGTTACGAATAACGCTTAAAAAGGAAAAAACCATGAATATCGATGGGCATTTTTGTTTGACTTACGCAGTGCTGCGAGCTGCCGGATTTACGCAATCTCAGGCATATCTGGCCTCGACCTGTGCGGAAACCGTGGATATCAATACATTTGAGATTACCATTCCATTTGTAGGTGGGAGCTCTTATGGACCCAAAAGAACTTTTCTTCCTACCGGCGCCTGTGATGAAGGCATGTCGCAGAATTGGGATCCTGCTGTTGTGTATTCATCCGACAAGATGTTTCATTTTATCTGTCCCGGCGCACCTGTAAATGGCGCTCCACAAACAACCACTCCTGTAACGGACATCAATCTTAATCCTGTCAATCGCACTGCATGGGATTTGGCTTTTAATAGCGGCCTTGCCGCTCTTGACATTCATACATTTGGAATCACGCTTCATATGCTGGCCGACACATTTTCACATCAGCAGTTTTACGGCCTTTATTGGAATGGCAATGCCCCTGCTAATTACAAAGGCCTTCCATTTAGTGACGGAGATAAAGCGGATATTGATGCATTATGGATAGCGGGGCTTACCGATGGTCATGGCGTAATGCTTCATCTTCCCGATTCTCCCACGCTTACATACACTTTCACGAGAGCAGACGGCTCCGGTGATGTTGTGGTAAGAGATAATAATATTGAGTGGCAAAAAGCCATTAAATTTTTGTATGCTTATGCAAGATGGTATCTCAAAGGCTGTGTTCCCGGTCAGGCATTGGAGGTAATACCCCAGTCGGTTTTTGATGGTTTTGTTAATTTTTACTCTGAAAATTCCGCGATGTTTAGCCAGAGCGCGTTTTCTCAGCCATGGTTCGATACTTTCATAAATGCCATAGCCAATGGCGCCTTTGTCGATTTGGATGGCAATCCAATAAAAGATACACTGCCCGCATACAATGAAATAGATATTTGGTGGCAGTGCTTCCAAGCCTCTTCCACTAGTCCATGCACTACTTCCGAGCCTACCCCTGCCATTTATGATGGCGTAATAGAACTATATAACAATGCGCCATTCGAATATGCTAAATTTGTCAATACCGATATGGCCAAGTTCTGGTTTGGTGTGGATAAGATTTTTGTGTGGATGGTAGACTACTTATCTAAGATAGGCGATCCGATGCCACTATCCAACCCAAGCTATGTTCCCGTTGCCAACCCCAGCCTTAATTCAGGCACGTAGGGTGCAATAAGCGATAGCGCATTGCACCGGATGGTGAGGGAGCGGCAATGTCGGATACGCCGCTCCCTGCGGCGCACTGCCTGCTGGTTAGTGCGCCCTATGTCGGCAAAATTAGCATCAGGCGCTTGACAAGACTTGGTAGGGTGAACATGTTTTTTGTGCTTACGCGTAGGCACAAAAAGCGTGCCCATCCTACCTGGTTTTTCCGCGCCAAGAACTCATCTTAGTCGCCTGACTCTTCTTTCATTTCTTGCAGCACTTGAATCGCGCCACTGATGCGCAGCAAAGTTCCCTCCAGCTCACGTTTTTTCTGCTCCAGATCGCGCAACTGCGCCTGCCCTGCTTCTTGGCTGGCGCGTAATTCGGCCAGTTTGTTTTCAATTGTTTGCTTGTTCATATTTGTCCTTAAGTTGTTATGCGTTGTTAAAAATTACGATTTAAGGAAAAACGGATACACCCAATTCGCCTGCTGGTTGCGCGAGCGAATTACCTATTCTACAGCCAAGGATGGGCATGGGCGACCGTACCCACCTTACCCGGCTAGTTTCCAGTGACTGGATCTTTGGCTCCTGCTTTACCGGTATATGGGTTTAAATTACCTTTGGTTGACCAGTTGTCACTTTTGGAATTATTCGGATTTGTTGCGTGTGACGGTGCAACGTAAGTTCCGTCCTTCTTCACATAGCCTTTGATGTTGTGGCTTCCGCTGGAATGACCGCCACCACCTTTAGCAAATACCGGGGTGCATGAAAAAACAACTATGGAAATGGTAATGACAAGTGCTTTCACGGGTTTCTCCTTTGTATAGAATTAAAAATCAAGGCATAAACACACCTTCGCCCACCCCACCAACCCGCTCAAAATTGTAGAAGGAGCGCCACGCACGAAGCACTATATCATACTTGCTGAGTGGGTATGTCTGGATTGGATTAAGCACTATGCTCCCTATCGGATGGCATAAAACCCGCAAGCAAGCGTAGCCCCGCCTACTTGAATAACGCGACGCGTTTTTCATAAGCTTCGCGGGCGATGCGCACATCTTCCAGGAACAGCGGCAGTTCTTCCATCAACAGTGCCTGCGGGCCATCCACCAGCGCTTTGGCAGGCGCCGGGTGGAAGTCCACCAGGATCATGTTTGCGCCGGCGATCACGCCCTGTATAGCGGCATGCATGATTTCCAGTATCCCGTCCGGGGCGCGGAAGCGCCCGCCAACCGAGTGCGAGGGATCGACGCACACCGGCATGCGGGTGAGGCGCTTGACTACCGGAACGTGGGCGAAATCGACCAGGTTGCGGTGCGGGTCGCCCATGTTGGTTTTCATGCCGCGCAGGCCGAACACGACATTGCGGTTGCCTTCCGAGGCGAGGTATTCGGCGGCGTTGAGCGATTCGTCCAGAGTGATGCCGAAGCCGCGCTTGATTAGCACCGGGTGTACTTGCTGGCGTCCGACGATTTTCAATAACTCGAAATTCTGCGTGTTGCGTGTGCCGATTTGCAGCATCACGCCGGTCGGTTGGCCGGTTTTTTCCAGCGCTTCGCGGATTTCGTCGAGATGGGACTCGTGGGTGATTTCCATCGCGATTACCTTGATGCCGTATTTTCCCGCCAGATCGAACACCCACGGCAGGCACGTTTTGCCGTGTCCCTGGAAGGCGTAGGGGCTGGTGCGCGGCTTGTAGGCGCCCATGCGCGTGCATACCTGGCCGTTTTCCTGCAAGCCTTTCATCATTGCTTCGACGTGTTCCGGCGTGTCCACCGCGCATAGTCCGGCGAATACGTTGAGCGTGTCCTGGCCGAAGCGCACGCCGTTGTAGTCGAAATGGGTAGGACGCCGGTCATCCTTGTGCCGCCCGAGCACGCGGTATTCCTCGGATATGCGCACCGCGCGCTCCACGCCCGGCAGGTTTTTCATGTCTTCCAGGGAGAGCGCCGCAGTGTCGCCTATCAGGTAGATTTCGGTGAGGGTTTGCTGTTGGCCGTGTTCCTGATGTACGCGCGTCCTGATTTTCGGCATTTGCTCCAGGCGTGCGTTCAGTTGCAGGAATTCGGGGCTGTCGGTTTGAATGTCGGGGGAGAGGATCAGGATCATGGGGAATACCTCGGAAGAAACCCATATTGTACTGTGCTTTAACCTAGAAAGCTCAGTTGAACGGGCTGGAGTGTGCGGTTTTCCGGGTGCAGGGCATACCCGACAGCCTGACGGCTTGGGCACAAGAGGCGCAACGACGCGCAATGGTCGTTCCATTGCCTTCTCGATAAGTTGCAACGCCGCCATGCGCCCGGAAAACCGTGCAATCCAGCCCGTAGCGTTCTCACCAGATGGGTACACGCAAAATAGATGACAAAGTTGTTTAGAACCACCATGTTACACGTCCAGGCAAGCGGTCAACTGAGCTTTCTAGTCTCTTATCAGCCAAATGATCTCATTTCATGACAAGAATTTCATGCAGACTGTCAAAATTTATGTTATTTTTGATCTGCCACAATGGCTTGAACGCACAGGGTTTTTCTAATATAGCACCTACAAATGTAGGAATATTTGGGCGGACGTGAATCGGTGGAACGTCTGTTTTTGCCCGCATGACCGAGGATTCTTGTTGCCCGAAA
>JBAYVP010000432.1:0-4121 GCA_041674485.1 Sulfuricellaceae bacterium
GAAACCTCTGTTGACCGCTTGCCAAGATGTGTAACATGGTGGTTCTAAATAACTTTGTTATCTATTTTGCGTGTACCCGTATGGTGAGAACGCTACGGGCTGGATTGCACGGTTTTCCGGGCGCATGGCGGCGTTGCAACTTCTTGCAATGGAACGACCATTGCGCGTCGTTGCGCCTCTTGTGCCCATACCCGACAGCCTTACGGCTTGGGCACAAGAGCCGTAGGCTGTCGGGTATGCCCTGCACCCGGAAAACCGCACACTCCAGCCCGTTCAACAGAGGTTTCTAGTCACTTACCGACCAAGTCATAGCAATTTGTGACAAGAATATATCGTAGATCAAGCACTGGAGCGGCTTTCCGCAAAAAAACAATGACAGGATGAACAGGATTTACAGGATGGGTTTTCTATCCTGTTCATCCTGTCAATCCTCTCTCAAACGTCTGTTTGGTTCCGGCAATAGTCCGGTTTAGGATGATGGAAAAAAGAACCATAAACATTGCGGAAGAGTTCGGCGCCACAGATGTTCGGGAAGATCGGTTTGCCATCTATATCCCGAACAAGGACAGGGATGGCAAGCCGGTCAATCAGGGGAAGTGGATAGATAAAACACTTCGACTATTTTCGGAAATCTGCGGAGGGGCGACGGCAATGCCCCCGATCAGAGGTGCGTGGGTCAACGAGGAAACAGAAAATCTTGTGGTTGAGGAGCCCGTTCTGGTTTATACGTTCATAGAACCGGACGAATTTGCGGAAAGAATGAAGGAGGTCGTCAGCCTGGTGCGCGAAATCGGCACTGAAACGGGACAGGGGCAGATGGCGATCGAATTCAACCAGACGTTTTATCTCATAGATATCACATGAAATGAATGGAGGTGCTCAAATGAAACAGGTTAATTTCATTTCCGGCGCTCCGACGGGCGCCCGGATTGCCGACACATCCCCAAAGGGAAAAAGACTTGATCCTGCGTTGGTGGAAAAGGAGTTCGGAGCCAAGCCTGCCGGTTCGTCCCAAGGATTGGACTTGTTTGCCGTGAGGGAATCCATGGAAAGGATGCTGCAATCCTCCGGCGGGCGTCCCTCGTTGGAGGGCGCCCACTCTCAGGTGAAAATACCCAAGATAACCTCGGACTGGGAGAAACTGGAAAAACTGGTCTTGGTTTCTTCCGACCTGAAACACAAACCCTCCATCGGTCAAATGGCGGCGATGGTTCTTCACCTTGCGTTGAACCGCATACCTGAAAGGGAATTGAAAGAGGCCGCAAACAGGGAGTTTGCATAATCCCCCCCGAAAAGCAAAAAAAAAAGTCAAACCCTGATGTTTCCCCTCGGGATTAAATATTAACTTCAGTCAAAGAGGGTCCAGTCAAAGTGAAGCGTGGGGTCAGTTCTAACATTCCAACATTGTTGGAATGTTAGAACTGACCTAGGCTGTCGAAATACAGCGCCTTTGTCGAATTTCAGCTTCCCGATTTTTGGCTTACCAAGAAACGTCACCACCTACCTTATTTTTAATCCATTCACCCTTCGACAGGCTCAGGGCGAACGGATTAAAAATAAGGTAGGTTGTAGTGGTGCAACCTTGGCATACGCGCCAGGACTGGGTCAAATTTCCCCGTTCGTGGTGAGCTTGTCGAACCATGAACGGGGAAATTTGACCCAGTCCATAAATTGAGAAAATCCAAAAACCAGTGCTGATTTTTTGCCAAAAAATGATAAATTTCGACAGCCTAGAACTGACCCCACGCTTGCTGAAATAGAACACGGCTTGAACTGACCGGACTATTCGAACGGGATAAACTGCTTATGAATATTGACGACCCTCGTTTGGCGGGCTTTTCCATCGCACGGTTTCGCTTTACCCTGGAGGCGCTGTCGGCGATGCCCATGCCGGACTATAAGGGGTCGATTTTTCGCGGCAGCCTGGGCATGGCGCTGAATCGCCTGTTTCCGCCGGCTTATCGGGAATTGTTTCGCGACGGCGACGGCAATGACGATCCCATCCGCCCTTATGTGTTATTGCCGCCGCTGGACAATGAAAGCAGCTACCCGGTCGAGCACACTTTCGAATGCGGCCTGACGCTGTTCGGAGCGGCTATTCGCCATGCCCTGGCTTGCTTCGGCGCAATGGACTATTTGGGCAATATTGGGCTGGGAAAGGCGCGGGGGCGTTTCCGGGTGTTGCGCATCGAAGTTTTCCGTCCCGAGGGCTGGGGGGAGTGTTTCAATCGCAATGAAGGGTTTAGCGGTCACCCGACGCCGTTTTCCGCGCGGGATTTCCTCGAACGCTTGCCGGACATGCGCCCCGATAGTATCGAATTGCTGTTGCGCACCCCGTTGCGCTTGAAAAGCGAAAACCGGTTGTTGGGAACGGCGCCGGGCTTCGGGGTTTTGATGTCCCGTCTGATCGGTCGCCTCAATTTACTTTCCATGGCCATCCAAAACACGCCTTTGCTGAATCATGAGCAGAAACATTCCCTGCTTGCGTTGGCGGAAAAAATTGAAACCGTCGAGAGTGATTGGCATTGGGAAGACTGGTCCCGCTATTCGGCGCGCCAGCGGGAGTGGATGAAGTTCGGCGGATTGCTGGGGCGGCTGGCTTACCGGGGTGAACTGGCGCCTTTTTTCCCTTATCTGAAACTTGCCGAGATCGTCCACATGGGCGGCAGAACACCTTTCGGTCTAGGATATGTTCAAGTTGTTCCGGGGAATATTTGATCGTTCCCACGCTCCGGCGCTCATCGTTATACACAAGTCGGAGCGGGAAGCTCCTCCCCCTTCAAGGGGGAGAGCGTAGCGAGGGGGCAACCGGGAGGGGGATGGGTTAGAACGACACAGGCTAAAATCAATACCTTACATTGCCGCCTGCGCCTTCTACCCCATCCCCACCCTAACCCTCCCCTTGAAGGGGAGGGAACGCTGCACCCCATCTTTTCTGCATGTAATCAAATGATTGAAAAGATGTGTGTAACGATGAGCGCCGGAGCGTGGGAACGATCAAAAACCGCATTTGTTTAACCGCAGAGGCACAGAGAAAAAACCATGATTTTCCGTTCGTGGTGAGTAGAATATTCGTCCGCAGGCCGAAAGGCGTTGGCAAGAAACAGGGGGGCATGGCTGCTGTTTGGCGCTCGTTTAATGGCTTGCATTCCGTCATTGTGGTTATATTTGCCATTGATATATATGACTAAAAAAGCTGTTTCTTGAGAGCCTGTCGAACCATGAACGGAAAATCATGGTTTTTTCTCTGTGGTTCAAGTGAGTTTTTTAGGATCAAAGGAAAGCGATAAATGGCGACACATTACGAGCAAATCGGCGGCGAAGCAGGGGTGCGCCGCCTGGTCGAACGTTTCTATGAATTGATGGACGCGCAGCCGGATTTCAGCGGCATCCGCGACATGCATGCGGACAGCCTGAAGGCCGCGCGCGAAAAACTGTTCCTGTTTCTTTCCGGCTGGCTCGGCGGCCCGGCGCTGTACACGGAAAAACACGGGAGTCCGCAGATGCGCCAGCGCCACCTGCCGTTCGCCATCGGCGACGCGGAACGCGACCAATGGATGGCATGCATGATCCAGGCAATGCAGGATGTCGGGCTGGAAGCGGGCTTGCGCGAGGAATTGACGCGCGCCTTCGCCAAGGTCGCGGAGATTATCCGCAACAAGTGAAGGTTTAGGCGGCTGGATGGGTTTGCAGCCAGTCGCGTAGCACCGTATTCATGCGCGTCTGCCAGCCCTTGCCGGTAGCTTTGAAGGCGGCCACGATGTCGGCGTCGTATCGCACTGTCAGGGCAAGCTTAGGGGTTTTCGCCTTTGGATGGTCGCGATACAGCGCCTCACGGGCAGCCGTAGCGAACTCTTCTTTTGAAACCACCCGCCCCCCTATCATTGGAATTGCTCTTTCAAACCACTCGCTGGTCAGTTCCGGTGCGTCGTCCGGATCAACCCAGGTAGATTCCATAGCGTGTTTGTTCCCGTTCATTGGCTTTCCTCATCGAAATAATCCTAGAAACCTCCGTTGAACGGGCTGGAGTGTGCGGTTTTCCGGGTGCAGGGCAAGGCGCAACGACGAAGAATGGTTGTTCCATTCTGAGGAGTTGCAACGCCGCCATGCGCCCGGAAAAC
>JBAYVP010000433.1:0-4109 GCA_041674485.1 Sulfuricellaceae bacterium
GTTTTCCGGGCGCATGGCGGCGTTGCAACTCCTTGGAATGGAATGACCATTCCGCGTCGTTGCGCCTTGCCCTGCACCCGGAAAACCGCACACTCCAGCCCGTTCAACGGAGGTTTCTAGGTTAAATTTTCCTGCGGTTCCGCCTTTTCCGCCACTGCACTACGATATACAGCCGCCATACTCCCCGCACCGCGAAATAGCCGGCGGCTGCGAGTATCAATCCCAGCACCGGCACGCCGACCAGCAGCGGTTTGCCGAGTTTGGCAAGCCAGCCGGCGAATGCCGGGAGCCATGCTGTCCATCCTTCCGTGTTGAAGTTTTCGACGATGTCGGGCATCGCTCCGTGCTGGCCGACGATCAGCGCGCCGATGCGGTAGCCAATCAGATACAGCGGCACGAAGGTGAACGGGTTGGTGTACAGCGTGGTGAACAGCGCCACCGGCAGGTTGACGCGGAAGGCGAGGGCGAGGATGACTGCACCCAGCATCTGGAACGGTCCCGGAATCAGCCCGGTGAACAGGCCGACGGCCACGCCGCCCGCCACC
The DNA here is from genome assembly GCA_041674485.1 of Sulfuricellaceae bacterium. Classification (GTDB taxonomy): domain Bacteria; phylum Pseudomonadota; class Gammaproteobacteria; order Burkholderiales; family Sulfuricellaceae; genus JAGXQV01. Next base: position 546 of record JBAYVP010000433.1, read on the forward strand.
GAGCGACGGTTCAGACGCCACAGGTTGTGCTGGGCGAAGCGCGCGCCGAATAGCCGGATAACGCGATTTTCCCGTATGCTATCCTGACTGGGCAAAAATTTCCGGAAGAATTTGCGCGGCATGGGGGAGCGGCTGGTTTGCGAGTCAACATCTTAGCCTTTGTCGTCGGGGTATGGCTACTGCAACAGCAGGCGGTGTTGCCTGGGCTGGCGTGGTGGCTGGTTTTGCCGTTGATTATAATATCTGGCGGGCTGTGCCGACCATTGGCGTTACGCAGGGCGTTGTTCGCCGTCGCCTGGGCGGGCGCCGGTTTTATGTGGGCGGCTTCGTTTGCGCAGTTTCGCCTAGCCGATGAATTGCCGCCGCAATGGCAAGGGCGCGATATCCGCCTGGTTGGAGTGGTGGCCGCCTTGCCGAGTGTGAACGAGCGCGGCCAGCGCTTCGAGTTTGATGTGGAGCAGGTTTTAACGCCCGATGCCGTGGCGCCGCGCCATATTCAGTTGACTTGGTATGCCGATGACTTTGGCAGGAAGCTGCCGGTTCCGCCGCCGCAAGTCCATGCCGGCGAGCGCTGGCAATTGACGGTGCGGCTGCGTCGCCCGCACGGTAATGCCAATCCGCATGGTTTCGATTTCGAGGCCTGGGCGCTGGAGCGCAATTTGCGCGCCATCGGCCATGTGCGTATCGCCGAAGACAACCGGCGGATGACGGAGCGTGTTTACCGGCCAAGTTATCTCGTCGAAATGGCGCGCGAGGCGGTGGCGCGGCGTTTTCAGGCGGTGCTCGGCGATGCGCCTTACGCCGGGGTGCTGAAAGCGCTGGCGGTGGGGGATCAAAACGCCATCAGCCAGGCGCAGTGGCAAGTGTTCAGCCGCACCGGCGTGACTCACCTGATGAGCATTTCCGGGTCGCACGTCACCATGCTGTCGGGATTGGTCTTTGCGCTGGTGCTGGGCTTGTGGCGGCGCAGCCCGGCGCTCGCGTTGCGTTTGGCCGCGCGCAAGGCGGCAGCGCTGGCCGGGGTGCTGGCGGCGCTGGGCTATGTTTGGCTGTCGGGCTATGGCGTGCCGGCGCAGCGCACCCTGTATATGTTGACCGTGGTCGCAACGGCGCTGTGGCTGGGGCGCGCCGGTTGCGCTTCGCGGGTGCTGTGCCTCGCACTGTTGGCCGTGTTGCTGCTCGATCCCTGGGCGGTGCTGGCGCCGGGGTTCTGGTTGTCGTTCGGGGCGGTCGGGGTGATTTTCTATATCAGTGTCGGACGTATGCAGCGTCCGCACTGGCTGCGCGCGTGGGGGCTTACCCAATGGGCGGTGACGCTCTCGCTGGTTCCGGCGCTGTTGCTGTTGTTCCAGCAGGTTTCGCTGATTTCGCCGCTGGCCAATGCTTTTGCGATACCGGTGATCGGCCTGCTGGTGACGCCGTTGACCCTGCTTGGGGCGCTGCTGCCGTTGGATTTCGTGCTGCTCGCGGCGCACCGGCTCATGGCGTGGTGCATGGCGGCGCTGGAGGCCATGAGCCGCTTGCCGGACGCGGTATGGCAGCAGCATGTTCCTCCGCTCTGGACGGTGGCGGCGTCCCTGCTCGGCATCGCCTGGATGCTGTTGCCGCGCGGCTTTCCGGCGCGCTGGCTGGGGCTGGCCGGAATGGCGCCGCTATTCCTGGTGCTCCCGCCGCAGCCGCCGGAGGGGGCGTTGTGGCTCAGTGTGCTGGATGTCGGCCAGGGGTTGGCAGTGGTGGCGCAAACCCGGCGGCACGCGCTGTTGTTCGACACCGGGCCGCGCTACAGCGGTGAAGCCGACAGCGGCAACCGCATCGTCGTTCCCTTCCTGCGCGCCGCCGGCATAGCCAGGCTGGACGGGATGATCGTCAGCCACAACGACAGCGACCACAGCGGCGGGGCGATTTCGGTGTTGCAAGCGCTATCGGTGGATTGGCTGGCGTCCTCGCTGACGCGCGATAACGCCATCCTTGCCCAGACGCGGCGGGTGCTGCCGTGTTATGTCGGGCAATCGTGGACTTGGGACGGCGTGCGCTTCGATATGTTGCATCCGGCTTTGGATATTTATCGGGACGAGCGCGTGAAGAGTAATGATCGTAGTTGCGTGTTGAAAATCACCAGCCGTTACGGCAGCGCCTTGCTGCCCGCCGACGCCGAATTGCGCTCCGAGCGGGAAATGCTGGCGAGGAATCCTGATCTGCTGCCTTCCACCGTGCTGGTGGCGGGGCATCACGGCAGCAAATCTTCTTCCAGCGAGGAATTCATTGCCCAGGTCAATCCAAAAACAGTGGTGTTCACCGCCGGCTACCGCAATCGTTACGGCCATCCCCGGCCTGAGATTGTCGAGCGTTTCCGGCGCTTGGGTGCAACCCTGCAGCGTAGCGACGCCGATGGCGCTTTATTGTTCCGTTTCGAAGCGGATAGCGGCGTCCGGGTGCAGGCCTGGCGGGAAGTGGAGCCGCGTTATTGGCGCAGCCGGCATTAATCCTGCACAGAACAAACAGGCAGAACAACCCTAATATTGGCAATCGGTCAGTGTTTTAATAAATCCTTAGCCATTCTGAATTTTCTTAAGTCACAGAGCGAATATAGATGCACATTGCCCACTGTCGCACTGGCAGCTATTTTTTGATCCTTTAAATAGCGCCGGAATGTAGCAATGCTAATGTCAAGATATTGTGCCGCTTCCAGTGCCGTAAATTCGGCATCTTTCAAATCGCCGAATAATTCCTGATGCGTCAGATTATCAGGCGCGCCGAATGCCCTTTCCGATAATAAATTAAAAAAATGCTGCCGTTCCTCATTGTTAAGTTGTTGGAGGCTGTTAAAAAGTTGTTCAGCGTTTAGCGTGTTCATTTGCACCATCCCAAAGCGCGTAAATACGCCTTCAAATCCTGATAAAAATTCTCATGGGTTCCAATTTGGTAAAAATCGATAAAAACGATGTCTATCGCTTGCTCATTCACATGGTAGGCAATCAGCCATTCTCGACCATCAAACCGAAACTTATGGACTTGGATATTGGATAAATCACCAGCTTTGAATTTGCCAATTGACGGATCATTACAGATATTCGAAACTTCATCGTCAATTCTTGCCTTGAATGGCCGATGCTGCTTTTTTACAAAAGCAATAAAAGGCCGCCTGTAATTAGGTTCAAATTTCAAATCGCACCATGTCCCATATCCATGCCTGTCTCAATTATGAGGCATATCGCTATCGTCTTCAACCTAAATTCCTTAGTTGAACGGGCTGGAGTGTGCGATTTTCCGGGTGCAGGCTGTCGGACGAGAGGCGCAACGATGCGCAATGGTCGTTCCATTGCCTTCTCGATAAGTTGCAACGCCGCCATGCGCCCGGAAAACCGGGCAAGTCCGTAGCGCTCTCACCAAACGGGTACACGTGAAATAGATGACAAAGCTGTTTGGAACCACTATGTTACGCGGTATTATGTAGCAACCGCACAAAGCTTTTCCCTTCGCAGCCCTCTACTATAGCGCCTGTTCCCTAATTCCAAAACAGGTGCCCCATGGCAGAATCCCATGTTGTTTCCGGCCTCGTTGCCA
>JBAYVP010000434.1:0-4095 GCA_041674485.1 Sulfuricellaceae bacterium
GGCGTGGACTATGTTTCCTACGACGTGCTCGGCGACGTGGTGTGCGGCGGTTTCGCGATGCCGATTCGCGAGAACAAGGCGCAGGAAATCTACATCGTGATGTCCGGCGAGATGATGGCGATGTATGCCGCCAACAACATCTCCAAGGGCATTCTGAAATACGCCAACGCCGGCGGTGTGCGTCTCGGCGGGCTGATCTGCAACGAGCGCCAGACCGATAAGGAATACGAATTGGCCGACGCGCTGGCCACCCGCCTGGGCACCAAACTGATTCACTTCGTGCCGCGCGACAACACGGTGCAACACGCCGAGCTGCGCCGCATGACGGTGTTGGAATACGATCCGGCCTCCAAACAGGCCGAAGAGTATCGCCAACTGGCGCAAAAGATTCACGCGAATGCCGGCAACGGCACGATCCCGACGCCGATCACGATGGAAGAGCTGGAAGACCTGCTGCTCGAATTCGGCATCATGGAAAAGGACGACGAAGCCATCGTCGGCAAGGCAAAGGCTGCGGCTTGATGCAGTGAGGAGAGAGGAGTTAGGAGTGAGGAGTAAAACCTCGCACCAAGCTCCTCACTCTTCACTCCTAACTCCTCACTCAAGGAATTCAAAATGACTACAGACGTTAAAGCCCGGAACCGCGAAGCCATTCAGGAAGTGCTTGCGGTGTACCCGGAAAAAGCCGCGAAGAAGCGTGCCAAGCACCTCAACGTGTACGAGGAAGGCAAGCCCGATTGCGGCGTGAAATCCAACATCAAATCGTTGCCCGGCGTGATGACCATACGCGGTTGCGCTTATGCCGGCGCCAAGGGCGTGGTGTGGGGGCCGATCAAGGACATGGTGCACGTCAGCCACGGGCCGGTCGGTTGCGGCCAGTATTCGTGGGGCACGCGGCGCAACTACTACGGCGGCCAGAACGGCGTGGACAGCTTCGTCGGGATGCAAATCACGTCGGATTTCCAGGAAAAGGACATCGTGTTCGGCGGCGACAAAAAGCTGGACAAGATGCTCGACGAGATCAATAAGCTCTTCCCGCTGTCGCGCGGCATTTCCATCATGTCGGAATGCCCGATTGGCCTGATCGGCGACGACATCGAAGCGGTTGCCAAGAAAAAAGGCAAGGAATGCGGCAAGACCATCGTGCCGGTGCGTTGCGAAGGTTTTCGTGGGGTGTCGCAATCCCTCGGGCACCACATCGCCAACGACATGGTGCGCGACTGGGTGCTGGACAAGGGCGAAGTGACCCATGAAACCGGCCCCTACGACGTGGCGATTATCGGCGACTACAACATCGGCGGCGACGCCTGGTCGTCCCGCATCCTGCTGGAGGAAATCGGCCTGCGCGTAGTGGCGCAGTGGTCCGGCGACGGCACGCTGACGGAAATGCTCAAGACCCCCAAGGTCAAGTTGAATCTCTTGCACTGCTATCGCTCGATGAACTACATCTCGCGCCACATGGAAGAGAAATACGGGATACCCTGGATGGAATACAACTTCTTCGGCCCGAGCAAAATCGCCGAATCTTTACGCGCCATCGCCGCCCATTTCGACGACACCATCAAGGAAAACGCCGAGAAAGTGATCGCCAAATACCAGCCCATGGTGGATGCGGTAGTTGCCAAGTACAAGCCGCGTCTCGACAAAAAAACCGTGATGCTCTACGTCGGCGGTTTGCGTCCGCGCCACACCATAGGCGCTTATGAAGACTTAGGCATGGAAATCGTCGGCGCCGGTTACGAGTTCGCCCACGGCGACGACTACCAGCGCACCGCGCATTATGTGAAGGACGGCACGCTGATTTACGACGACGTTTCCGGTTTCGAACTGGAAAAATTCGCCGAAAAAATCCAGCCCGACCTGGTCGGCTCCGGCATTAAGGAAAAATACATCTTCCAGAAGATGGGCATCCCCTTCCGCCAGATGCACTCCTGGGACTATTCCGGCCCCTATCACGGCTACGACGGCTTCGCCATCTTCGCCCGCGACATGGACATGGCGATCAACAGCCCGGTGTGGAAAATGACCAAGGCGCCCTGGAAGGAATGATTAGGTGAGGGGTAAGGCGTGAGGGGTGAGGCGTAGTTCGCCACATGTTTCGCCTCACGCCTCTATCCTCACGCCTCACGAGATTTAAAGATTGCGTAAGAGCTAAGGGGTAAGGCTAAACCGCCGCACATTTCGCCTCCCCCCTCACGCCTCACGCCTCACGAGATTTAAGGAGATTTATCATGCAGAATGCCGAAAACATTCTCGACCATAACGAGCTATTCAATCAGCCGGAATACGTGGCTTCGCGCGAAGGCAAGAAAGTCTTCGAGGAAGCCAACTCGACGGAGAAAATCAAATCCATCGAAGAGTGGACCAAGGGCTGGGAATATCGCGAGCTTAACTTCAAGCGCGAAGCGCTCACCATCAACCCGGCCAAGGCTTGCCAGCCATTGGGTGCGGTGCTGTGCGCCGCCGGTTTCGAGGAAACGTTGCCCTACGGCCACGGTTCGCAAGGCTGCATCGCCTACTTCCGCAGCCACTTCAACCGCCACTTCAAGGAGCCTAGCTCCTGCGTGTCGGATTCCATGACCGAAGACGCAGCCGTATTCGGCGGCCTCAACAACATGGTGGACGGGCTGGCCAACGCCCACAACCTGTATAAGCCGAAAATGATTGCGGTTTCGACCACCTGCATGGCGGAAGTTATCGGCGACGACCTGGACAGCTTCATCAAAACCGCCAAGACCAAAGGCGCGATACCCGAAGCCTTCGACGTGCCGTTCGCCCACACCCCGTCGTTCGTCGGCAGCCATGTCACCGGCTACGACAACATGATGAAAGGCATCCTCACCCACTTCTGGGAAGGCCGGGAGCGCACAGCCGACGACAAGGTCAACATCATGGGCGGTTTCGACGGCTACTGCGTCGGCAACAACCGCGAACTGAAGCGCATGATGGACTTGATGGGCGTGGAATACACCCTGCTGTCCGACCCCAGCGACGTGTTCGACACCCCGACCAACGGCACATTCAGCATGTTCCACGGCGGCACCAAGCTCGAAGACACCAAGGACGCGCTCAACGCCAAGGCCACCATCGCGCTGCAAGGCTACTGCGTGGACAAAAGCTGCGAATACGCCGCCGGCAAAGGCCAGGAAATCGTCAAGCTGCATTGCCCGATAGGCATCACCGCCACCGACAAATTCCTGATGGAGCTGTCGCGCATCACCGGCAAGCCGATCCCGGCGGAACTGGAACTGGAACGCGGTCGCCTGGTGGACGCACTGGCCGATTCGCAAGCCTACCTGCACGGCAAAAAGGTTGCGCTGTACGGCGACCCCGATATGGTCTACGGCCTCACCGCCTTCCTGCTGGAAGTCGGCGCGGAACCAACCCACATCCTGTGCAGCAACGCGCCCAAGGGCTGGGAAGTGACGATGCAGGCCTTGCTCGACAGCTCACCGTTCGGCAAGGAAGCCAAGCTCTATCCGGGCAAGGACCTGTGGCACATGCGCTCGCTGCTGGCGACCGAACCGGCTGAATTCGTGATCGGCAACACCCACGGCAAATTGCTGGAGCAAGACACCGGAGTGCCGCTGATCCGCATCGGCTTCCCGATCTTCGACCGCCACCACCACCACCGTTATCCGATCTGGGGCTACCAGGGCGGCCTGAACGTACTGGTCAAAGTGCTCGACAAGATACTGGACGAACTCGACCGGAAGAGCATCACCGGCACAAGCTTCGAATTTGTGCGTTAACGGCGGTGAGGGGTGAGGCGAGAGGGGTGAGGGGGAAACCCACTTCGCCTTTCGTCTCACCCCTATCGCCTCACCTCTCACGGAGTTAATTATGGCAAATATCACGTTTTCCTCCCCGGCAATGAAAAAAGACCTCACCGTCTACGCCGTGGCCGGCGACCGCCGCACCCTGCTTTCCGTCGCGCAGGAACACAAGGTGCCTATCCATTACGAGTGCCAAAACGGCGAATGCGGCTCGTGCATGGTCGAAGTGACGGTGCTGGGCGGCGGCAAACCCAAGGGCGTGCATCTCTCGGAAAAGGAAAAAACCGTGCTGGTGCTCAACGGCAAACTCAGCAAGGAA
>JBAYVP010000435.1:0-4076 GCA_041674485.1 Sulfuricellaceae bacterium
CAGCGTTTTCAATCAAGAATAGTCACAAAAAACATCAAGCCAATGGTGGTGGATAAGCGCAATCCATCAACCAATAGTTGGTGAAACCTCTGTGGTTCAATGTGGAATTGCGTGGGTAAAATCGTGGAATTGCGTGGGTAAAATCATCCGGGCTTGCCATCTTGCTCCGTTCGTCCTGAGCTTGTCGAAGGATGAACGGAGCAAGATGGCAAGCTCGCCGTAGGCAAAACTGATGAAATAAAATCCGTTCATCCTTCGATCCTTCCGCGAAGCTCAGGATGAACGGATTTTATTTCATCAGGCTGTCTGTGCCGACTCGTGCAATGTTTGGGTTTGCATCGTTAAATACAGCGTTTTCAATCAAGAATAGCTACAACAAACCTCAAGCCAATAGGGGTGGATAAGCGCAATACATCAACCAATACTCGGTGAAAACGCTGTAAGTCGAGATCGATTTCATCATCCACACCCTGAAGTACGTAGAAGAATGATGGTTGTCTGGATGTGGAACCAGAAGCGTAAGCAAGCGGATTGCGCACAAATAGCCGGGGCCAGTGAACGTATACTTTGCGCGGCCACGATTTGCGCATTTATCCATCGTCTCGCGGGCGCGGCTTCCGCGTTGCAAATTGCTTGTGTGGAACAGCCACACGGCGCAATTTGTGCAGCAATCGCATCCCGCGAGACGCGGCTAAATCCGCAAATCGTGGCCGCGCAAAGTATAGATGTTGAAAGCGCTGTATTACGGATCAACGTAAAGTAGACCTCATTATCAGCGGTTCAAATCCCCCGCAACAACTCATTAATCCCCACCTTGGAACGCGTTTTCGCATCCACCTGCTTCACAATCACCGCGCAATACAGGCTGTATTTCCCGTCGGCAGAGGGCAGGCTGCCGGAGACCACCACCGAGCCGGCGGGGACGCGACCGTAGCTGATTTCGCCGGTTTCGCGGTTGTATATCTTGGTGCTCTGGCCGATGAACACGCCCATCGAGATCACGCTGTCGTCTTCGACAATCACGCCCTCGACCACTTCGGAGCGCGCGCCGATGAAGCAGTTGTCGCCGATGATGGTGGGGCCGGCCTGCACCGGTTCAAGCACGCCGCCGATGCCGACGCCGCCGCTCAAGTGGACGTTTTTGCCGATCTGGGCGCAGGAACCGACGGTGGCCCAGGTGTCCACCATGGTGCCTTCGTCGATATAGGCGCCGATGTTCACATAAGAGGGCATCAGCACCACGTTCCTGGCAATGTAGGCGCCCTTGCGCGCCGCTGCCGGCGGCACCACACGGAAACCGCCGTCGCGGAAATCCTTGGAGTTGTAGTCGGCGAATTTGGACGGCACTTTGTCGAAGTAGTTGGTGAAACCGCCCTTGACGAAGAAGTTGTCTTCCATGCGGAACGACAGCAGCACGGCTTTCTTGATCCACTGGTGAGTAACCCAGTCGCCGTCGATTTTTTCCGCGACGCGCAGTTGGCCTTTGTCCAGCATGTCCACTACTTGGGCGATGCCGTCCTTGAGATGCGGTTCGACATTGCGCGGCGTGATGTCGGCGCGGCGCTCGAAGGCTTCATCGATAATCGTTTGCAGGTCTTTCATGTTTTTTCCTTGGTAATATGCCTTGCGCGGGGGAAATTGTCCGGTTGGATTGCCCCCAACGGGCGCACTGCCGCGTTGCAAATTGCTTGTGTGAGAATGACCACACGGCGCAATTTGCGCCTTGCATTGCATCCCGCTGGGAACAATCCAATCCGGACAATTTCCCCCGCGCAAGGCATGAGTCCGAACGTGTCAAAAATCCCTACGGCAGCGTTGCGACAAATTGGCGGATTCTTTCTGCGGCTTCCACGCATTCCGCCAGCGGCGCCACCAGGGCTACGCGGATGAAGTTTTGCCCCGGATTGGCGCCGTGCGCTTCGCGCGCCAAGAAGCTACCGGGCAACACCGTCACATTATAGTTACGATGCAAGCCTAGCGCGAATTCGGTATCGGGGATAGGCGTGCGTATCCAGTAATAAAACGAGGCGTCCGGTGGCGCCACCGGCAGCGTTTGCGCCAGCACATGGGTTACGGCGGCGAATTTTTCGCGGTACAGGCGGCGGTTTTCGACGACATGCGCTTCGTCGTTCCACGCGGCGGCGCTTGCCGCCTGCACCGCCGGATTCATCGCGCAGCCGTGGTAGGTGCGGTACAGCAGGAATTTTTCCAGGAGGGAGGCGCCGCCGGCGACGAAACCGGAGCGCATGCCGGGCACGTTGGAGCGCTTGGAAAGACTGTTGAACACCACCAGCCTGCCGTAGTCCTCGCCGCCCAGTTGGTAGGCAACCTGCAATGCACCCAGCGGCGGCAAGTGCTCCTCTGGATAGATTTCCGAATAGCACTCGTCGGCGGCGATGATGAAGCCATATTTGCTCGACAGATCGAACAATTGCGACCATTCGGCGATGTCCATCACCTTGCCGGTCGGGTTGCCGGGCGAGCAGGCGTAAACCAGTTGGGTGCGCCGCCAGATGTCCTCCGGCACGCGGTCGTAATCCAGGCGGAAGTCGTTTTCCGGCAGGGTGTTGATGAAATACGGTTCGGCGCCTGCCAGCAATGCAGCGCCTTCGTAAATCTGGTAAAACGGGTTGGGGCAGATTACCACCGGTTTGGGGCGGGTTGGATCAATCACCGCCTGGGCAAAAGCGAATAGCGCCTCGCGGCTGCCGTTGACCGGCAGGATTTGCGTGTGGGGTTTAAGCGGCGGGATGCCGTAACGCCGCTCAGACCAGGCGCTGATCGCTTGCCGTAGCGCATTGCCGCCCTGGGTTGTGGGATAATTGGACAGCCCCGTCAGATTTTCCGTCAACGCCTGGGTCACCAATTGCGGCGTGGCATGTTTGGGTTCACCGATGGAAAGGTTGATCGGCGGATAGTCCGGGTTTGGCGTAATATCCTGGAATAATTGCCGCAATTTCTGGAATGGATAGGTTTGCAGGCGGTCGAGGTTGGGGTTCATGCGACGTTTTGTCGAAACGGAAAACCGCAAATTATAAGGCGTAATCGGTGGCATCCAAACAGAAAGTTCTGGCGGTTTCCGCCTTGCTCTTCGGCGCGACGACATGGGGGCTGGTGTGGTATCCCTATCGCCTGCTGGAATTAAGTGGGGTTTCCGGTGCGCTATCCTGTTTTTTCACTTATTCGATTCCCTTGTTGGTGGGAGTCGTGTTTTTTCGGCGCCAGCTTTCCCGCGTGCGCGACTTCCGCTGGATGTTGCTGGGCATAGGATTTACCGCCGGCTGGACCAACCTCGCCTATGTCCTGGCCATCCTGCATGGCGAAGTCATGCGGGTGCTGCTGCTGTTTTACCTGTCGCCCCTGTGGACGGTGATTTTTGCCCGCTTGTTGCTGAATGAGCGTCCCAACCGTTACGGCTACCTGGTTATCGGTATGGCCTTCGCCGGTGCGGTGACGATGTTGTGGCAGTCGCACCTGGGCGCACCGCTGCCACGCAACAGCGCCGAATGGCTGGCGTTGTCGGCGGGGTTGACGTTCGCGGCGATCAACGTGCTGTCGCGGCGCGGCAAGGAAATCCCGGTGAATTTAAAATCGCTGAGCGTGTGGGCGGGGGTGAGCCTGCTATCGTTGTTGGCGATGGCCTTTTATCCGGATGAATTCGCCGTCGTGTCGCGCCTAGCCCCGGCAGATTGGACACTATTGCTGGCGCTCGGCGCGATCATGTTCCTGGTCACGGTGATCACGCAATACGGCCTGGCCCACACGCCGGCCAACCAGGCTATCGTGATTTTCCTGTTCGAACTGGTAGTGGCCGCCGTGTCGTCCTATTTCCTGGCGAACGAGGCGCTGGGCGTGAGGGAATGGCTGGGCGGCGCGCTGATCGTCGCAGCAACGCTGTTTTCCGGAAAGCTGGAGCAGGGATAGCGCAGGGAGAGGATTCAGCATTGCTTGAACCTAGAAACCTCCGTTGACCGCTTGCAAAGATGTGTAACATAATGGTTCTAAACAGCTTTTTCATATATTTCATGTGTGCCCGTTTGGTGAGAGCGCTACGGGCTGGATTGCACGGTTTTCCG
>JBAYVP010000436.1:0-4072 GCA_041674485.1 Sulfuricellaceae bacterium
TCTCAGAATGGAACAACCATTCTTCGTCGTTGCGCCTCTTGTGCCCAGGCCGTAAGGCCGTCGGGTATGCCCTGCACCCGGAAAACCGCACACTCCAGCCCGTTCAACGGAGGTTTCTAGGTTAATGTTCCTTGCCCCGTTCCATCAGCTTGGCATATTTGGCGAAGCTGTTGAAACAGCCGATTAAAATATGCACCAATCCCGGAACGCCATCAAGGAAGCCGCGCCGCACCAAGTAGAATTTCACGAAGCGCAGCAACGGGCTGGCGAACAATTGGCCGACATGGGCGCGCTTGCCTTGCCCGTGCAGGGTTTCCGCCTGCAAGGTGGTATAGCGGTTCTGCTTGTCCAGATAGGACGCGATGCTTTCCTCGGATTCGTGCAGCAGGTCGCCGTGCAACGCGCCCACCGTGGTGTCCGCCAGCACTTTTTCGTGGATCGCGTCCTCGCTCCAGCGGGCATGGGCGCGGTGGAACAGACGCAAACTCCAGTCGGGATAGCCTTCGCCGTGCTTCAGCCAGCGCCCCATGAAACGGTTGCAACGCGGAAAACGGTAAGCATGATATGGCGGCTCGCGTAGCGCCTCCTCAATGCCGGCGCGCAGTTCGTCGCTGACGCGCTCGTCCGCATCCAGGCACAGCACCCAATCGTGCGCGGCGCTGGAAACGGCGAACTGCTTTTGCCTGCCGAAGCCCAGCCACGCCTGATGAACGACGCGCGCGCCGTATTGTAACGCAATTTCCTGCGTCCCATCGGTGCTGCCGGAATCCACCAACACGATTTCATCGGCGAACGCGACGCTTTCCAGGCAGTCCCGAATACGGCGCGCTTCGTTAAAGGCAATGATAACGGCGGAAAACGGCAATTTGGCGGGCATGCGGTTCAAGCTAAAACGATAATCCTAAAAAACTCAGTTGAACCGCAGAGACGCAGAGGCGCTGAGAAAAAACAATGAGTTATGCTATCGTGCGACATCACCTATTTGGTGAGGCGGAAGATTGTTGTAACTCATTTATCTCTCTGCGTCTCTGCGTCTCTGCGGTTAATGTTCAAGGGGCTTGGGCCGGTTCATTCCCCTGCGCGCACCACTCGCGCCATGCCCGGCGGTAGGCGGCCTCCAGGTCGGCGGTAAAACGCCGCGCGTCGGTCAGCGGCGAGTTTAGCATCATCGCGCGCAAGTTTTGGCGCAAATGGTTCAACTTTTCCAGGTCGTTCGCCAAGCGCACCGCGATGGTGAGATATTCCCCCGGCTCGCTCGCGCAGAATTCGTCCAGCCCCAGGGCGGCCAGCAGGCTGGCGCCGGAGCGCGCCATCGGCGGGTTGGCGCCGCTGAGCGTGATGGTCGGCACGCCCATCCACAGCGCATGGCAGGTAGTCGTTGCACCGTTGTAGGGAAAAGTGTCGAGAGCGATATCCACTTTCTGGTGCAGTCGCAAATAATCCTCGAAACCCAGCGTTGTCAGGAATTCCACCCGTCCGATGTCAATCCCCAGTGGTGCGAAAATCCGCCCGAAAGCGGCACGCGCGACCTCGGTATCTTTCACCGGCGCCAGCAGGCGGGAGGCGGGCAGCGCCTGCAAAATCCGTCCCCACAGCGCAATCATGGTGGGCGTGATTTTGGCGAAATTATTGAAGCCGGCGAAAGTGACGCCACCATTTGCCAACGCAGGCAACGCCCCGACCGGCGGGCTATCCGCAGGCGGTTGGTAACACCACTGGCTATGCGGCAGGCGGATCAGCTTTTCGCAGTGGTAAGCTTCGGTCAACCCAGGCCGGTCCATCACGCCGTCGCTGATGCGGTAATCCATCGCCGCCAGGCCGGTGGTGTTCAGATACCCCAGATAGCCCATTTGCAGCGGCGCGGGCTTGTGCGCAAACAACGGCAAACGCCCGCCGGCGGTATGCCCGGCCAGATCGACCAGAATATCGATGCGGTCGGCGCGGATCAGCGCCGCAGCCGCATCGTCGCCGATTGCGGCAATGTCGCGCCAGTGGGGAACCAGGTTGTGCAAGCGCGCAGTCACCTGATCCGGCTCGGCCACACTGGCATAGCAGTAAATGTCGAATCCGGCCTTATCATGGTGCGCCAACACTGGCTCGATAAACCAAGCGACGGCATGACTGCGAAAATCAGGGGAAACATAACCGACCCGTATCGGAGCACGGGAGCTATCAGAGGGCAAAGGAGCAACGTCAAGACGCCTTTCTGTCCTCTGTCCTCTGTCCTCTGTCCTCTGATTTCCCCAAGCCAGGTGTTCCGCATACACCTGCCCGGCATCCTGGCCGGTCATGAAATTCAGCGCAAACAACAAGTTGCTGTGCGCCGCATGGTAAGCGGGATCCAGCACCGCAGCCTGGCGATAGTGAACGATGGCCTCATCCACACGCCCTTGTTCCTGCAACGCGCTACCCAGATTATTGTGGGCAGCGGCGAGGCCGGGCTGAAGCTCGACCGCCCGCCGTCCCGCCGCCTCGGCTTCCCGCAGGTCGCCACCGGCTTGTAGTGCAGCGCACAGATTGTTCCAGCCGTCGGCGTGGTGCGGCGCAAGCGCAACTGCGCGGCGGGCATGTATTGCGGCTTCCGCCGCGCCGCCTTTTTTGGCAAGCAATGCGGCGGCCAGATTGCTGTACGCATCGGGAAAATCGGGCGCGGCCTCAATGGCGCTACGGTAGTGGGCGATGGCGTCATCAATACGTGCGCGCCGCCGTAACGCATTGCCCAGATTGACGTGTGCCTTCGCATAACCGGGACGTAGCGCCAGCGCCTGGAGATACGCGGCAATGGCGCGCTCTATCTCTCCCTCATCCTGCCACGCGTTGCCGAGATTGAAATGGGCTTCCGCATAATCCGGCCTGAGTTGCAACGCCTGCCGGTAATGCGTCGCTGCATTAGTCGGCTTGCCCTGTCGGTGCAGCGCAATGCCCAGATTGAGTTCGGCTTCCGCCAGCGCGGGATTGAGACGCAGTGCAGCACGCAAATGCTCTGCCGCCTCCACTGGATGGTTGCAGGTCAACAGCGCCCCGCCCAGACAGGCATAGGCTTCCGCCAGACTGGGGTTGAGCCGGATGGCGGCGCGGTAATGGCGCTGCGCCGCATCCCAATCATCCAGCGCAACATACACGCTGCCCAAGTTAACCTGCCACTCGGCGACACCGGGATTTTGCGCGACAGCCTTGCCCATGAGTTCGGCGGCCAGCGCATGTTGTCCGTTCTGGTGATGGATCAGCCCAAGCAATTGCAGCGCATTGGAGTCCTTGGGACGCACAGCGAGAATCTGCCGGTAAAGACCTTCCGCCTGCGCCAGTTGTCCCGCCTGATGATGACGCATGGCCTGCTGCAACAACGCATGGGGATCGACCGCCGCTTGCGGTGCAGCGGCATTTTCCGGCAGGCCGCAGCATTTCTTGTATTTCTGCCCGCTGCCGCACGGGCAAGGGTCATTGCGCCGCGCGCTCATGCGGATTCACGCGCATAAATCAGTGGCATATCGGGGGGCGATGTGGGAAGGGTGGGCACGGCGGAATTTTACCCCAGATTTGGGTGGTAAAGCGGTGGCGGAATACTGGAACCAGGGCAAACGTATTAAAGTTTTCATGCGAACAATACGTTACGACGGAAGTTATCGTCCCAGGCAGCCTTCAACCTAGAAAGCTCAGTTGAACGGGCTGGAGTGTGCGGTTTTCCGGGCGCAGGGCATACCCGACAGCCTGCGGCTCTTGTGCCCAAGCCGTAAGGCTGTCGGGTATGGGCACAAGAGGCGCAACGACGCGCAATGGTTATCCATTGCCTTCTCTTGCAGTTGCAACGCCGCCATGCGCCCGGAAAACCGTGCAATCCAGCCAGTCGCGCTCTCACCAAACGGGTGAACGCGGAATGCATGATAAAGCTGTTTAGAACCACCTTGTTACGTATCTTGGCAAGCGGTCAACTAAGGAATTTAGTCACTTACCAGTCAAGTCGTTGCATTTTTTGTAAACATTCGGTAAACCCGTAAGGAAAGCATCTTAACGCGCGCAGCTGCCCCGGAACTGCGGCACATTTTTGGCGACAGCTCAATTCCGAACGACGACA
>JBAYVP010000437.1:0-4068 GCA_041674485.1 Sulfuricellaceae bacterium
AATTGACCCGAGCGGCGTGCCGTCGTCGAAGTAGGCGCGGCGATACCACGCGCCATCCCAGCCGTGCTGCTCGATGTTGCGGCGCAGTTGAATGCCCTCCATCAGGCAAAGTTCGGCGAAGGCAGGGTCGTTGTGCGCGCTGGCCACTGAGGCGAACTGTCTGAGCACTTCATACAGGAAAAATCCCAACCAGACGCTTTCGCCCTTGCCGTTTATCCCTATCAGACTCATGCCGTCGTTCCAGTCGCCGGAACCGATCAGCGGCAGGCCGTGCCCGCCGAATCGCAGTCCGTGCCGGATTGCGCGCACGCAATGTTCGTACAGGCTGGCCGTATGGGTGGAGCGACCGGGCAAGTCGTAGTAGGAGTCGTCCTCGGGATTGACTGGGCGACCTTCCAGGAAGTGCGCCGTCTCATCCAGCACGCCGGTATCCCCGCTACACGTCACATAGCGGCACACCGCCAGCGGCAGCCACAGGTAATCGTCCGAACAATGGGTGCGCACGCCGCGACCTGACGGCGGATGCCACCAGTGCTGGACATCGCCTTCCAGGAACTGGCGGCTCGCGCACAGCAGCAGGTGCTCGCGCACCAATCCGGGTTCGGTGTGGATCAGCGCCATCACGTCCTGCAACTGGTCGCGGAAGCCGAAAGCCCCGCCCGATTGGTAGTAGCCGCTACGCGCCCAGACGCGGCACGCCAGGGTTTGGTATAGCAGCCAGCCGTTGGCCATCACATTGACCGACGGGTCGGGCGTTTCCACCTGCACCGCGCCGAGTGTGCGGTTCCAGTGCCGCCACACGCCTTCCAGCGCGCCGCGCGCCGCCATGGCGCCGCGGAAACGCTGCACCAGATTGCCGGCGTCATCGGTATTGCGCCCGACGCCGAGGCGGAAGATGATGTCGCGCTCTTCCCCGACGGCCAGTTCGAAATTGACCTGGATCGCGGCGCACGGGTCCAGTCCCGCGCCCACTTTGCCGGAAAGGCGCGAGCGATGCATGGCGGCGGGATTGCGCAACGTGCCGTTACGCCCGAGGAATTCCGCGCGGTCGCCGCTGAGGTTGCGCGTCTGGACATCCGAAAACCGTGGTCTGTCCCCTGTTGTTGCTGTTGTTTGGGTTGCCATATTGCCCCCTAAAGATTCGGAGCGTGAATACGCTTTATCGAATAACCACACCATAAAACGGGAACAGCTCCTCCATTGGCCAAGATCCAGGCGGATGCGTCGGCGACAGAAACGAAGCCAAATAAAACCGTATTCCTCCAAAGCCGCGCCCCAGCTTGTTACTTCAATAGTCCCCTGGCAGTTTATTGTCTGCTGTTAATTCAAATGTGCCATTTATCTTGCCGTTCACGCTATATGAATAAATCCCGGCACTTAAACCGTAAACAGGTAAAGGTATGGTTTTAAAAAAGGATGAAAGACCTGCCGTGCAGGCTACCCCTTGCCCTGGTGGCGGTGGCGGGCGGGAAACAAATGAATTGTAAGTGATTGCGACATCGAACCGATTGTTTTCCAGCCGCTGATTGATTCGTCCCAAGCTGGAATCAAAGCAGTCATCCAATACTCCATCTACACGTAAAAATACTTGTACCGGAAAAGAATCGGTCTTGATCATATCAACTCTTCCTAAAAACGTCAGACCGAGGCCTGAAGTTACCATACCAACGCCAATAGTTCTCAAATTTAATAGCTGCCATAAACCTTGTTCGGTAAGTTTAAAGGTGACATCCTGATACATGCCGACCTGCTCAGCCGTACTGACGCTGGGAATCGTAAGTAATCCGTTTTTATACTCCGAAATATCCGCCCCCCAAGCAAAGTTGATTGGCAATAAAGCGATGGATAGTGCGAAATACAGGAATTTCAGATAGCGCATCATAAGCCTCCAATGATTTATACAATTGCGAGCCGGGAAGGATTTATGCCCCATCAGCAACCCCATGACAAATGGATTGCAATGGGGGTAATTATGCGTTACAAATTACCATTGCTGCCTTATGAATCTAGATGTTGCGCCGGTTAATGGGGTGCCGTCTGTATTTGTGACTGTGCCCAATGTCCCGGTATTCCTCAGGTCTGTATACAAATTTGCTGTGCCCCTTGTGTTACAATATGACGCCCCAGCCGCCTGGCATGCAACCGCAAATATTCCAGCGATATAGGGGGCGGAGAAAGATGTCCCTCTACCTCCTATCGTCCAACCATTATGATTCATCGTCCGAACAGTATCATCCCCCGGAGCAAAAGCTGATATGTTCCAACCCACTCTGGAAAAATCCGCTTTCCTGTCCTGTCCCACAGAAAGCCCTTGGGAATTTGTTGCCCCGACGACAAACGCTTGCGGAATATTCACTGGCGAATAGTTGTCGGTATTACAACCATCGTTTCCGGCTGACACAACAACAATAATTCCAGCGTCATGTGCAGCTTTGACGGACGCCTCTAGTGCTGGAGATTTAAACGGATTGTTGCAATCATTATTTGACAAAGAGAGACTGGCATTAACAATCGTCCCTGGCAAAGCGTTTGCCGCCAACCAATTAAAAGAATTAGTTTCTGCACTTAAGTCAAAAGTGCCAATGCAATCATACGTTACCTTTGCGGCTATTATTGTTGCACCTTTTGCAATACCAAAGGTGTTTCCACCTGCGATATTGGCTACCATAGTGCCGTGCCCAATACAATCGTTACCATCGCCTCCATTACGATCATAGACTATTGACGCACGTCCACCGAATTGCGCAGCCACAGTTGGGTTGGACAAGGCTAATCCCGAGTCCAGAATATATATGATGCGCCCCGATCCTGTGTTCGAATAATTGTAGGTGTCGTCTAAAGTGGGGGTTGATGAATCCAGCCTGTCCAACCCCCAACCTGGGTTAGCTTGGCTAGACTGAATTGTTCCCGTCCTATCTTGCTCGATGCTCAGTACTCGTTTATCCCGGCTCAGCCTTTCTGCTTCTTTAGCGTCCATTTTCATATGGACAGCATTAATAGTCTCAAAAATTGAGGCTACCTCGCCTGTTGTACCCAACATGGAGGCCAATTCATTTTTGCTCTGGCCATTGCTGTGTTCACCAAAATGGACTTTACCTTTTGCCCGGTTCGCCGCATTTGCTGGCAGCACCAAGCCCGCATCCTTTTTAAATATTACAATGTAAGACCCTTCTATTGCATTGCTACTTGATTGGCCTATTATATCGGCACAGGCCAAATAGCTTGTTGAAAGCATGACCAACATAATGATTGATATAAATATTCTGCGCGTTTCCATATCCTTCTCCACTGAAAAATTGCCGTTAACCTCGAAATATCCGCTTGCCCTGGGCAACTGAAGTGATTTTTCGCCCAGCAGCACCTTTATACCCCCATAATCGCCCCTTGCATACCTGTAAACTTTACAGGGTGCCTCTCCAAAAAACAGGGTATTCCCTATAGCGCAACTAGTTATTTCAGCAAATAACATTTCAAACAGTATGGGTTGCAACGGTGCAACAAAGGGAGGAAACATGCGTGAGCCCGGTAGGGCGCATGACAGGCGGCGTTCCGTGCCATTCGTTCCGCCTATCGGCGGCCCCGGATTCCGCAAGCTCCATCCGGGCTACGCTCATAAGGACAGGACTCTGGCCGTGCATGCATTCGGGCATTGGCTGCGGGAGCTGCGGTTATAGTGAAATCGCCGCACCATTCCGTTGCCTACCCCCAAAGTAGCCCGGATGGTAGCTTGCGGAATCCGGGAGCGCCCGGTAGGGCGCATGGTTAGCGGAGTGTGATCTCTATTGATCCAGATGAGCTGTGTTGCCTCAAAATATAGGGTTGCCGAAGCTCATATTAGAAATAGAATTTGATCCTGAAAAGGCCGCAGTCAATCCGATCAATCACGAGGGTGTCACCTTGAATTCGAGTGATGCAGGAGCCCCGCCGTGCGGGCGAACATCGCTCACGGTAGCTGTCAAGCTAGTTGTCGCCTAAATGGTTTCAATCAAGCTGTATTTTTATCCCTTTGTTCTCCTCCTTTTGAGTGATTTTTTCAGTGACGCGTTGATCGGGATTCAGGTACACGAT
>JBAYVP010000438.1:0-4051 GCA_041674485.1 Sulfuricellaceae bacterium
CCGTTCCATGCATTCCGGGCTTCGTTGAGGCGCAAGCGTCGGGCATAGCCAGCCTGACACCCTTCTGAGTAAAATATTCGCCCGCTGGCCGAAAGGCGTTGGCAATAAACAGGGGTTATGGTTACTGTTTGGCGCTCGTTTAAGGACTTATATGCGACCATTGTTGTTATTTACACCATTGATATTTATGACTAAAAAAGCTGTTTCTTGAGAGCCTGTCGAAGTATGAACGGTTTGAGTTGGCTTGTGTGCATACGGTAGCCGCAGAGACGCAAAGACGCTGAGAAACACCACACAACCTCTGCGTCTCTACGGTGACGCTTTTTTGGCGCCGGTTTGGATTCTTGCCCAGGCGTTAACAAATTCTCGGCAATTGCTCGCCGGTGAGCCAATCCACGATGCGCCGCCCGCCGAAGGCGGTTTCCATTTGCACGAAATGATGATCGTCCGCGATGACTTCGCCTATGATGGCCGCATCTTTTCCCAATGGGTGGGCGCGCATGGCCGCAATCAGGGGGGCTGCATCAGCCTGGCGGCAGATGGCGACGAGCTTGCCCTCGTTCGCGACATACAGCGGATCCAGCCCGAGGAATTCGCAGGCCGCCCTGACTTCGCCGCGCACCGGAATCGCGCTCTCGAACAGCATCATGCCGACGCCCGACTGACCGGCGATTTCGTTAAGGGTGGTAGCCAGGCCGCCGCGCGTCGGGTCGCGCAGGCAATGAATGTCCGCCACCGCCGCCACCATATCGGCCACCAAGCCGTGCAGCGCGGCGGTATCCGACTGGATGGCGGTTTCAAAACGCAAATTTTCGCGTAACGACATAATCGCCACGCCGTGGTCGCCGATATGGCCGCTAACGATAATCGCATCGCCGGGACGGGCGCGCTCGCCGGAGATATGCACGCCTTCCGGCACCACGCCGATGCCGGTGGTGGTGATGAATACACCATCCGCGCTGCCTTGCTCGACCACCTTGGTGTCGCCGGTGACGATAGCCACGTTTGCCGCGCGCGCGGCATGTGCCATGGATGCGACGATGCGCGCCAGATCGGCGAGCGGAAAACCTTCTTCCAGGATAAAGCTTGCCGCCAGATGCAGCGGCACGGCGCCCGACATTGCAACATCGTTGACGGTGCCATGCACCGACAGGCAGCCGATGTCGCCGCCGGGAAAAAACAGCGGCGAGACGACGTGCGCATCGGTCGCCATCACCATGCGCCCCGGCGGCACGGCGAAACACGCCTGATCGTTGTGCTGGCGCAGGAACTCGTTGTCGAAGGCGGCAATGAACAGCTCCTCGATCAGCTGCGCCATCGCCCGCCCGCCGCTGCCGTGCGTCATATCCACGCGACCGTTTTCCAGGTCGAGGGGGCGGATGTAGCGGGTTCTGATTTTATTCATGTTTCGTCCTAAGTCGGAGCACAACAGCTTTTCTACCGCAGAGGCGCAAAGACGCAGAGGTTTTCCCGCTTTGCTTGTGCGTTGCCATTCTCCGCGTCTCTGCGTCTCTGCGGTTCAACTCAGAAACCTCCGTTGACCGCTTGCATCGCTCGCGTGCAACGATGGGGTGCGCGAACGATGCGCCTCGTTCCTCGGCACATCCTACGGCATTTTATTCAAAAGCCCAGTAGCTGGTAGCCCCTATAATTCCACAGCAAGCGTAGGGGCGCAGCCAATTAGGTTGGGTTAACAACTTTATCGTTAACCCAACATTCCGCTGAGCGCAAAACAAAATAGCCTAAAACAAACGAGTCGCTGCAGCAGTTACTTGGCTTGCAGACGGGCTAAGGCTTCGGCTGGTGAAAGCGCTTCCACGCCTGTTTCTTGTGGAAAATGTTTGCTGTTGCCGGTAATGACAGGGCAATTTGCAGTGAGTGCAGCCGCGATAAAGGGTGCATCGTCCGCATCCGGCAAGTCTTGGAGTGGGATATGCTGTGGATTTAGAAACAGCGCCAATCCTTTCAAGTCTTCAAGCAGGTCGGCAGTTCGCTTGTTTGCGAAATCAAATTTTGGACGGTTCAATACTTCCGCATACTCCGCAAAAATATTCTCGCTGGCAACTGGGGTTAGGGTTTGGCTGCGTATTGCGGCAATCAATTGCGCAGGAATCCCGTCGGGAGTCAGCAGCGCCGATACCAAAATGTTGGTATCAATGACTGCCCGCATTGCGTTCCTTTCGCTCTTTGTGTGCCAGCGCAATTTCGGCATCAATTTCTGCCATGGTCATTGTGTTCAGCCCCTTTTCGACGGAGTGTTGTTGCAATTTGCGCACATTCTCGGCAAAGCGTTCAGCACGAATAGTGCGCAGATCGCTTTCCAGACTGGCAGATTCAGTATGAACCATCAGTGCAAAAGGCTTGCCATTACGCGTGATGACAATATCTTCGCCAGCTTCAATCTTGGCCCATACTTTGCCGGATTCAGCGCGCAATTCTTTGGTGGTGATAAAGTCCATGACATTCCCCAGTACCCAGTGAGGTACACAATATAGCACCTATTTGCTTGTGCGTTGCCATTCTCAGCGCCTCCGCGTCTCTGCGGTTCAATATTTTTACGCTTCCTTGTACCGCCCATAAGTGTAATACGCCGCGCACGCCCCTTCGGACGACACCATGCATGAGCCGATGGGGTTTTCCGGGGTGCAGACGACGCCGAACAGCTTGCAGTCGAGCGGGCGTTTCACGCCGCGGATAATCGCGCCGCATTCGCATGCCTTATTGTCATCGACGGCATGGTAAGGCAAGTCGAAGCGCCGTTCGGCATCGAAGGCGGCGTATTTTTCCTTGATCTTCAACCCGCTGTACGGCACCAGCCCCAGGCCGCGCCATTCGAAGGCGCGGCGCAGTTCGAACACCTCCGCCACGATTTTCTGCGCCTTGAGATTGCCGTCGCGGGTGACGGCGCGCGAGAACTCGTTCTCGACAATGGCGCGCCCCTGATTGAGTTGGCGCACCAGCATCAGGATCGCCTGCATCACATCGAGCGGCTCGAAACCGGCGATAACCACTGGGCGCTGGTATTCGTAGGCGAAATATTCATAAGGCCGGCTGCCGATTACGGTGGAGACGTGCGCCGGGCCGATGAAGCCGTCCAGCGGCAATATCCCGAGCTTGCGCACTTCCGGCGATTCGAGGATCGCGGCGATGGCCGACGGCGTGAGGACATGGTTGCAGAAGACGGAAAAATTCGCCAACCCGAGCTTTTCCGCCTGAAGGATCGCAACGGCGGTGGGCGGCGTGGTGGTCTCGAAGCCGATGGCGAAAAACGCCACCTGTTTTGCCGGGTTGTCCTGAGCGATTTTCACGGCATCGGCCACCGAATACACCATGCGGATGTCGCCGCCCCCGGCCTTGGCCTTGAGCAGGCTGACGCGCCCGGAACCGGGCACGCGCAGCATATCGCCGTAGGAGCACAAGATTACGCCGGGGGTGCGCGCCAGACGGATGGCGCTATCCACCCTGCCGATAGGCAGCACGCACACCGGGCAGCCCGGCCCGTGGATCATGCGCACATTGGGCGGCAACAAATCCTGAATGCCATAGCGGAAAATGGCGTGGGTATGGCCGCCGCAGAATTCCATCAGGTTGTAGCTGCGGCTGGCATCGGCCTCGCGGCTGATGTCCGCAGCAAGCTTGCGGGCGAGTGTGCCATCGCGGAATTCATCGACGTATTTCATGCCGGCGCCAACTCAGCCCCCATCTCGGCAAACAGCTTCAGGGTTTTTTCCGCCTCTTCCGGGTCGAGGCGGTTGAGCGCATAGCCCACATGCAGGATCACGTAATCGCCCACCGCCACGCCCTCCACCAGAGCCAGCGAGATTTCCTTGCGCACGCCGTCGAGTTCGACGATAGCGGCGTCGTTTTCCAGGATTTCCGTGACACGCACGGGAATTGCCAGACACATTTTATTTCTCCAGTCTATAATCCTAGAAAGCTCAGTTGAACGGGCTGGAGTGTGCGGTTTTCCGGGTGCAGGGCAAGGCGCAACGACGCGCAATGGTTATTCCATTGCAAGGAGTTGCAACGCAGCCATGCGCCCGGAAAACCG
>JBAYVP010000439.1:0-4046 GCA_041674485.1 Sulfuricellaceae bacterium
AACGACGCGCAATGGTCGTTCCATTGCAAGGAGTTGCAACGCCGCCATGCGCCCGGAAAACCGTGCAATCCAGCCCGTAGCGCTCTCACCAAACGGGTACACGCAAAATAGATGACAAAGTTGTTTAGTGCCACCATGTTACACATCTTGGCAAGCGGTCAACTGAGCTTTCTAGGTTTAACCATTCGCCCGCCGTCAATTCGGCGATCCAATTCTTTATGGTTCTTTGGGGCAATAAAGAATCAACAAACTGGAGATCATGCTATGGCGCCACCTTCACAAACCGATTCATCGGAAGCATCCATCCGCACCAACGAATTTCTGACTTTCACGCTGGGCAAGGAAGAGTACGGCATACACATCCTCAATGTGCAGGAAATACGCGGCTACGATACGGTAACCACCTTGGCGAACACCCCCGAATTCATCAAGGGCGTGGTCAATCTGCGCGGCATTATCGTGCCTATTTTGGACATGCGCATCAAATTCCATCTCGGCCACGTCGAATACAACGAACTGACGGTGGTAATCATCCTCAATGTGGCGAAACGGGTGATTGGCATGGTGGTGGACGGCGTGTCCGACGTGATCACCCTCAATCCCGAGCAAATCAAACCCTCCCCGGAATTCGGTTCGGCCATCAACACCAAGTACGTGATGGGGCTGGGCACTGTGGATGAGCGCATGTTGATCCTGGTGGACATCGAAAAACTCATGACCAGCCGCGACATGGAGTTGGTAGACATGGCAACGGCGTAATATCTATCGGACAAAAACATTTGGAGGTAGTAAAAATGGCACTCGCAAACATGAAGGTAGGCGCCAAGCTGGCATGGGGTTTCGGGATTCTAACCGTGATTTTGTTGGCCATCACGCTGATTTCCGTGATCAATATGGGCAAGTTGGCGGAGTTCACCGAAAAGATTTACAAACATCCCATGGCGGTGACTAACGGGATATTGGCGGCGGACGGCAACCTGATCCGCATGCACCGCGGCATGAAGGACGTGGCGCTGGCCAAGACCCCTGAAGAAATCGACAAGGCGGCGGAAGCGGTAAACAAGTCCGAAAGCGACGTCTACGAGAACATGAAAATCGTCAAGGAGCGCTTTCTCGGCCCGCAGGAAATGGTGGAAAACATCACCCGCCCCATCAGCGAGTGGAAACCCATCCGGGAAAAAGTGATCTCCCTCAAGCGTGAAGGCAATATCGACGAAGCTGCTGCGATTACCAAGACGGATGGCGCCAAAAAGGTTGCCGAAATCAGCGCCGCAGTAAAGGCACTCAAGGACTGGGCAGACAAAAAAGGCGTGTCTTTTTACGAGACTGCCGAGCAAACCTCGAAGTCGGTCAAGACGCTGATGCTGGCGCTGGCGGTCGTGGCAACCCTCACATCGCTCGGGATAGGCTACTTTCTCGTCATCTCGATTACCCACCCGCTCCGCCAAGCCGCTGAAGTCGCACAGCGCGTGGCGAACGGCGATTTGACCAGCCAAATCGAAGTGCATGGTCAGGATGAAACCGGCCAGTTGCTGGCCGCCATGCAGCAAATGCAGGAAAACCTGCGCAAGATCGTCGCCGAAATCAAGAACATCGTCGAGGCCGCCGCGTTACGCGGCGATTTCAGCATCAAGATGGACTTGAGCGGCAAGGCGGGCTATACGAAAGAATTGTCCGAACTGCTCAACAACCTCTCCAACGTCACCGACACCGGCCTGAAGGACGTGACCCGCGTTGCGAACGCACTGGCTGCCGGCGATCTTTCGCAGAAGATCACCCAGGATTACCCCGGCGTGTTCGGTCAGACCCGTACCGGCGTGAACAGCACGGTGGACGCCCTGGTGAAGATCGTCGCTGAAATCCAGCAGATCGTCGAAGCTGCCGCCAATCGGGGCGATTTCAGCGTCAAGATGGACATGAACGGCAAGCTGGGCTACACGAAGACCTTGTCTGAATTGCTCAACCAGCTTTCCAACGTGACCGACACCGGTCTGCGCGATGTGCTCCGCGTCGCCAACGCGCTGGCGGAGGGCGACCTGACCCAGACCATGACCAAGGATTACCCCGGCCTGTTCGGTCAGACCAAGGACGGCATCAACGCCACCGTGGAAAACCTGAAGAAACTGGTAGACGAAATCAAGAGTGCGGTGGAAGGCATTAACACCGGTTCCAAGGAAATCGCGGTGGGCAACCAGGACTTGTCGCAACGCACCGAGGAGCAAGCCTCCAGCCTGGAAGAAACCGCATCCAGCATGGAACAACTGACCTCCACCGTAAAGCAGAACGCCGAAAACGCCAAACAGGCTAACCAACTCGCCATCGGCGCCAGCGAAGTCGCCGGCAAGGGTGGCGCAGTGGTTTCCCAGGTAGTCGGCACGATGAGTTCAATCAACGAGTCGTCGCGCAAGATCGTGGATATTATCAGCGTGATCGACGGCATCGCGTTCCAGACCAACATCCTCGCATTGAACGCTGCGGTGGAAGCCGCCCGCGCCGGCGAGCAGGGACGCGGCTTCGCGGTGGTCGCGGCGGAAGTGCGCAATCTGGCGCAACGCTCCGCCGCCGCAGCCAAGGAAATCAAGACGCTGATCGGCGATTCGGTGGACAAGGTGGAGAACGGCACCAAGCTGGTCGGCGAAGCCGGGCAGACGATGGAAGAGATCGTCACCAGCATCAAGCGCGTCACCGACATCATGGCCGAAATCTCCGTCGCCTCCGTGGAGCAAAGCTCAGGGATAGAACAAGTAAATCAGACCATCACCCAGATGGACGAAGTCACCCAGCAAAACGCCGCGCTGGTGGAAGAGGCCGCAGCCGCTGCCGAATCGCTGGAAGAACAGGCGCAGAATCTGTCCCAGTCGGTAGCCGTGTTCAAGCTGGATAACAAGACCAGCATGGGCATGGCGGTAGCGCGTACTGCGGTCAAACCGGCAACCAAACCGGCTGCCCCCGCGCATAAGGCGCCGGCGCACCCCGGCGGGCATACAAGCAAGTCCGCTGCCCACCACGCCGCGCTGCCCAAACCGGCGGCGAAACCCGCCGTGCATACTCCCGACGACAGGGATGAGGAATGGGAGAAATTTTAACCTGGATTCCTCTGTTGATGTGGTCGTAGGTGCGAATTTATTCGCACCTACGGACAGGTCGCAACGTATTGAAGTATAATAAAATTCTATACAAACAGCGGAATATGGGATTAAGCGTGCAAAACAGCGTATTGCTGCGCCGTTGGCCGGTTCTTCGGTAGGCGGCTACCCTGTGGACGCACTGCGTCCCAACCCAGGCAGGCCAGCCAGATGTGGCGCGGAATAGGCTTCTCGCCATCGCGGTAGTAAATCAGCATTTTTCGCGAAATGCCGAGCGCCTCCGCGCCTTGTTCGAGCGACAAGCCGGTTTCATACAGCCAGTTCCAAATGCGTTCATGGCCGATCCCTCCGGCCTGCTCGACACCCAAGTTGCGCAGGTTATCGGAACCCAGATCAATTTCATCCTCAATCCAATCCACCGACCATCCGCCGACGCCCACCCTGGCATGATCGAAAAGAGCACCATCTTTGAGGACGGCCAGCGCCTTGGTGTTTTTAACCCATTCAGTCAAATCGACCTCGAAGCTGCAATCGTCGGCATAGGTCAAGCGCAAGCGATAGCCCTCAAGAGGCGTAACCGCAGATAATTTAAAGTGTTCCCTGCTCATAGCTGCAACTCCTCGAATTTATCGGATAAAAGCGCGCGGTTGGCTTCCGCCCAATCCAGTACATCGGCGATTTCCCTCACAGATACCTTGCCATGCAGGATTTCCAGCGTGGAAATCGTCACCCAGGCTTCACGGTCATCGTTCATCTGCACATGAAAATGGGGCGGATTATGGTCTTTGGGTTTGATGGTGACCCGACAGTTCGCGAAGCGTTTAACCTAAATTCCTTAGTTGAACGGGCTGGAGTGTGCGGTTTTCCGGGTGCAGGGCAAGGCGCAACGACGCGCAATGGTCATTCCATTGCAAGGAGTTGCAACGCCGCCATGCGCCCGGAAAACCGTGCAATCCAGCC
>JBAYVP010000440.1:0-4015 GCA_041674485.1 Sulfuricellaceae bacterium
CCCCCTTCAAGGGGGAGGCCGGGAGGGGGATGGGGTAGAATGACACAGACTAAAATCAATATCTTACATTGTCGTCTGCGCCTTCTACCCCATCCCCACCCTACCCCCCCCTTGAAGGGGAGGGAATGCCACGCTCCATCTTTTCTGCATGTAATCAAATGATTGAAAAGATGTGTGTAACGATGAGCGCGGCGCGTGGAAACGAGGAAACGGGTCGAACAGTTTGCCGATGCGGGGCATCAAACATAACGCAACATCTATCAGGAGGCGCAATGAAATTCAATCGGGGCATCGCGGTCGTCGCGGCTGGGACGGGCATCAATCTGGCCTTGGGCATACTTTACTCCTGGAGCACGTTCAAGGAATTCATCAAAAGCTCCATTGCCGCCGGCGGGGAAGGCGCTTTCGCGTGGCATCCCGCCGCGATCAACGACCCCTATGCGTTGGCCTGTCTGGTGTTCGCCTTCACGATGATTCCCGCCGGGCGGGTGCAGGACAAATACGGGGCGCGCATCACCGCGTTCATCGGCGGCGTGCTGGTCAGCATGGGCTTCCTGCTCATCGCCCATTCGGTGGACTATTGGAACTGGGTGATCGGCTTCGGCGGCTTGGTCGGCGCGGGGCTGGCCTTCGGCTATTCCGCCGCCACCCCCGCCGCGCTCAAATGGTTCCCGCCCGCCAAGAGCGGACTGGTCGCCGGCATCGTGGTGGCCGGCTTCGGCCTCGCGCCGGCCTACATCGCGCCGCTGGCGACTTATCTGGTCGGCGCGCATGGGCTGCTGCACACCATGTTGTTTTTCGGCATGGCTTTTCTCGTCGTCGTGTCGCTGCTATCCTTGCTGCTGGTCCCGCCGCCCGCCGACCATAAACCCGCCGGCAGCCTGGATTCGCGCGCCCATGGCGCAAGCCAGCCGCGCCCCGCCGAACACCCGCTGGACTTGCTGAAAAAAGGGCAATTCTGGATGTTGTGGGTGCTCTACTTCATCGGCGCCGGTGCCGGCTTGATGGTGATCGGCAGCATTTCCGGCCTGGCCAAGGCAAGCATGGGCGATATGGCCTATCTGGCGGTGGCGATTCTCGCCCTCGGCAACGCTTCCGGTCGGGTGGTCGCCGGGATGTTGGCGGACAAATTCGGGCGTAGCCGGGTGCTCGCCGGCGTATTCCTGTTCCAGGCGCTGCTGATGTTCGGCGCGGCTTATGCCAGCCAGTCCAGCGGCGCATTGCTGGTGGTGCTGGTCGCCACCCTGATCGGCTTCAACTACGGCGCAAATCTCGCCATCTTTCCGAGCTA
This sequence comes from Sulfuricellaceae bacterium, assembly GCA_041674485.1. Lineage (GTDB taxonomy): Bacteria > Pseudomonadota > Gammaproteobacteria > Burkholderiales > Sulfuricellaceae > JAGXQV01. The sequence continues at coordinate 1,292 of JBAYVP010000440.1, forward strand.
TGCCAAGGTGCTGTGGGGCATGCCCCACTTCGGCGTGAACTACGGCATGTTGTTCACCGCGTGGGGCGTGGGCGGCTTCGTGATGGTCAAGCTCTCGGAAATGCTCAAGGCGCAATCAGGCTCGTTCACCCTGTCTTTCCTGGCGGCAGGCTGCCTGCTCCTGATTGGCGTGGCATTGGCGCTCAAGCTGGACGCCCGCAAAAAGGCGGCGCGGCTCGCTTTTCTGGCAGCGCCGGCGCATTGACAATCGGACGGTTCCGCCTTTCCCCAAGAACCCCAAAAATCCGCTAGAATTCCCAGTTTTGCGAGGAATTGCGCATGATCTGGAAACCCAACGTCACCGTGGCGGCGGTGATCGAGCAGGATGGCAAGTTTTTGCTGGTCGAAGAAAACACCGACGACGGCGTTCGTTTCAACCAACCCGCCGGCCACTGGGAACAGGATGAAACCTTGGTGGAAGGAACCGTGCGCGAAGCGCTGGAAGAAACCGCTTATCACTTTTCCCCGCAATGGCTACAGGGCGTCTATCGTTGGCATCATCCGCGCAAGGATGTCACTTACCTGCGTTTCGCCTATGGCGGTGCGCTGACCGGTTTCGATCCGCAACGCGCGCTGGACGACGGCATCATACGCGCGGTATGGCTGAGCCTGGATGAAATCCGCGCCTGCGCCGGGCGCCATCGCAGCCCGCTGGTGTTGCGCTGTGTCGAGGACTATCTGGCGGGGCGGCGCTATCCCCTTGAGTTGGTCACCCACCTAACCGAATGACCCGCCCCTATCTGCTCCTGTTGCTGTTCGGCCTGAGTTTCGCGGCGCTTGCCGGGGTGGAAGCGCCGATCTGCTACAACTACGACTGCGCGCTAATCGAAATCGTGGAGTTCAATACGCAACAGATGGAAGAAATCCGCCTGTTGTTGGCGACAGCCGCCGATGCGGCGGCGGAGCGCGCCGCCATCGCCAGGGCTATCGGCCTGTTCGAAACTTACACCGGCATGCAGACGCCGGCCTGGGCGGACAAGGGCGGCAATCTCGCCGACGACGGCGTGGAAGGGCGCATGGATTGCCACGACGAATCGGGCAACACCACGACCTACCTGCGCTTGATGGAGCGCAACGGTTGGCTGAAATTCCACCAAGTGCTGGAGCCGGTCTACCGCTTGCAGTCCCTGCTCAGTCAACATTGGGCGGCGCATATCGTGGAAAAGGACGGCGTCCGGGAATTCGCGGTGGATTCCTGGTTTTTCGACAACGGCCACCCGGCGGTAGTGCTTCCGCTGGAAGAATGGCAAAACGGAGCATGGCCGGATGAATAAGATAGTGGTGGGCATGTCGGGCGGAGTAGATTCCGCAGTAGCGGCGCTGTTGCTGAAGCGCCAGGGCTTCGAAGTAGTCGGCCTATTCATGAAAAACTGGGAAGACGACGATGGGGAAGACGGCGACTGCCCGGCCAAGCAGGATTTCATGGACGTGCTGGCGGTGGCCGACCGGATCGGCATTGAGGTCGAAGCGGTGAATTTCGCCAAAGAATACCGCGAGCGCGTATTCAGCCTGTTCCTCACGGAATATCAGGCTGGGCGCACGCCCAACCCGGACGTGCTGTGCAACGCCGAAATCAAATTCAAATCCTTCCTCGACCACAGCTTAAGCCTGGGCGCGGACAAAATCGCCACCGGCCATTACGCGCGGGTGCGCGAACGGTTCGGACGCTTCGAGCTGCTCAAGGCGGAGGATGGCGGCAAGGACCAGAGCTACTTCCTGCATCGCCTGAATCAGGCGCAGCTATCCAAAACACTATTCCCGTTGGGAGAAATGTACAAGCGCGAAGTGCGCGAAATCGCCCGCGCGGCAGGGCTGCCGGTGCATGACAAAAAAGACAGCACCGGCATCTGCTTCATCGGCGAACGCCCGTTCCGCGAATTCCTCGCGCGCTACCTGCCCAAACAACCGGGCGCCATGGTGACGCCGGAAGGCCGCACGGTAGGCGGGCATCAGGGGCTGGCCTATTACACCATAGGCCAGCGCCAGGGGCTATGCATCGGCGGGGAAGGCGAACCGTGGTTCGTCGCGGGCAAAGACATGGCGCGCAACGAGTTAATCGTGGTGCAGGGGCACGGCCACCCGCTGCTGTTCAAGGATCGCCTCACGGCCATGGATTTAAGCTGGATAGACGGCGCCGCGCCGCATACCGCCTGGGTCTACGCCGCCAAAACGCGCTATCGCCAGGCCGATGCGCCGTGCTCCATCAGCCGGCTTAACAATGACCGCTGCGACATCGAATTCGCCCAGCCGCAGTGGGCGGTGACGCCGGGGCAATCGGTGGTGTTGTACGACAGCGAAGTGTGCCTGGGCGGCGGAATTATTCAGTAGCCTGGATGCAGCGTAGCGGAATCCGGGGCAGCCGGTTGCGCAATAATCCGCAAATTGTGGCCGCGCAAGGTACAGTGCTAAAGTAAGCAGGGTAAATTTGTTCTCAGAAATTCATGATAAAAATCAATGATGGAAAACATCCATGAATCCCAGGCAAACTTAGCGCAACGCTGCTCAACTCATGACGACAATCCATAAAGACAAATCATTTTTCACCGCAGAGGACGCGGAGGACGTGAGTGTGATCAACTATCTTGATGGGAAAAGCTGTGTTTTTGATCAAAATTCGTGATGCTTAGGGGTGTTTCCCCATCACGCAACTTGACCAAATAATATTTCAACGGATCAAATGGTTAC
>JBAYVP010000441.1:0-4014 GCA_041674485.1 Sulfuricellaceae bacterium
CCACCTTTCTACGCCGATTCGGTGGATGCGCTACGCTTATCCACCCTACGACTTGCCCGAGATTCATGAATGCTGGGCATCATTGATTTTCATCATGAATTTCCGAGAACAAATTTACCCTGGAGTTGATGGTGTAGCGAGTTGATGGGATATCCCGTGCATGGCAATTCTCCTCTTGCCCTAATGCCCATGCGCCTTGTCGTAGGCGGCAAGCAGGCGCCGGTGCAGGTCGCACCCTACCAGCGTCATGCCCGGCGACGGCAAGCCGAAAAAGCGCTGTTTCCCCTCCAACAGGGCTTGCGCCTGATGCAGCGTATCTTTGCCGTAGAGGCTGTGTAATGCAGCGTCGTAGTGGTCGGCATCGTCCAGGTTCAGCAGGCTTTCGATGCAGCGGTATACGCGGCGGCGTTGTTCGTCCAATTGTTCGAAATGGCGCACCCAGTCGCAGCCTTCGCGGATCGCCTCTTCATCGCCCAGCGCCAGTGCCAGCAGGGTTTTCAGTTCGCCCACACGCAGGTCTTCCCACAGTGTACCGACATCCGGCGCCAAACCGATCAAGCCCGCTACCGGGCGCTGATCGTCCAGGCCGATTTCGTTGAGCGCTTCCAGCAGATCGGCGCACTCTTCGTCGTCCAATTCCGACAAGTGCAGAATTTCGCGACGTATTTCGTTTCCGACACTGGTGTTTTCCCATTCCAGGTCGGCCAGCGGATAAATCTCCGACATGCCGGGCGCCAATATCCGGCAGGCATAGACGCCAAGATGCGTGTAATCGGCGATGTAAACATCGCGCCCATCGGCGTGAATGCGTGCGAGCAACCATGCGTAGTCTTCTTCGGTGGTCGCGCTGAAATTCCAGTCGTGAAACTCGAAATCCGGCGTGTCTCCAAGGAAATTCCAACCGATAATGCCGCTGGAATCGACGAAGTGGGCTTCGAGATTCTGCGCGCCGGCGATTTCCTCCAAGTCGTAGCCTGGCTCGGGAAAGCCGCCCAGCGCGTTCAGCCCGCGTCCTTGCAGCAGTTCGGTGAGCGCGCGCTCCAGCGCGATTGCGAAACGCGGATGCGCGCCGAAACTGGAAAAGCAGCCTTGATCCGCCGGGTTGAGCAAGGTCACGTTCATCACCGGATATTGCCCGCCCAGCGAGGCATCCTTGACCAGGATGCCGAAACCGGCCTCGCGTAACGCACGGATGTCTGCCGCGATTGCCGGATAGCGGGCGATCACTTGTTCCGGCACGTCCGGCAGGCACAGCCCTTCACCGATGATGCGGAATTTCACATGGCGCTCGAAAATTTCCGCCAGCGCCTGGGTGCGCGCTTCAAAGGGCGTATTGCCGGCAGCCATGCCGTTACTGACATACAAGTTGCCGATGATGTTGACCGGGAACCACACCGTCGCGCCGTCGCGGCAGCGGGTGAAGGGCAGCGCGCAGACGCCGCGCGCTTCGTTGCCGGAATTTGCATCGACCAGCATGTCGGTCGCTATAGTGCTTTCCGGATTGTAAAAATCGCGCAACTCCGGCGTCAGCAACGCTTCCGGCCAATCGCCGCCATCGCCCGGCGGAAACCATTTTTCCTGCGGGAAATGCACCCATGCGCGGTTCGCGATTTCCTCGCCCAGGTAATAATGCGTCCAGAAATAATTAGTGCACAAACGCTCGAAAAATTCGCCCAGTGCGCTCGCCAGTGCCGCCAAGCGGGAAGCGCCCTTACCGTTGGTGAACAGCAGCGGGCAATCGCGCTCGCTGACATGCACCGACCAGATATTGGCCACCGGATTCAGCCACGAGCGTTCTTCCACATGGAAACCCAGCGCTTCCAGTCTGGCTTGCAGGGTAGAGATGGTTGTTTCCAGCGAGGCGTCCTTGCCCGCGATAAAACTTTCTGTATGCATGAGGTTCCTGAAAATTGATGAGTGGGGGCTGAAATACAGCGGAATAGATTATGCTGCATCAGCGCAGCATGATTATATCCTCCCCTACACGTCGCGCGTGGGGAGAGTGCTTGCGCCAATCGGAAAATAATCCAGGTAGCGCAAGCGGCGGGAAAACGGCTTGCGCGTTAGCTCGCAAATATCGCGCAACCCAAATCGACGCTTTATAATATGCTCATAATTATTTAACCTCTTTGACTCCCATGTTGCTCTGGTTCGTCGTTCTTTATCTTCTCGTATCCATCGGCATCGGGCTGGTCGCCGCAACGCGCGTCCACAGCGCCAAGGATTTCGCCGTCGCCGGGCGCCATCTGCCGCTGCCGGTGGTAATGGCGACGGTGTTCGCCACCTGGTTCGGCGCGGAAACGGTGCTGGGGATTTCCGCCACGTTTACCAAGGAGGGGCTGCGCGGCGTGGTTGCCGATCCGTTCGGCTCCAGCCTGTGTTTGATACTCGCCGGGGTGTTTTTCGCCGGCAAGCTGTACCGCATGAATCTGCTCACCATCGGCGATTATTACCGGCTGCGCTATAACCGTCCGGTGGAAGTTATCACTACGCTGTGCATCGTCGCCTCCTATCTCGGCTGGGTGTCGGCGCAGATCAAGGCGCTCGGGCTGGTGTTCAACGTCGTCACAGGCGGCGCCATCGACCAGCAGACCGGCATGATTCTGGGCGCGGTGATCGTGCTGACCTACACCACATTCGGTGGGATGTTGTCGGTGGCCATCCTCGATTTCGTGCAAATGACGGTAATCATGGGCGGCATGTTGTATATCGGCTATCTCGTCAGCGGCATGACCGGCGGCGTGGGTGCTGTGGTTAGCCATGCCGCGCAGGCCGGCAAGCTGGATTTTTTCCCCGAAGCCCAGCTTTCCGCGTGGATACCTTTCATCGGCGCGTGGGTCACCATGATGTTCGGCTCCATCCCGCAACAGGACGTGTTCCAGCGCATCACTTCGGCCAAGGACGAGAAAACCGCGATACGCGGCTCGGTGCTGGGCGGCGCGATTTATTTCCTGTTCGCGTTCGTGCCGATGTACCTTGCCTATTCGGCCACGCTGATTGATCCGGCGATGTTTAACGCATTGCTGGAAAAAGATTCGCAACTGGTGCTGCCGACGCTGATCCTCCAGCACACCCCGGTGCTCGCCCAGGTGGTGTTCTTTGGCGCGCTGCTGTCGGCCATCATGAGTTGCTCATCGGCCACGTTGCTTGCGCCGTCGGTGTCTTTTTCGGAAAACATCCTGCGCGGCTTTTTTCCGAATATCGGCGACCACGCCTTCCTGCGCATGATGCGTATCGTGATCGTGTGTTTCGCCGCAGTGGTGCTGCTGTTCGCGCTGAATTCCGGTTCCAGCATTTTCAAAATGGTGGAAAACGCCTACAAAATCACCCTGGTGGCGGCTTTTATCCCTCTGGTCGCGGGGCTTTACTGGAAGCGGGCGAACACCCAGGGCGCTTATTTCGCGATGACGGCGGGGCTGGTTTCGTGGATATTGCTGGAAGTGCTACAACCCGACACCTACTGGCCGCCGCAACTGGTAGGGCTGCTGATGAGCGCCGCCGGCATGGCGGTCGGCTCGCTCATGCCGCATTTCGTCGGCAAACCGACGCCGATGGCGCCGGCGCATGCCTACCTGCACACCCATGCAGCGCGTTCGCACGAGCATGAATAACCCTAAAGCCGGACAAGCCGGAAGCCAACAGACGTTTAGACAGGATTTACAGGATGAACAGGATAGAAAACCCATCCTGTCAATCCAGTCCATCCGGTCATTGTTTTTTGCGGAAAGCCGCTCCAGTGCTTGATCTACGATATGTTCTTGTCACCAATTGCTTGTGACTTGGCCAGTAAGTGACTAGTACAGCTGCGCGCAAATATCGTTAACATTATTTGTGCTGAAGACTCGACTCATGACCCATAAAGACAAAACCTTTTTCACCGCAGAGGACGCGGAGGACGCAGAGGAAACCCCCTCATGCTTTTCCTCTGCGTCCTCTGCGGTGAATCGGTTTTTTCCGTGCCGGGAACAAATTTACCCTGCCGATTGGGGTGAGGGCGTTGCACATTGATAACAA
>JBAYVP010000442.1:0-3987 GCA_041674485.1 Sulfuricellaceae bacterium
AGCGGGCGCACTGCCGCGTTGCAAATTGCTTGCGTGAGAATGACCACGCGGCGCAATTTGCGCCTTGCATTGCATCCCGCTGGGAACAATCCAATCCGGACAATTTCCCCCGCGCAAGGCATAGTTGCCCAGATAAACCGTTTCGACAAAGGCGCTATCTGATTGGACCAGCCCGCGAACGCCCGGCTGGTCAATATCGAGAATGCTGTTATCCCCATTGGCGTAATAAGGTAAAGTTTCTTTGACTTGTTCGCTGACCTGAGAACGATCCGAAACGGATAATGCCTTGGCTGAAATAAATGTGAGCCGCCCGGATGAATCCCGCAGTATCCACCCGGCTTGAACCTGTTCTTTGCTCAGAACTGAAAGTAATGCTTGCAAGAAGGCGACGAGGCTTTCATCAAAGCGCAAAATATCACTCATTTTTCGACCTCGTCAGTTATGCGTATATAGCAAGCCGATAACTTCATTCGCGTCGCTACGCCATTTTTCCGCGCGTTTCGCATCAATTGCCCCATCAGTTGCATAGCGCATTTTTGTATCCCAAAACTGCATGAAGCTGGACCGTTCAAGCACCTTCCGCAATGGCGCCGCACTTCTGGTTTTTATGGATAAACGAGCAATATCTCGCAAAGTAGGAAAATGCTTCCAAATTGCATCATCGTCGTCGCGGACGCCGACATTCCGCAAGCAATGTTTGAGGGCGCATTCTGCCGCAAAACCATAGTGATACCCGGCATTGTCAAACCGGTTGTCGTCATGAAGTTTTCGCCCATCGCTAAAATGACGCAAAGCTGCTGTTTTCAAGTCAGGATTGTAAGTCATCTTTAAAGTTACCCATGCGCTGGAAGTCGGTTAATGAAGCGCGAATATTGCGCTTCACCACCGGATTCTAACGCAGGCATGGCAAAAGGGAAGGTCTATCCGGGCAAAACAAATCCAATCGCCTGTGTTAAACGCCGTTTTTCGGCGAATTGGGTATAATTGCGCTCCTTAGTTTTTCTAAACCCGCCCGCCATGGAACTCGCCAAAAGTTATGAACCCAGCGCCATTGAGGCGCACTGGTATCCGATCTGGGAAGCCAACGGCTATTTCAAGCCGGCAGCGGGTGGCGCTGAAAAAGCCGGTTCGTCCGCCTACTGCATCATGCTGCCGCCGCCCAACGTCACCGGCACGCTGCACATGGGGCACGCGTTCCAGCATACGCTGATGGATACGCTGATCCGCTATCACCGCATGAAGGGCGACACCACGCTGTGGCAACCAGGCACCGATCACGCCGGCATCGCCACGCAGATTGTGGTGGAGCGCCAACTGGACGCCCAGGGCGTCAACCGCCACGATCTCGGGCGCGGGAAATTCCTGGAAAAAGTGTGGGAGTGGAAGGAGCAGTCCGGCTCCACCATCACCCGCCAGATGCGCCGACTCGGCGCTTCATGCGACTGGTCGCGCGAGCGCTTCACGATGGACGAGGGGTTGTCGAAAGCGGTCGCCGAAGTGTTCGTCACGCTGCATAAACAAGGGCTGATCTATCGCGGCAAAAGGCTGGTCAACTGGGACCCGGTGCTGCAAACGGCGGTTTCCGACCTGGAGGTGGTTTCCGAGGAAGAAAACGGTTTCATGTGGCATATCTGCTATCCCGTAGAAGGCTGCGCGGAAGCGCTGGTGGTCGCCACCACCCGCCCGGAAACCCTGTTGGGCGACATGGCGGTGGCGGTTCATCCCGAAGACGAACGCTACCGGCATTTGATCGGCAAGCATGTGCGCCTGCCGCTGTGCGAGCGCACGATTCCCATTATCAAAGATGATTACGTGGACAAGGCATTCGGCACCGGCTGCGTGAAGATCACCCCGGCGCATGATTTCAACGATTACCAGATCGGGCTGAGGCATCATCTCGAACCGCTCAGCATTCTTACTCTTGATGGAAAAATCAACGAATTCGCCCCGGCGGAATATCAGGGGCTGGAGCGTTTCGACGCGCGCAAGAAAATCGTCGCCGATCTCGAAGCGCAGGGGCTGTTGGTGGACACCAAGCCGCACAAGCTGATGGTGCCCAGGGGCGACCGCACCCACGCGGTGATCGAGCCTATGCTCACCGACCAGTGGTATGTGTCGATGGAAAGCCTCGCCAAACGCGCGCTGAAATCGGTGGCGGACGGTGAGGTGAAATTCGTGCCGGACAACTGGACGCACGTCTACAACCAGTGGCTGGAAAACATCCAGGACTGGTGCATTTCGCGCCAACTGTGGTGGGGGCACCGCATTCCGGCGTGGTACGACGAGGACGGCAACGTCTACGTCGCCGCTACTCAGCAGGAAGCCCAACGGTTGGCCGGCGCGGACAAGCGGCTCACCCAGGACGAGGATGTGCTCGACACCTGGTTTTCCTCCGCGCTATGGCCGTTTTCGACGCTGGGCTGGCCGGATAAAACACCGGAACTCGAAACATTCTTGCCCGGCAACGTGCTGGTCACCGGCTTCGACATCATTTTCTTCTGGGTCGCCCGGATGATTATGATGTCGCTGCATTTCACCGACAAAGTCCCGTTCCGCGAGGTCTACGTCACCGGGCTGGTGCGCGACGCCCACGGCCACAAAATGTCCAAGTCCAAGGGCAATGTGATTGATCCGATAGACCTGATCGACGGGATCGGCCTGGACGAATTGCTTGCCAAGCGCACCACCGGGATGATGAATCCCGCCCAGGCCACAGCAATCGCCAAGCTCACGCGCGCCGATTACCCCAACGGTTTTCCGCCCGCCGGAACGGACGCACTAAGATTCACCTTCGCCAGCCTCGCCACCCATGGCCGCGACATCAAGTTCGACCTGGGACGCTGCGACGGCTACCGCAATTTTTGCAACAAGCTGTGGAACGCCACCCGCTTCGTGCTGATGAACACCGAAGGCCACGATTGCGGGCAGGACGATGCGCTGCCGCTGGAATATTCGGACGCCGACCGCTGGATCATCGGGCGCTTGCAGCAGGCGGAAAAGGAAGTCAACGAGGGTTTCGACGCCTACCGCTTCGACATGGCGGCGCGCGCCGTGTACGAATTCGTGTGGGACGAATATTGCGACTGGTATCTGGAGTTGGCTAAAGTCCAACTACAGAGGACAGAAGACAGAGGACAGAAGTCAGAAAAAGACCTTCCTCACGATCAGTCTTCCGCCCTCAGTTTTCAGTCCTCCGCACGGGCCACCCGCCGCACCCTGGTGCGCGTGCTGGGCGCGACGTTGCGCCTGGCGCATCCGCTCATTCCCTTCATCACCGAGGAACTGTGGCAGAAAGTGGCGCCCCTCACCGGCGTGGGGCAGTGCAAGAAGGGCGGCGACGTGCCCTCCATTATGCTCTCCCGCTATCCCATGCCCGACCCGGCCAAAATCGATGCCGCCGCGAACGCCCGCATCGCCGTGCTCAAGGACATCGTCTACGCCTGCCGCAACCTGCGCGGCGAAATGAACCTGTCCCCGGCGCAAAAAGCGCCGTTAATCGCAGTGGGCGACATCGACGCCTATATCCCCTACATCCAAGCGCTGGCGCGGATTTCCGAAGTCACCGTGGTGCAGGGCGAACTGCCGCAGGCCGATGCCCCGGTGGCGGTGGTGGGTGAAGTGCGCCTGATGCTCAAGGTCGAAATCGATAAAGCAGCCGAATGCGCCCGCCTATCCAAGGAAATCGCCCGCCTGGAAGGCGAAATCGCCAAGGCGCGCGCCAAGCTCGGCAACGAGAGTTTCGTCGCGCGCGCGAAGGCCTCGGTGGTGGTGCAAGAGCAGGAGCGGTTGGCTAATTTTGCCGCGACGCTGGAAAAACTGCGGGCGCAATTGGAAAAGCTTAAGTGAGTATGAATCTACGCTTTTTTAGTCACTTATCGACCAAATCTTCACATTATTTGCGAAGAATGTGTCGTAGATCAAGCACTGGCGCGGCTCTCCGGGTGATTCTTTTTTACCGCAGAGACGCCGAGGCGCGGAGAAATACAA
>JBAYVP010000443.1:0-3959 GCA_041674485.1 Sulfuricellaceae bacterium
AAAATATACAACGCAATATAATCAACAACATATAAATTTTTTTCTGCAAATTTCGGGTCAAAATAAATCTGACAAAATACAATAACCCATTGATTTGTCTATCCTGAGATCAGGTGGTCTGAACCTAGATTCCTCTGTTGGACGGGCTGGAGTGTGCGGTTTTCCGGGTGCAGGGCAAGGCGCAACGACGAAGAATGGTTGTTCCATTCTCTTCTCTTGTAGTTGTGCAACGCAGCCATGCGCCCGGAAAACCGTGCAATCCAGCCCGTAGCGCTCTCACTAAATGTGTAAACGCGAAATGTATGATAAAGCTGTTTAGAACCAACTTGCTACACATTTTGGCAAGCGGTCAACAGAGGAATCTAGGTTTAACCAACCGGCGTGCATCTTTCAGAAGCAGCAAAAGTTGCTGTTCCCGCAGGGGCGAAGAAATAAAGCCGAACCGCCGGTAGAAACGGGCCGCTTCTTCATCTGCCGGGTGTGTCAGCATGGCGCGTATTCCTGCTTGTTCGGCCATTGCGAGAGTGCGGCGGATGGCGTCTTGCAGCATGCCCCGGCCTATTCCGTGGCCTTGGTGGGAACGGGATACCGCCAGCCGCGCCAGGATAACCACCGGAATCGGGTATTGTCCCATCCCTTTGCGGATGCGTTCCGGCGCATCCAGCGTGTCTACCTGACCGACCGTCAGGCTGTAATAGCCGGCGACTTGTTCACCATCGGCGACGACGAAGGTTTTTGCGGAACCGCTGGTTTGAGCCTGTCGGGCATGGCGCGCCAGCCACTCGTTCAGCGCTGCTTTACCGCAATCGAAAGCCTCCAGGCTATGCCCGGCGTCCAGCGCCGCGCAACGGCGTAAATTCATCGGGCGTCCCAAGGCGCGGGCTGGGAAAATAGTTCTTGCAGGCCGGCATTGTCCTCGGGTGGACGCTCCAGCAGATTGAGCAGGTCTTGGTATTGGCTACCCGAAACCATGAACAGGCGCTGGTCGAGCAGGGTTTGTTCCGCTGCATGGCAGGCGCTATCCAGGATGAAATCGGTCAGCGATTTGTGAGCGACATCCGCCGCCCGGCGCAGCACGGTTTCCTGCTCCGGGGTGGCGCGTAGTCCCAGACGGGCAGAGCGGGGAGCGCGATGCATGGAGGGTTGGGCGGTGGTCATCAGCGGTTTCTTGAAAAATGGTTAACGCTACGAATGTTAGTACATTGGGCGCACGTTGTCTAGTCCAAGCCATCGTTTCGGTGCAAGGCATTAATGGCCTGTGTCACGTTCGCGACATTCCCCCGTACACATCCTCCTATTGTTCATTTCGCGACATCCGGGCCAGCCTCGGATTGCGATTATATGTTGTTGATTTAAATTAATAACATTAAATGGCACGGTCGTTGCTGAAGGCTACTCGAAGCCAAACAACGGGAGTAGGACATGTCGCCAAACGTTATTCCAATTTTCGACCAACGCAAGAGCGCGGGTTGCGCCTCGAAAGGGAGCTGCGGCTCTGCGTCAGGACCGGCGGATATGGCGCCGGAGGTGTGGGAGAAGGTTAAGAATCATCCCTGTTATAGCGAGCAGGCGCATCATCATTTTGCCCGTATGCATATTGCGGTGGCGCCGGCCTGCAATATCCAGTGCAATTACTGCAACCGCAAGTACGATTGCGCCAACGAGAGCCGTCCCGGCGTGGTGAGCGAGAAGCTTACGCCGGAGCTGGCGGCGAAGAAGGTGCTGGCGGTGGCGGCGGAAATCCCCCAGTTGTCGGTGGTGGGGATTGCCGGGCCGGGCGATGCGCTGGCCAATCCGGCCAAGACTTTTAAGACTTTCGCGCTGATCCAGAAGGCAGCGCCGGACATCAAGCTGTGCCTGTCCACCAACGGCCTGGCTTTGCCGGATTATGTGCAGACTATCAGCGATTTCAATATCGATCACGTCACCATTACGATCAATATGCTGGACCCGGAAATCGGCGAGCACATTTACCCGTGGATATTTTTCGACCACAAGCGTCGGCATGGCCGCGACGCGGCAAAAATCCTCAGCGAGCGCCAGTTGCTCGGGCTGGAGATGCTCACCGCGAAAGGCGTGCTGGTCAAGGTTAATTCGGTGCTGATTCCCGGCGTGAACGACCGGCATATGGGTGAAGTGAACCAGGCCGTCAAGGCGCGCGGCGCATTTTTGCACAATATTATGCCGCTGATCTCGGACCCGGCGCATGGCACCCATTACGGCCTGACCGGCCAGCGCGGGCCGTCGCCGCAGGAGCTGAAGGCGGTGCAGGACCAATGTGAAGGCGGCGCCAATCTGATGCGCCATTGCCGCCAGTGCCGCGCCGATGCGGTCGGGCTGCTGGGCGATGACCGGGGGGCGGAATTCAGCGGCGAAAAAATCGCCGCGATGGAGGTGCGCTACGACCCGCAGCCTCATCAGGCTTATCTCGAATATGTGGAAAAAGAGCGCAGCGACAGCGCAGCCGCGCGCGATGCCGAGTTGGCCGCACTTAGCACTCAGCACTTAGCGCTCGGTGCTCGTCATCTGGTGGCGGTCGCCACCAAGGGCGGCGAACGTATCAATCAGCATTTCGGCCACGCCGGCGAATTCCAGATTTACGAGGTGAGCGCTACGGGTGCTAAATATGTCGGCCAACGCCGCGTCGAGCACTATTGCCAGGGTGGCTATGGCGAAGAGGAGGTGCTGGAGGGCGTGATCGGGATGATCCGGGATTGCGCGGCGGTGTTCGTCGCCAAGGTCGGTCTGTGCCCGAAAAAGGAACTGGCTGCCGCCGGCATAGAACCGGTCGAGGAATACGCCTTTGAATATATCGAAACCTCGCTGCTGGCGTGGCTGCGCGCACGTAGCGCAAGCAGGGTGGAAAAGGCGGCTTGAATGTTTGGTAGGAGCGGCCTTTCGTGACCGGGAGGTCGCTCCTGCAGGCTTATTTGTTACGCAATCAACTGAAAGGAGATCACCATGGCTTACAAAATTATCGTCGACGAATGCACCAACTGCGCGGCTTGCGAGACGGAATGCCCGAACGACGCGATCAACGAGAAGAAGAGCCAGTTCAGGATAGATGCCGCCCTGTGCAGCGAATGCATAGGCTATTTCGACGAGCCGCAATGCATTGCGGCCTGCCCGATTCCCGACTGCATCGTGATCGATGACAAAGCGCCGCGTTACGTCGCGGCGTAAGGAGGTGCATCATGTGCATGAATGTGATGCCCAATGCGGAAGCCTTTATGAGTCGCATGATCCGCATGGGCGGCGGGAAGGGCGGTTTCCGGCTGGTCGTGAGTCCAGGCGGATGTTCCGGGTTGAGTGCGGAATTCAGTATCGAAGCGGCGCCGCAACAAGGCGAGCGCATCGTGCAACTGGCGAGCGTCAGGATGTTCGTGCCGGAGGCGAGCATGGCGCTGCTTGATGGGTGCCATATCGATTTCGCCGATTCGCCGATGGAGTCCGGGTTCAGGTTCACTTATCCGGGCGGCGGCGGGTGCGCGTGCAAATCCTCGCAGACGGCTGCCGGCGGCGGCAGAGTCAGTCCGCCGGGAGTGACGGCCATCAGCCCGGCGAGCATAGGACGGCGCAAGGGCTAGATGGCCGATATTCTAGATGGCCGATATTGAAGAAGCGCTCGACTGGCAAGGCGAGCCGGTCGCATGCGCGGCTTGCGACCACCGCGATTTGCTGGCGGAGGGCAAATGCCAATTGCGCCGCGCTTGTGTGCATGATCGCTATGCCAGCCGGATACACCGTTTTTTTTCGTGGAACCCGGAGCTGGCGCGGGAATACCTGACACACCCGTATTTCGAGGTGCGGGCGATTGCGGCGAAATTTGTGGATGTATTCCATTTGCCGCCGCTGCTTAACGATCCCGACGAGACGGTGCGTTTTTCCGCAGTGGTGCGCCTGCCGCAACGCTATTTGCTGAAAATGCGCGCCGACCCGGACCGCGAGGTGCGCATCCG
>JBAYVP010000444.1:0-3956 GCA_041674485.1 Sulfuricellaceae bacterium
AAGCGATTATGCGAAGCGAACAACATTGAAGAGCCTTGTGCGGGAATTCCGCACGCAGGGATCCGTGAGGGGGCAGTTGGGTAACTGGCTGTCCTACCTTGATCACACAAGTGCCCAAAAGCCGGCTCCGCCCCCCTCGCTTCGCTCTCCCCGCAGGCGGGAGAGGGGTTGGGGTGAGGGCGTTTGCGCATAGTCAACGGTTGCCTGTACGCAAACACCCTCATCCCCGGCCCTTCTCCCGCCTGCGGGAGAAGGGAGCAAACCTGCGCCCGCACTTGCCTGACACTTGTGTGTAACGATGAGCGCAGCGCGTGGGAACGAGGCAAGGAAAACGCACCTTGATCCCGCGCAGGCTGGCAGTGAGGAACGCCCTCCCAGCCTACGGCGCTGATTCAGGAATAATTTATCATGAAGGAAGACGTATTTTGAGCACCCTGGACATACATGAGATTTTGCAACATTTGCCGCACCGTTTTCCTTTCCTGCTGGTGGATAGAGTGCTTTCCTGCGAACCGGGCGTGCAAATCCATGCCTACAAGAACGTGACGATCAACGAGCCGTTCTTCACCGGCCATTTCCCGCACTATCCGGTGATGCCCGGCGTGTTGATCATGGAAGCGCTGGCGCAGGCCGCCGGCATACTTTCGTTCAAGACCATGGATGAAAAGCCCGATGACGATTCGATCTTCTATTTCGTCGGCATAGACGGCGCGCGCTTCAAAAAGCCGGTAGTGCCCGGCGACCAATTGCATCTCCATGTGAAAATCGAACGCCAGATGCGCGGCATCTGGAAATACAAGGCGGAGGCCCGGGTGGACGACCAAATCGTCGCCGAAGCCGAACTGATGTGCGCCAAGCGGGAAATCGTGAAATGATAGACCCGACTGCTATTGTCCATAGCGGCGCGCGGATCGGCGACAATGTCAGTATCGGTCCTTACTCGATTATCGGCGAGCATGTCGAAATCGATGTCGGCACCTGGATAGGCCCGCATGTGGTGATTAACGGACACACGCGGATCGGTCGGGATAACCGGATATTCCAGTTCTCGTCGCTGGGGGAAGCGCCGCAGGACAAGAAATACAACGGTGAGCCGACGCGCCTGGAAATCGGCGACCGCAATGTCATCCGCGAGTTTTGCACCTTCAATTGCGGCACCATTCAGGATGCCGGTGCGACCCGCGTCGGCAACGACAACTGGATCATGGCCTATGTCCACTTGGCGCATGACTGCCAGATCGGCGACAACACCATTTTTGCCAACAACGCCCAGCTTGCCGGCCATGTTCATGTCGGCGATTACGCGATTCTCGGCGGCTTTACCGGGGTGCATCAGTTCTGTCATGTCGGCGCGCACAGCATTACGGCGGTGGGCAGCGTGGTGCTCAAGGACATTCCGCCTTTCGTTACAGCCGCCGGCAACACCGCCAAGCCGCACGGCATCAATGCCGAAGGCCTGAAGCGCCGCGGTTTTTCCGCCGCTACGCTGACGAACATCAAGCGCGCCTACAAGACGCTGTACCGCACCGGTCTCACGCTGGAAGAGGCAAGTCGAGCGCTGTCCGAACAGGTGCAGGCCTGTCCGGAAATCCAGGCGTTGATCGATTTTCTGGCGCAATCGTCGCGCGGTATCATTCGTTAGCACGATGGAACAACAAATCTTCGCACCGGATAGCGCCCGCAAGGTGGTTATCGGCATGGTCGCGGGAGAAGCCTCCGGCGACATGCTCGGCGCGCATTTGATTGAGGCGTTCAAGCAACACCTGCCGGATGTGGAGTTCGTCGGCATCGGCGGTCCCAAGATGATCGCGGCGGGGATGCGCACCCTGTTTCCCATGGAAAAACTGGCGGTGCGCGGCTATATTGAGGTATTGCGCCATTTCTTCGAAATTCTCGCGATTCGCCGCAAGCTGATACGCTATTTCAAGCGCAATCCGCCGGACGTGTTCATCGGCGTGGATGCGCCGGATTTCAATCTGGCGGTGGAAATTCAGCTTAAAAAGCGTGGCATTCCGACCATCCACTACGTCAGCCCGTCGATCTGGGCATGGCGCGGTGAGCGCATCCGCAAGATCGGGCGCGCCGTTTCCCGCATTTTGGCGATTTTTCCCTTCGAGAAGCCGTTGTACGATGCGGCCAGGATACCCGCCACCTACGTCGGCCATCCGCTGGCGGATTTTTTGCCGGAGGCGCCGAGCAAGCATGCCAAGCGCGAGCAACTCAAGCTGCCGCAAGACACGGCGATTATCGCCATGCTGCCCGGCAGCCGGCAGAGCGAATTGCATTACATGGCGGAACTTTATATCCGCACCGCCCAGGCCATCGCCCTCGCGAACCCGCATGTGCAATTCCTGGCGCCGCTGGTCAGCCGCGAAACCCGTACTTATTTCGAGGAAACGCTCTACCGCCTGGGTGCGCAGGATTTGCCGCTGACCATCCTGTTCGGCCATGCCCACGATGCGATGATCGCGGCGGACGCAGTGCTGGTGGCTTCCGGCACCGCCACGCTGGAAGCCGCCCTGCTCATGCGACCGATGGTGATTACTTATAAAATGTCGCAGGCTTCCTACCGGATCATGAAGCGTAAAGGCTATTTGCCTTATGTGGGGCTGCCCAATATCCTGGCGAAGCACTTCATCGTGCCGGAAATCCTGCAGGACGATGCGACGCCGGAAAACCTGGCGCAAGCCTTGCTGAACATCATCGCAGACCCGGTGGTGGGGGAGCGCCTGACCGGGGTGTTTTCCCGCATGCGCCGCGAACTGAAGCAAAACACCGCCGATAAGGCGGTGGCGGCGATCTTGCCGTATTTGCATCTGGAAAAAACAATCTAACCGCAGAGGCGCAGAGAAAAAAACTATGAATTATGGTGTCGTTTGGCCTCGCCTGTTTGGCGATGCGGAAAATTGCGGCAACGCATTCGTTTCTCCGCGTCTTCGCGTCTCTGCGGTTATGCCATGACGAGTGCATGGCTGGTCTGCGGGGTAGACGAGGCCGGGCGCGGGCCGCTGGCCGGTGCGGTGTTCGCGGCGGCGGTGATACTCGACGAGCGGCGCCCCATCGTGGGGTTGGCGGACTCCAAAAAGCTCAGCGAAAAGAAACGGGAAAAACTGGCTGAGGAAATTCGTCTACATGCGTTGGCCTGGGCCATAGGTCGCGCCGAGGTGGAGGAAATCGACCGGATCAACATCCTGCAAGCCAGCCTATTGGCCATGAAACGGGCGGTGGAAGGCCTGGCCGTGGCGCCCGACAAGGCGCTGATCGATGGGCTGCACTGCCCAGCGCTATCCATGCCGGCGGAAGCGATTGTCAAGGGAGACGCTAGTGTTGTGCAGATTTCGGCGGCTTCCATACTTGCCAAGACGGCGCGCGATGCGGAAATGATTGAATTTCACCGGGTTTATCCGCAATATGGGTTCGACCGGCACAAAGGTTACGGCACTGCCGAGCATCTGGCGGCGCTTAAGCGCCACGGCGCCAGCCCGATACACCGTTTGAGCTTTGCACCGGTTAAGGGACTTATAGCCTCTAGATACTAAGCCGGACAAGCCGGAACCCAAAAATATTTACCGCAGAGACGCAGAGACGCAGAGACGCAGAGACGCAGAGACGCAGAGACGCAGAGACGCAGAGACGCAGAGACGCAGAGACGCAGAGACGCAGAGATTTTGTAGGGTAATGGTATGATTTCACCCTCCGTTGTATTTCTCCGCGCCTCGGCGTCTCTGCGGTGAAAAAGAATCACCCGGAGAACCGCGCCAGTGCTTGATCTACGACACACTCTTCGCAAATAATGTAAAGACTTGGTTGATAAGTTACTAAAAAGAAAGGTGCGGTATTATGTAGCAACCGCACAAAGCCAGTAATTGGCTTCTAATTAATCAATCAGTTACGAAAATAATAGAAGATTTATCATGTTACGTAACCTATTGTTTTAACTCGCTTTGTGCAATAGC
>JBAYVP010000445.1:0-3914 GCA_041674485.1 Sulfuricellaceae bacterium
AGAGACGCTTCAGGCGCGGAGAAATATAACGGATGGTAAAATCATACCATTACCCTACAAAATCTCTGCGCCTCGGCGTCTCTGCGGTAAATGTTTTTGGTTCCGGCAATAGTCCGGCTTAGGTTGAACCATTCCGTCAACGGGCGGATGCCGAAAAACGACCGTAGCGTTGTCGCGCTGAACGAGTAATCGAGCAGGCTGCGCGCTTCCACTTCGTGTCCGGCTTGAACGAGCAGGGCTTTCTGACGGGTGTTGTTGACGCAGCCGGGCTTCTCAAAAAAACAATCTTCATCACCAGATTTCCGCAGGCACTTTTAACCTTTCCACCGGCTGGTCGCCGAGCAGGTGCTCGTCGATGATGGCTTTCACGTCCTGGCGCGTTACTTTGCCGTACATGACGCCTTCGGGGTAGACCAGTACGCTGGGGCCGCTGCCGCATGGGCCGATGCAGCCGGTGAAGGTCAGCGCGTAGTTGACGTGCAGGTCGCGGCTCTGAAATTCCAGCATGAATTCATCGACGACTTCGCTACAGTTGTTCTGCTGGCAGGAGCCGCGCGGATGGCCGGGCTGGCGGTTCTGGGTGCAGACGAATACGTGTTTTTTGGGTCTGGGCATGGGTTTGTTTCTCCTTTGTTTAATCGTTGCATTGCGTAATCGGCGCAAGCGCCAGCAATGCTGCGGTTTGTTTGTGTATTTTCCGGGCAATGTCGGGATTGAGCTTGTCCAGCCAGCGTTTCGGGATGGCCTGCGCACCGTAGAGCGCGCCCGCCAACATGCCGACCAGCGCGCCGGTGGTGTCGGCGTCCTCGCCACGGTTGACGGTTTCGACCAGACAGTCCTCGAAGCTGTCGGTGAAAAAAAAGTGGTACAGCACGGTTTGCACGGTGTCCACGATATAGCCCGAAGCGCGCTTCGGGTAGGGGTCGAACTTGAACTGGCGATAGGTTTCGACCAGGCGATTGGCATGGGGGCGGCATTCCTTCACGCCGCCGCCATTGAGCAAGGTTTGCACCATGCGCCCCAACACCAACGTGCCGGCATCGGAAAATGCGTGGTTGTGGGTGATGTGCGCCTGCTCCAGCGTGCATTTTTCGAAAGCCGGGTCGTCGCCCAGCGTGCATAGCGCGACCGGGAGGTTGCGCATCGCCGCGCCATTGCCGCCGTCGGTGTCGGACAGCGGGGTTTCCAGCGTGCCTTGCAGCATGTAGCGACGGATGCCGCGACGGCAGGTGGCGCCGACATCCACCGGCTTGGACTTGAGCCAGGCGGCGTAAGCATCGGCGACGGCGCTAAGATTCCAGCCGCCGCAGGCGATAATCGCCTGCCCCAGAGACAGCGACATTTCGGTGTCGTCGGTGACCTGGCCGGGCTTCAGGCGCAACCAGCCGCCGCCCAGCATTTCCCGATGCTCGCCATACTGCGCCTTAATCTCGCGCGCGGTGAGGAATTCCACCGTCGAACCCAGCGCATCGCCCACGGCCAGGCCGAGGTAAGCGCCGAGGGCACGGTTGTAGAGGGAACCGGGTGAGGGGTGAGGGGTGAGGGGTGAGGGGGTCATGGTATCTGGAGGGCGAAGGGTGAGGATGTCATGGGATTAGTCGAAAATTCCAGCGCCTCACCCCTCCCCCCTCTCGCCTCACCTAGACAGGCCGATTTTCCGCCACCTTCACCGGTCCCATTTCCGCGACCGCCTGGGCGAACGGGATCGACGGGAATTTGCCGTTAAAGCTGGAAGCGCCCTTGATGATCGCGTCTATCTTTTCCTCGCCGCTCATTTTCTTGAGGTCGCCTTTTTCCAGATAGAACAGGTCCAGCAGTTCGTTGTACACCGTCGCCTCGTCAAGCGGCAGCACGTTGAACGGGATGCCGTTCATGTCGATCAGGTACTTCTTGGAAATGTCCAGATTGCCGGCGAACAGGAAGTAGCGACCGCTGGGAACCATGTCCGCGCCCATGAGTTCCATCACCTGTTCGAGGTGCGCAAGTGAAGCGACGTGGCAGGAGAAATAAGTGATTTTGTCGCCTTCCGTCGCCAATATGACTTGGTCGGCCTTGGTTTCGGGCGGGCGTTTTTCGCCGGCCAGGGAAGGGGTGAATTTGAGCGCCATTTCGCCGCGAAACGCTACGCGTCCGGCAACCTTGGTCGGGCCGTGGACGATGGGCGAAAGCAGGTGGTCTTGCAACTTGGCGAGCGGCATGGATGCGAGGTCGGACATTTGGAACTCCTTGATGGTTGGGGTAAATTTGGGGTAATGGGTGATGGGTGATGAGTAATGGGCAAAACCCCATGACTCATCACTCATCACACATCACCAGTAATGCACTTTCACCCGGTAATCTCCCCCGATCACCAGGTATTCGCCTTCGCCCTTGAGCGGGTGTTTGGCGAGCAATTCATTGAAGAACAGCACTTTTACCAGCGGCACCTGGGCTTCCAGGATGGTGTCGCCGAATTCGTCGGCGCGCATACGCTCGAAGGTGAACGACACCAGGTTGTTCTGGCGCATCACCACGGTGCGCTTGTCGATGCGCTCGACGATCTGGTGCTCCTTGAAGTCGTTGACGCCGCGATACAGCGTGACATGCTTCTTGCCCGGCATCAGCCAGTGCGCCAGCATCCACTGGCAAAAGCCGTAAAGAATGTCGAGTTGCAGGCTGATGCTGTTGTTGTGGAAACGGCTCGACATCTTTTCCTCGATGTAGACCATCCACGCATGTTCCGGGAAGCGCCGCAACGCTTCTTTGTGGAAATTCGGCAGCAGCCCGAAGCGGCTTTCCACCCAGCCTTTCAGCACCGCGCCTTCCGCGCCGTTGGAGTCGAACCCCCAGCCTTGCAATAGACGCAAGTAGCTGGAACGAAAGCGCCGCTTGCTAGCACCCTCGTCCCCTGCCAGCGCGCCGCCGTTAAGACCGAACAACAGTTCCATGTAGTGCTCGAACATCTCCCCGGCATCGGCGGCGCATTGCGCTCCTTTCAGTTTTTCGAAAAACGGGCGGTTCATTTCGCGCACCCCGTTGATTTCCAGCGGCAGCGGGTAATCGTTAAACGCGGTGCTCGCCAATAAGCCGGTGGCGATGCCCACCAGGTTGGTGCTGTGATCCTTGGCGATGGCGGGCGGCGTATCCATATCGTTAAACCCATGAGCAAGGTTCGTTCCAGTCTCCCGTTATATTTGAATATATTATTATAAACAATGCATTATCGTTCAGTTTTGAATTAATCCGGCAGGCGTCAGGGGTGCGCCATTCCCGACATTGCGTTTTGCGATTGTCGGTTTTGCGACATAGTACACGGCGTCGCAGAAAAAATTAAATGTCAAATAAAATCATTGCATTGCATCGATTTATGGGGGGTGGCACGGTCGTTGCAATAAGCCTATCACCGGGCAATTGCGTCCGAACAATTTTTTTCATTTTTCAACATAAGGAGCACGGAAATGGCTAAGTTAAGACAAATCGCCTTCTACGGAAAAGGGGGCATCGGCAAGTCCACCACCTCGCAAAACACCCTGGCAGCACTTGCCGAAATGGGGCAAAAAATCCTCATCGTCGGTTGCGATCCCAAGGCCGACTCGACCCGTCTGATCCTGCATGCCAAGGCGCAGGACACCGTGCTCTCCCTGGCCGCCGAAGCCGGCAGCGTGGAAGACCTGGAAATCGAGGACGTGTTGCGCGTCGGTTACCGTGACATCAAGTGCGTCGAATCCGGTGGCCCGGAGCCGGGAGTGGGTTGCGCCGGTCGCGGCGTGATCACCGCCATTAACTTCCTGGAAGAAAATGGCGCTTACGATGGCGTGGACTATGTTTCCTACGACGTGCTCGGCGACGTGGTGTGCGGCGGTTTCGCGATGCCGATTCGCGAGAACAAGGCGCAGGAAATCTACATCGTGATGTCCGGCGAGATGATGGCGATG
>JBAYVP010000446.1:0-3903 GCA_041674485.1 Sulfuricellaceae bacterium
CGCTGCTCGACTCATGACGGCAACCCATAAAGACAAAATCTTTTTCACCGCAGAGGACGCGGAGGACGCAGAGGAAGAGCATGAGGGTTTTCCTCTGCGTCCTCTGCGGTGAATCGGTTTTTTTTCCGTGCTGAGAACAAATTTACCCTGGCAGCGGATTTCAAGCGGATTGTTCCCGACGACATAACGGCGGTAGAATGATGCGGGATTGGCATCTTTAAGCCAACCACAAAACACTCAATTAAAAATGGATAATTGCCATGCAAAAACTAATCCTCGCCGCGCTGGTCACTTTGCTCACCGCCAACCTGGCCTTCGCCGCCGATGCCACATGCGAAGCCAAGGCCACTGAGAAAAAACTCGCCGGTGCGGCAAAAAACAGCTTTATGAAGAAATGCGAGAACGATGCGAAAGCAGCGGATGCAGGCGCCGCTTGCGCTGCCAAGGCTGCGGAGAAAAAGCTTGCGGGCGCAGCAAAAAACAGCTTCATGAAGAAATGCGAGACTGACGCCAAGGCCGGCAAGTAAGGGATACCCCGACTGAATGTATACTTTGCGCGGCTAAATCGGTAGATTGTGACGAGGCAAGGTATAAAAATGGCCTACAGAATCGTAGGCCATTTTTATATTTCCGAGCGCCGACGAATTAGTGATGGCGGCTTGCTGGACGGCGCGTCGCGGGCGTCCTGACGGCAGTGTTGCCGCCGTGAGGCGCTGCTGCGCCGCTCCTGGGCTTGGCCGGAGCCGCGCGCCCCGGCTGGCGGGCGCCGGTGCGTTGTCCGCGATTTTGACCATTCTGGATAGGCTCGGGTTTGGCGTTGCGGTCGGGTTCGAAACCGGGCACGACTTCTTCGGGGATTTCCCGCTTGATCAGCCGCTCGATGTCCGACAGCAGTTTGTATTCATCGACGCACACCAGCGACGAGGCTTCGCCTTCGCTGCCGGCGCGACCGGTGCGACCGATGCGGTGGACATAGTCCTCCGATACGTTGGGCAACTCGTAATTGACCACATGCGGCAGCTCGATGATGTCGATGCCGCGGGCGGCAATATCGGTCGCCACCAGCACCTGTAGCGTGCCGCTCTTGAATTCCGCCAGCGCGCGGGTGCGCGCCGCCTGGCTCTTGTTGCCGTGGATTGCGAGCGACGGGATGCCGTCCTTGGTCAGTTGTTCGGCGAGCTTGTTGGCGCCGTGCTTGGTGCGGGTGAACACCAGCACCTGGAACCAGTTGCGTTCCTTGATGAGGTGGGAGAGCAACTCGCGCTTTCTTTCGCGGTCCACCGGGTAGACTTTCTGCGAGATCAATTCGGCGGTGGCGTTGCGGCGCGCCACTTCTATCATCGCCGGCTTGTTCAGCAAGCCGTCGGCCAACGCCTTGATTTCGTCGGAGAAGGTCGCGGAGAACAGCAGGTTCTGGCGGTGTTTGGGCAACAGCGCGAGAACGCGTTTGATGTCGCGGATGAAGCCCATGTCCAACATGCGGTCGGCTTCGTCCAGCACCAGGATTTCGACATGCGACAGATCGACGGTTTTTTGCTGGACATGATCCAGCAGGCGTCCTGGGGTCGCGACGAGAATATCCACGCGGCTGCGCAGTTTGGTGATTTGCGGGTTGATGTTGACTCCGCCTATCATCGTCATCGAATTCAGCTTTAAATATTTTCCGTATTCGCGCACGCTTTCCTCCACCTGCGCCGCGAGTTCGCGGGTCGGGATGAGGATCAGCGCGCGTATCGGGGGACGGCCTGCCGAGGGGCCTTTGACGCTCTTGTCGGAAAGGAGGTGCAGGATAGGCAGCACAAAGCCGGCGGTTTTGCCGGTGCCGGTTTGCGCACCGGCCAGCAGATCGCCGCCGGAAAGCACGGCAGGTATTGCCTGCGCCTGGATAGGCGTAGGCTCGGTGTAGCCGCGCTCGGTGACGGCGCGCAGTATTTCTTCGGACAAGCCGAGGGTGGCAAAAGACATGGTATTCCTGAAATAATATCGGCCTGTCGCCGGTAGTGGCGCCAGTCATAGGCAGAAGGGTGGGGGTTGAAAAGCCAAAATAGGCAGCGGCGCGAGGACTGGAACGAAATGCCGCAGGTGCGTATTGTAACACGGCGCGCGGGACGTTATCGGACGAAAATTCAGGCTCCGATGCAAAAATACGCGACAACCATACCTTGCCTCGCAAGGCATATACGTCGAATGAATACACCACGAGTATAGGCGTTGCAACTGCGCGCTCTCCGTTGTGTATTACATCCATAGGAGTCAGGCTATACGGTTCAAGGTAAATTTGTTCTCGCCCAGAAAAAATTATTCACCGCAGAGACGCTTCAGACGCCGAGAAATCAATGAAAAGGATAAAACTATTCAATCCTACAACCCATTGTTTTTCCTCCGCGTCTCTGCGTCTCTGCGGTGAATGGTTTTTCCCCGGGCGGAGAACAAATTTACCTTGCTATACGGTTGCTGCTGTTTTGAATTTGCAAGCGGTTCATCTATACTCTGGTTCATGAGCACGATTACTTTCGATACCTTCAAGTTTGTCGAGCGCCTGGAAAAGGCCGGGCTGACGCGCGAGCAGTCCGCCGCCATCGTTGGAAGCGCAGAAAGACGCATTCGCCGAAACGCTGGATTCCAGCTTGGCAACGCGTGCAGACCTTGCCGCGACGAAGTCCGACCTGAAGACCGATATCGCGGCATTGCGTAGCGATATGCAAGCGATGGAGTTGCGCCTTATCATCAAGCTTGGCGCGTTTATTACGGTTGCGGTCGGTGTTCTCATCGCGGTAATACGCTTGCCACACTGAAAGTCTGCGCTGCAATCCATCCCGTTTTCCCTAAGCTGGACAATTGCCGGAACCAAAAAATATTTACCACAGAGACGCTTCAGACGCAGAGATTTTGTAGAGTAATGGTATGGTTTCATTCTCCGTTGTGTTTCTCCGCGCCTGAAGCGTCTCTACGGTGAAAAAATCACCCGGAGAACCGCGACAGCGCTTGATCTACGACACATTCTTCGCAAAAAATGCAACAACTTGACTGGTTAAGTTACGAATTCCCAACCTTGCTCCCGCCTACGGGAGAAAGGAGAAAATCTGCTGAGTAGACACTATGAATAAAGTAATTTCCGACGTCGTTCCCGTCATCGCCATCGATGGGCCTTCCGCTTCCGGCAAAGGCACGGTGGCGCGGTTAGTGGCGCGAAAGCTGGGCTTTCATTTTCTCGACAGCGGCGCGCTGTACCGTCTGCTGGCGCTGGCGGCGCTCCAGCGCGGCGCGGCGCTTGATGACGAAGAGGGCTTGAGCCGCCTTGCTTCAAGCCTGGATATATGTTTCGACGGTGACGCCGTGCTGCTCGACGGTGCAATCGTGACCGACGCGATTCGTAGCGAAACCTGCGGTGACGGCGCATCGAAAATCGCCACTTACCCGGCGGTGCGCGCGGCCTTGCTGGATTTGCAGCGGGCGTTTCGCAAGGCGCCCGGTCTGGTCGCGGACGGACGCGACATGGGGTCGGTGGTGTTCCCCGATGCCGCCACCAAGATTTTTTTGACCGCCGGCGCCGAGGTGCGCGCGCAGCGCCGGGTTAAGCAGTTGATAGAAAAAGGAATGGGTGATAACATTCCGCTTTCGCAAATTTTGCAGGACATCAAGCAGCGCGACGAGCGCGACAGCGCGCGTAGCGTGGCGCCCTTGCAACAATGCGCGGACGCCAGTCTGCTGGATACCAGTTCGTTGAACATCGACGAAGCGGTTGCTGCCGTGATGGCGGCGTTTGCAAGATCGCCAGGGTATACTTTGCGCGGCCACGATTTGCGGATTTAGCCGCGTCTCGCGGGATGCGATTGCTGCGCAAATTGCGCCGTGTGGCTGTTCCACACAAGCAATTTGCAACGCGGAAGCCGCGCCCGCGAG
>JBAYVP010000447.1:0-3882 GCA_041674485.1 Sulfuricellaceae bacterium
GAGAGCGCTACGGGCTGGATTGCACGGTTTTCCGGGCGCATGGCGGCGTTGCAACTCCTCAGAATGGAACAACCATTCTTCGTCGTTGCGCCTTGCCCTGCACCCGGAAAACCGCACACTCCAACCCGTTCAACTGAGCTTTCTAGGTTTAACCTAGAAAGCTCAGTTGACCGCTTTCCAAGATGCGTAACACAGTGGCTCTAAACAACTTTGTCATATATTCCGCGTTCACCCGTATGGTGAGAGCGCTTTGATCTGGATTGCACGGTTTTCCGGGCGCATGGCGGCGTTGCAACTTCTCAAGAAGGAGAAGGGAATGGAACGACCATTCCGCGTCGTCGCGCCTCTTGTGCCCAGGCCGAAGGCCGTCGGGTATGCCCTGCACCCGGAAAACCGCACACTCCAGCCCGTTCAACTGAGCTTTCTAGGTTGAAGGATAACACAAAGTCTGAATTTGCCTTTTATTTTTCACCGTGGAGATGTTTCAGCGAGCCTAGCCCGTAGGATGTGCCGAGGAACGAGGCGCATCGGTCGCGTGTTATCCCCAGAGTTGGCGTGCGATGCGCTTCCTGCCGTCAAGCCGGTAGGTTAGGTTGCAAGCTTTTCGCAACTCAACACTATGCGCGTTTATTCTTGATCTCCAAAGGCGTAACGCCGCTCTGGTGCTGCCATTTGTATTCCGGCACCCATACGCTCAAGTCCTGTTTCAGTGCGATTTCATCGGGCGGATTGTCCTGCCTCAGCCACGCCAGAAAGCGCTCCAGCCATTGCGGATCGACCATGCGCGCCTTCGCGATGCGCAGCTTGGGATGCGGGGTGGGCAACGTCTGTTCGCCGTCGGCGAGGAGTTCCTCGAACAACTTTTCGCCGGGGCGTAAACCGGTGAAAACAATCTTGATTTCGTCTTCGGAAAACCCCGACAGGCGGATCATGTCGCGCGCCAGGTCGGTGATTTTTACCGGCTCCCCCATGTCCAACACGAAAATTTCGCCGCCGCGCCCCATCAGCCCGGCCTGTAGCACAAGCTGGGCGGCCTCGGGGATGGACATGAAATAGCGGATGATGTCGGGGTGAGTGACGGTGACCGGTCCGCCCCTGGCAATCTGTTCGTGAAACTTGGGGATAACGCTGCCGGTGCTGCCCAACACGTTGCCGAAACGCACGATCATCAGGCGCGTGCCGCTTTCCTGTTGCAGCGCCTGACAGACCATTTCCGCCAAGCGTTTGCTGGTGCCCATCACGTTGGTGGGATTGACTGCCTTGTCGGTGGAAATCAGCACAAATCTTTCCACGCCGCATTCCTGCGCCGCGCGCGCCAGAGTGTAGCTGCCGAGAATATTGTTGCGCACCGCTTCCCAGGCATTTTCGCTTTCCATCAGCGGCACATGCTTGTAGGCGGCGGCGTGGAACACTGCGGCTGGCGCATAATGCCGCATCAACCCGCCGACGCGCGAGGCGTCCTTGACATCGCCAATCGCGCAGACAATGGGCAAATCGGGGAAGCGCTCGTTGAATTCCTGCTCCATGCGGTACAGGGCAAGCTCGTTGAGTTCGAACAGCACCAGCCTGCCCGGTTCGAACTTGGCAATCTGGCGGCATAGCTCGGAGCCGATAGAGCCGCCCGCGCCGCTCACCATGACGGTTTTCCCGTTGATCATATCGTGCAGGCCATGGCTATCCAGGACGACCTTATCGCGCCCGAGCAGATCGTCCACTTCCACTTTGCGGATTTGCGAAACGGTGACGCGCCCGCTTACCAAATCTTCGAACGCCGGCACGGTCAGCACCGCCACGCCGGCCAGACGGCACAAGTCGGTCGCGCGTCGGCGCACGCTGGAATGCACCCTGGGCATGGCAATAATGGCATGGGTGGCGCCGGTTTTCCCGGCCCACACGGGCAATTCGCTTAACGGTCCGAGCACCTTGAGGCCGTGCAACTGGCGGTCTTGCTTTTGCGTGTCGTCATCAAGCAGGCCGACGATATGCCAAGTATTGCTGTGCAACAGTTCGCGCACCAGATTGGCGGCTGTGTCGCCCGCGCCCATGACCAAAACCGGTTCGCCGCGCCGTTGCAATAGGCCGTACAGCCGATGCTCCTTCCAGGCGCGGTAGGCAAGGCGGCTGCCGCCCATCATCACTGCAAGCAGGATGGGATTGAACAGCAGCACCGCGCGCGGCGTTTCCTCCAGACGCAGCATATACAGCAGCAGCGGCGTAATCAGAGTGGCGGCGATCACGGCCAGCAGGATGCGTTTCAGGTCGGGCAGGCTGGCGTAGCGCCAGATGCCGCGATACAGCCCGAACCCCCAGAAAATCAGCGCCTGCGTCGGCACGACCCAGACAAGGGAATGCCACAGATGGAGCCAATAGGGCGTCGGAATGTCGAGATTGAAGCGCAGCCAATAGGCGGCAAACCACGCGACGGCGGACGCCGTAATGTCGTGGGCGAAGGCGAGCAGTGTGCGGGAAT
This sequence comes from Sulfuricellaceae bacterium, assembly GCA_041674485.1. Lineage (GTDB taxonomy): Bacteria > Pseudomonadota > Gammaproteobacteria > Burkholderiales > Sulfuricellaceae > JAGXQV01. The sequence goes on from JBAYVP010000447.1 coordinate 2,471, forward strand.
TGACTTTATGACTCACAGCTTGGTCGATAATTGCGAAAATTTCGCCCATTCTATATCAATCAGGCGCATCGCCACGAAATAGCCCACACTCCAGACGAGCAACAACACAGCCTGCATGAGCGCGCCGCGCCCCATTCCCCACAAGGCCGAGCCGCCCGCAGCCGCCATCAGCGCATATTCCAGCAACGCGGTTACGCGGTGACCAAGCCCCATGCGCACCAAACGCTGGTAATAATGCTCGCGGTGCGCCTGCCAGATTTTTTCCCGGCGCAGAATGCGTTTGAACAGCGTGACGCCGGCATCCATCACGAACGGCGAAAACGTGAGCGGCGCAAACCACCACGGCCACAGCCCGCGCTGCCAGCCGATCAGCCCAAAAGCGGCGGCGAGAAAACCGAGCGGCACCGAACCGGCATCGCCCATAAAAATACGCGCCGGATGAAAATTAAACAGCAAAAAACCCACCGCAGCCGCCGCGATCACCCAACTTGCCCAGGCGAACGCCGTATCATTCGAGAGCCACGCCGCCACCCCATAAGCACCGAAACCGAACAGCGCCATGCCGCCCGCCAACCCGTCGGAGCCATCCATGAAATTGTAGAGATTAGTCATCCAGACAACGACCAGCACCGCCGGAACGCCCAGCCACAGCGGAAAATGCCCCAAATTGGCCGCCACCAGCACGGTGGCGGCCAGGACATGGGCAAGAAAACGCCAACCGGCGGAAAGATCAAACAAATCATCGGCAAAAGAAACCGCCGCCAGCGCCACGCTCAAACCCAGCGGCAGCCACAGCCAGGACGGCAGCCACAGGCTCCAACCAGCCAGCACCCCAATCATCAACGCAATGCCGCCTGTGCGCGGCACGGCGGTGGTGTGCAGCGAGCGATGGTTGGGATCGTCCATCGCCAGATTGGACAGGCCGCTACGCAATAGCCAGTGGATGGTTAGCCAGGTGATGGCGAAGGCTAGTGGGGGGGCGAGGTAGGGGGGGAGGGGATTCGTGAGCATGGATTGACCTAGGCTGTCGAAATACAGCGTTTTTATCGAATTTCAAATTCCCGGTTTTTGGCTATGTAAAGAAACGTCACAACCTACATGACTCACGCGAAGGCGCGAAGACGCGAAATTCGTGTGCTTGTTGACGATACGTTTCGCGGCTTCGCGCCTTCGCGTGAGTCAAAATACCACAGCCGAGCTACATGGCTGAAAGGCTTCGCCATGTGCAAATAACGTTAACGATATTTGCGCGCCGCTGCACTGGACAATCAAGGCAGGGTAAATTTGTCCTCAGAAATTCATGATGAAAATCAATGATGGAAAATGTTCATGAATCCCAGGCAATCTTCATGGCGGCAACCCATAAAGACAAAACCTTTTTCACCGCAGAGGACGCGGAGGACGCAGAGGAA
>JBAYVP010000448.1:0-3816 GCA_041674485.1 Sulfuricellaceae bacterium
CCTCACCCCACCCCCTCTCTCGCCTGCGGGGAGGGGGGCGAAGCCTGCTTTTCTGTTGTCTTTTTCGCATAGACCTGAGCAACAGTTATTGCTTGCAAAGATGTGTGTAACGATGAGCGCTCCAGCGTGGGAACGCACGCATGGGACGCTCCAGCGTCCCAATATGGCGGCTAGAATTAGAACGGTAAGCGCATAGATATTTCGGCAGGCGAATCATCAAAGCAGCTTTGTGGTTTTGCCGATTGGATGGGTAACGCTGCGCGACGCTGGAGCGTCCGGGGCGGCATTCCCACGCTGGAGCGTGGGAACGATCAACGCTTCAGGCGCAGAGGTTCTGTGATTTTTCTGCGGCTCTAAAAAAACAATGACAGGATGAACAGGATTGACAGGATGGGTTTTCTATCCTGTTCATCCTGTAAATCCTGTCTAAACGTCTGTTTGTTCCGGCTTAAGATTAACGATACACCCCCGGAATAACCACTTTTTTCTCGATGACGCGTGCCGCCAGCACAATCATGGAAACCAACGCCAGGTAGACCAGCGCTGCAAACAAGTAGGCGCGGAAGAACTGGAAATTGGTGGCGGCCAGCTCTTGCACGCGGGCGAAGAATTCGGTGTACTGAATCAGAAAGGCGACCGAGCTATCCTTTAAATTGCAAATGACCTGGTTTGTTAATGCAGGCACCGATAAGCGCAGCAACTGCGGCAAGGTGATGAATCGGAACACTTGTAGAGGATTGAAGCCCTGAGCCTTTGCCGCCTCGATTTCGCTGTGATCGAGTCCGTTATAGGCGGTGGTGAGGTAAGCGGCGTTGTAGGCGGCCACATTAAACGTAAAGCCGATGACGGCAACCATGAATGGCGATAGGGACACGCCCCACTGCGGCAAGCCGTAATACATCAGGAATAGCAATACAATCAAGGGCATCCCGATGAAAAAAGAGATGTAAGACTGGATTGCGCGTCTCATCCAGGTGAAATGGCTTTGACTGAGATGGAAGACGACTATGCCCAATAACAATCCGGTGATGCTAACAACGCCGGCGAGCGTTAAGGTCTGGCCCAGGCCGGCCAGGATAAGCGGCATCTGCTCGAATAAATCGCGTAGGAATGCGCTCCATCCGCTCATCGCGGGGTTTCCTTATGCCCGAAAAAAGCACGGATTTGTTCGTCCTGATGGTTGTTCGATAGATGCGCGATGGTGTCTTCAGCCCGGATTATGCCTTGATCCAGAAAAGTAACCCGATCTGCAATGGCGCCGGCCAACACCAGATCGTGGGTTACGCACAGCATGGTTACGTTCTCGCGATGCAGCCGGTCTATCAATTGCGCCACTTCGCGCGACATCACCGGGTCGAGCGCCGAGGTAGGCTCATCCAGCACCACGACGGTAGGGTCCATTGCCAAGGCGCGAGCCAACGCCACACGCTGCTTTTGTCCACCCGAAATATGCGCGGGATATTTATCGCGATGCTCGGCCATATCCAGGCGGGCCAATTCATGCAACGCTTTTACTTCCGCCTCGGCGCGCCGCATGCCGCGCAGCTTGCGCAAGCCCAGCGTGACGTTATCCAGTACGGTCAGGTGCCGGTATAAGGCAAACTGCTGAAAAACGAAGCCTATGCTTTGCCGCAAGGCGCGCACATCGACATCAATGCCGGTTATGTCGTTGCCGCGAATATGAATCGTGCCGGAACATGGCTCCACCAGCCGGTTGATGCAACGCAACAAAGTTGATTTGCCGCACCCCGACGGCCCCATCACGACTTTAACATCGCCTTCGGACACATCCAGATTGATCCCGGCCAGCACGGTTTGCGCATCGAATTTTTTTACCAGATCACGAATTTCGATTAATGCCATATCATTTCCTTTGAGCCTATGCCGGGAACACGGTAACGCCGCTCCAACCAATGCACGCCGATCAGCAAGGTGCGATAAATGGCAAAGTACAAGATGCCTACCGCAAGATAAACTTCAATACCGCGCAAGGTGCTCGATGCGAGCGTCATTGCCTGCTTGGTGATTTCAGGAATGCCCACGGTATAGGCAAAGGGCGAGTATTTCAGCACGGTGGTGAATTCATTCACCATGCCCGGCACGGCAAAGCGCAGCATTTGCGGCAATTCGATGTTGACCAGTATCTGTAGCCGCGTCATTCCCATGGCTTGCGCGGCAAGTATCTCGGCGGCATCGACCGAATCCAGCGCGCCTCGGAAGACCTCTGCAATATACGCGCCGGCAATCAGTCCCAGGCTTAGCATCATCGCCGGCAAAGGGGAAACTTTTATCCCGATGTTTGGCAATCCGAAATAAACGAGGAAGAGCAACACCAATACGGGAATGCCGCGAAAGATATACGTGAAACCGTTCAGCAGCGGTATTGCGCCAGGCAATTGCAGCCGGTGCATGGCAACTACCGCAAGCCCTACCAGCAGTCCCGTGGCGCTGCAAGCCAAGGTGACCATGACGGTATAGCCCACGCCCTGCGCAAGCAGCCCGATGATGTCGAAAAAATTCATGGTGGGCTTCTAAATATTCGACATTCTAAGCAAGATCATGCACATGCAGAAAATTGAAGAAATCTGGATTTTTATCCGCACCCGCAATGCCATATCGCCACGGCATTACTTCATCCACTTATCGACAATGGCCTTGATTTTTTCCGGGCCTAGCTCAACCAGGTATTTATTGAAATCGTCACGTCTTGGGGAACCCTTGGCAAAAGCAAAGCCTAGTTTATCCAAACCGGTGAAGACATAACTGCTTTCAATCGGCAGTTTCTTTTTGTACAGGAAATCGGCAAAAACGGGTTCTTCAATAAAGGCCAAATCGAGGTTGCCGTTCTGCAAATCGGTGGTGACTTCGTTGTAGGTCGGGTAGAGCTTCACCTTGCTAAGGGAGTAATAGCCTTTAGGCTCAAGCTCGTTCTTAATCAAATCGTTATAGGCCATGCCACGGGGATAGCCGATTGAATACTGCCCTAATTGAGCAAGCTCGGTAATCTTGATATTGCGGTTTTTCAAACTCACCAAGTGCCAGGAATTGTCATAGTAAGGTTGCGAGAAATCCATCGCCTCCTTACGCTTGTCGGTAATGGAAATACCCGAAAAAGCCACATCGGCTTGTCCGCTTGAAACCGCGCCCAGCATACCTTGCCAATCGAATGCGGTGACTTTGAAGGTGCAGCCTCTGGATTTGCAGTAGCCCTCAAAAATTTCCATATCGACACCTGTAATCTTGCCGGCGTTTTCAAAGAGCATCGGCGGAGAGGTGGGAGATACGGCAACTTTGACAACCTTTGAATTGTCTCCAATCTTGGGGTCGTCTTTATTGGAGCAGCCAAAAATGAGCAAGCCCATAGTGCAAAGCAGGCCAAATAAGCCAAGTTTCTTATTCATGCGGGTGTCCAGTATTAAAGGGGAGGCGAGGTATATTAACTAAGCGATGCGCTTTCGTATATAGAAGGGGCTAGAGTTTTACGGCGGGGGAACCCGAAACCCAGGGTAAATTTGTTCTCAGCACGGAAAAAACCGATTCACCGCAGAGGACGCACAGGACGCAGAGGAAAAGCCTCATGCTCTTCCTCTGCGTCCTCTGCGGTAAAAAAGGTTTTGTCTTTATGGATTGCCGTCATGAGTTGAGCAGCGTTGCTGCTCAGTTTGCCTGGGATTCATGAATGTTTTCCATCATCCTAGAAAGCTCAGTTGACCGCTTGCCAAGATGTGTAACATGGCGGTTCTAAACAACTTTGTCATCTATTTTGCGTTCACCCGTTTGGTGAGAACGCTACGGGCTGGATTGCACGGTTTTCCG
>JBAYVP010000449.1:0-3800 GCA_041674485.1 Sulfuricellaceae bacterium
CGGATATTGCATAAATTCGCGTGATGATCGCGCAGGATTTTGATTGATAGGGAAATTTTGTGAAGGAGCGTCGTAGTTATTCATACGACCGACTGAACAAAATTTTCATATCAATCAAAAGACAAGCGAGGGCGCGCGTAATTTATGCAATATCCGGGCCTAGGTTTAAGCTGTGCGCTGTCATCAAGGAGAAATGAGATGGGCGAAGCGAAGAGGCGTAAAGTGCATACCCCCGAGTTCAAGGCGAAGGTCGGTCTGGAGGCATTGCGAGGGGCGAAGACGATCAACGAGATAGGGCAGGAGTTCAGCGTTCACCCGGTGCAGGTCGGTCAGATGTGTATCTAAAGGGTTATGCCACGATGAGTGAATTGATGGTCGGGCTGACAGAATATTTTACTTTCTACAACTTTGATAGACAACACCAGTCGCTAGGTTATGAGACGCCTGACGTCGTTTACCGAACCGCTATGGGAGGCGGTGCGATGATCGTGGATAACTACCCGCGCACTGTGGAGGAATCTTCTGTGGCGAGTGAGGGAACCCGGAACCAAAATCCGTTGTTATTTCAGGGTGATCCCCGCCGCACCTTGCGCCAGCGGGTTGACGCTGTTTATCATGGTCGCCCCGAAGCGTTTGGCGAAACGTTCGGCGATGCCTTCCTGGATGGTGAAGTCCACGATGTCCTCGGCCTTGAGCACGTCGCGGGCGACGTATTCGGTGCTGCCCAACGCGTCGGCCATGCCCATTTCGATGCTCTTTTCGCCGGTCCAGAATAGGCCGCTGAACATCTCCGGGGTTTCCTTCAGGCGCTTGCCGCGCCCCTGGCGCACCGCCTTGATGAACTGCTGGTGGATTTCCTGGAGCATGGTTTGGGCGAATTCCTTCTGCTTGCCGCTCATTGGCGAAAACGGGTCAAGAAAGCCTTTGTTTTCCCCCGCCGTCAGCAGGCGTCGCTCGACGCCGAGCTTTTTCAGGCTGTCGGTGAAACCGAAGCCGTCCATCAATACGCCGATGGAGCCGACGATGCTGGCCTTGTCCACGTATATCTTGTCCGCCGCAGCCGCCACATAATAGCCGCCGGAAGCGCAGATGTCCTCGACCACCGCATACAACGGAATGTCCGGGTATTTGGCGCGCAATCGCTTGATTTCGTCGTAAATGTAGCCGGCCTGCACCGGGCTGCCGCCGGGGCTGTTGATGCGCAGGATGATGCCTTTGGTGTTCTTGTCCTTAAAGGCATCCTGCAAGCCGCCGATCACCTTGTCGGCGCTGGCTTCTCCATTGGCGGCGATAACGCCGTGCATTTCCACCAGAGCGGTATGTTTGCCGCCTATGGGGCTTTCCCCTTTATCGGCCCAGCCAAAAAAAATGAACAGCAGGATGAACAGGTAGGCGAAAGTCAGCATCTTGAAGAAGATGCTCCAATGGCGCGCGCGGCGCTGCTCCTGCAAGGCGGAAAACGCCAGTTTTTCCAGGGTGTTGCGTTCCCAGTTGTCAGGTTCGGACATGGCGTATTCCCTTCACATTGTTAAGCATGTTCTACGATCCATTCATTCAATTCAATAAAGCTGTCCGCGCAGATCAACGGGGCAAGCGCTTCGAGATGCGCCTTGGGATGCGCGCCATAACCCGCGCCCAGCGCATCGACGCCGGCATTGATCGCCATCTGTAAATCGTGGCTGGTGTCGCCTATCATCACGGTGCGCGCTGTAGCAACGCCCAATTCGTCCATGATTTGCTCAATCATGCAAGGATGCGGCTTGGAAAAACATTCGTCGGCGCAACGGGTGCTGTGAAAATACGCGCCCAAGCCGCTGTGCTCCAGCGCGCGCTCCAGTCCGCGTCGGCTTTTTCCGGTGGCAACCGCAAGCAGGAAGCCGCTCGCGCGCAGATCGGCCATCGCCTGCGCCACGCCCTCGAACAGCGGGATGTGGCTATCCTGTCCAAGGTAATAATGGCGGTAGCGTTCCACCAGGCGCTCGTAATCTTCGGCGCTGCGTTTCGGCGCCAGTATTTCCATGGCTTCCTGCAATCCCAGCCCGATGATGTGGCGCGATGCGGCATCGCTCGGAACCGGAAAGCCGAGGTCGCGGCACGCGTTCTGGATGGAGGAGACGATGGTTCCGGCGGAATCCATCAGCGTTCCGTCCCAGTCGAACACCAGCAAGTCAAAGCGTTTCGGCATTATCCTGGAAACCTCCGTTGAACGGGCTGGAGTGTGCGGTTTTCCGGGTGCAGGGCATACCCGACGGCCTTACGGCCTAGGCACAAGAGGCGCAACGACGAAGAATGGTTGTTCCATTCTGAGAAGTTGCAACGCCGCCATGCGCCCGGAAAACCGTGCAATCCAGCTCGTAGCGCTCGCACCAAACGGGTGGACGCAAAATATATGACAAAGCTGTTTAGAACCATAATGTTATACATATTGGCAAGCGGTCAACGGAGGTTTCCAGGATTATTGTCCAGTTTGTTCAAAAAATGTTGCAACTCGTCCGGCAGCGGCGCCTCCAGCACCAATTGCTCGCCCGACAGCGGGTGGCGCAGGGTGATCTTATATGCGTGCAGAAACATCCGTTTCAAGCCGCGCTTGTGCAATTCCCGGTGCAATGCAAAATCGCCGTATTTGTCGTCGCCGGCGATGGGAAAACCCGAATGGGCGAGATGCACGCGTATCTGGTGGGTGCGCCCGGTTTTCAGTTCGGCTTCGAGCAAGCTAAATCCCGGCCAGGTTTTTTTTAGATTGAAGATGGTGTGCGCCGTCTGCCCCTCCGGGCTGACGGCTACGCGCCGCTCGCCTTCTGCGGTGTGGAATTTCAGCAGCGGAAAACGTATGCTCTGCCTGGCATTGAGCCATTTTCCGTTGACCAGCGCAAGGTAGCGCTTGTCCATTTTATGTGCGCCATCGCGCATCATGCTGTGCAGTTCGACCAGAGCGGAACGCTTCTTGGCGAGCAGCAGCACCCCGGAGGTTTCGCGGTCGAGACGGTGCGCGAGTTCGAGAAATTTGGCATCCGGCAATTCCAGCCGCAATTGCTCGATCACCCCGCGGCTTACCCCGCTGCCGCCATGCACCGCCATGCCGGACGGCTTGTCGATCACCAGCAGCGCTTCGTCCTGGTAGATGATGCGGGGAACCAGACGGGATGCGGTCGGAATCGGCGCCTGCGCGGTTTCGGGGCGCGCGCCGACGCGCACCGGCGGCAAGCGCAACACTTCGCCCAGCCGCAACCGATGCGTGGCATCGACGCGCTTCTTGTCCACCCGCACTTCGCCGCTACGCAAGATGCGGTAAAGATGACTTTTCGGCACGCCCTTGAGATGCTTGGCAAGAAAATTGTCGATCCGCTGACCTTCGCTCGACTCATCAATATTGAGCCAGGTCACAGATGCTTTGCTTAAATTTTCCACTTTGCTTATACTTAACGGCCTGCTGAAAGCTGTCATAAAGCGCATGGCAGTGTTACCATAGCGCTATACAGTTGATTGAACGCGCGAAACCGCGCGGCAAGGCAGCGATAAAAACTGGTTAATTTCGCTCACCACAAAGCAGCGATGATAAACGAATTACGCGCTCAAAGCACTGAATGAATTTTCGACCCCGCCCTTTTGCGGGGTATTTAAATTAGGCAAATCAACACATTAAGGCACAATTACAATCTGGGTGTTATACTTTGTGTGGCCACAATTTGCGGATTTAGCCGCGTCTCGCGGGATGCGATGCAAGGCGCAAATTGCGCCGTGTGGCATTACCACACAAGCAATTTGCAACGCAGCAGCGCGCCCGCGAGACGATGGATAAA
>JBAYVP010000450.1:0-3763 GCA_041674485.1 Sulfuricellaceae bacterium
TGCAACTGAATTCAAGACGCCTGCCTGTTCACGCCGCCATCTTCGATCGCGTGGCGTGGTCGTGTCGTCGTTCGGAATTGAGCTGTCGCCAAAAATGTGCCGCAGTTCCGGGGCAGCTGCGCGTGTTAAGATACTTTCCTTACGGGTTTACCGAATATTTACCAGATAAACCCAAGAAAATACATTAACCAATTGATTTGTAAATACTGATACTCAGGTGGTCTGAACTTGAGATGAATTTAGCTATGGATAGTCGCACCCAATCGCTCAATATTTTTGCGGTGTTGTTGCTTGCTTGTTCCATCGCGTGCGTTGCCATGTCATTTCTCGCAAGCAACGAAGCTTTGCTCAGTCAAGGTCCGCAAGCGCTTGCCGTTGTTGGCGACAAAGTCTGGATTGCGAATCAGGATAGTCTGCTGGTTACGGATAGTTCTGGACATGTGCTGCTGGAACATCCGTTCGTTACGTTGGGAATCGAGAGCATCGGCAGCATCAACGTGGTTGATGAAAAGCAAGTGCTGATCGCCAGTCGCGGCAGCACTACTCTGCGATTGCTGCGCGCGGACGACGCACATCTATTGCGGGACATTGCCTTGCAGTTCCCCGGAGGCTTTGGTAAACAGGCCAGCCTCACGCTGTGGCTGGCCACCAGTCCCGTTGGGTCGGCAAGACATTTTGACATTGCTGTGGCTACCGGAGGCGATCATGCCGTGGTGCTATTCGATGACAGCGGACGGTTTTTGGCGCGCACCAAGGAAGGCATGTACCGCTTTACCAACGGCATCTGGTATTCCGAGGAAAGCTGGTGGACGACCGATACCAACCGGTTCGCGTTGCGCAAGCTCAAACGCGACACCCTGGAACAGATCGAAACCATCCAACTCGGGTCGCGAAATGCGCAACGCTATCTTGGGGCAGCGATAGCTTCGCGCGGTGCCCCCGACGAACATGGAAAGAAACCCTTGAGCACCCTGTTCCGCCTGAAAAACGGCATGACAATTGGTCGCACGGTCGATGTTTTTGCCGACGGAACAGAGATCGAGTATCCCATGCCGGCAGATGCCGAACCGTTGGATATGATTTGGCTGGGGAATGAATTATTGGTTGCCGAAAACGCAGCAGGCAACATCCTGCGTTTCGACCAAGCCCGGCATAGCAAGGGAGAGTTCGGCGATGCCGCGTTGAAAGAGCGGTTCCACAAATCCCATGAGCGGCGCATAGCCGGCGAGCGGAATTATGTTATTTGGTTGATCGTTGCCGTATGCAGCTTTGTCGTGGCCTTGTTGCTCGTGGCGGTTATGCAGCGCACCCCAAAAGCCGTGCTTGAGGTGCATCCAGGTTTGCCGATGCCGGACTGGGGCGTCCGGCTGCGATTGACCGCGATAACCGGTTGGCCGCTTTTCTCGATGTTGGCGTGCCTGCTTTTACTCAACGCGTTTGCCACATCGACGCTCAAGGAATGGCTGCACGCACAGAACCATTTTCCTCCCGGAATGTTATTTTCCCTGATCCAGATCGCTTTTTTCGGAGCCTGCATCCCCGCCATCATTTGGAATAATGGCCGTATTCGCCGACAGTCGCGACAGCCGGAATTCGAGCCGCTATTTAATCTCAGCGCATTGGCATGGCTCAAAGGCAACCGAAACTGGCGCGAAATCTGCCGCGCAAAAGAAGCCCCCATCGAAGTCGTGAGGACATTCACTCCCAATATGGGTTTTCTGCTGTTGACCAATCAGCGCTTGCTGCATTTCCGGCACGGCAACGCTTCAGTCCCGCCCGATGCCGCATGGGAGCGTAGCGAAATAGTTTCAGTCGAGTTGTTGGAGGATTTGCCGGACTCGGGCGGCTCGAAATTTTCGCCGTTGGCGTACCTGAAAATAACGACGGGAGATAGTTTGGCAGTAACCTATCGGGTCATATCGTTTTGCACCGCAACGCGCGTATGCCTCCATTTGTCGGGCGAATCGCCCAGTGCCCCGCAAATGCCAACAAATATCCCGCTGGGTAGCCGCGAATTCGGCAAACCTTGGCAGCAAACAGTTTGCTCGGCTCTGGTGCCGGGGTTGGGGCAGTGGATGCAACGCCGCAACTTTGCAGCCATTCTCTTCTTCATCCTTGCCGCAACGCTATTTACTTTTTACATTTGGCCTCTCGTCTGGGTTCTTGCCACGGGCTTCTCCGATGTATGCTGGAATAACATCAAGCAACGCGCATCTCTGTGGATCGTGATGATCTTCATTTCTGCTCTGGATGCCTGGCAAATGGCACGACACGATGAAAATCCGCGTAAAACCTAGGGCTGTGGGTTGCGCCATGACAGGCATCCGGGGAAATATGAGATTCGATGGAATTTGCCATTAATCCTAATGCTCATATTGGGTTTTGAGGACATATTTCGGGTTGCAGCAAAGGCTGTTTTGGCTTTGGTGATAAAGCGCATTCCCGACACCTTGCATTTTGTCTATGCCAAGAAACATCACAACCTACATTTCGCCCATTCGGCGAAGCTCAGGGCAGGCCAGGCTCAGGGCGAACGGATTAAAAATAATGTAGGTATAACATCAGCATACGTGCGAGGCACAGGGTCAAACTTCCCCGTTCGTGGTGAGCCTAGCCTGCCCTGAGCTTCGCCGAAGGGTCGAACCATGAACGGGGAAGTTTGACCCTGTCCGTAAGTGATGCAGATATTGTCCAACCAACTAAACAAACCTCCGCCTCAGCCGTGTCCTCAAAACCCAATATGAGCCAAATTATTTAGCGGATCATATGCCGTATCCCTAGTTTTGCTTACGCTTGTAGCGTACAGAAGACCACAAAGACAAGCCGATGAAGGCAACGCCCGACAAGCCGGTGAACCATTCTGAAATATGAAACTTCACACTGGCCAGCATGATGAGCGCCAGGATGCCGATCGCGTAATGCGCGCCATGTTCCAGGTATACAAATTCTTCCAGTGTGCCTTTATGAACCAGGTAAACCGTCATCGAACGCACGAACATTGCGCCAATTGCCAAGCCTAACATGATGATGACCACGTCGCTCGTAATTGCAAAGGCGCCAATCACGCCATCGAAACTGAACGATGCGTCCAACACTTCCAGATACAGGAAGCCGCCGATGCTGCCGCGTTTGATCACGGCGCCGACAGCCGGATCGCCCACTTCGTTCTCCAACAGGCCGCTGAGGAAGCCAACCGCCAAATACACTGCGACACCGCTGACCCCCGCCATCAGAACCGACAGTTTCTGTTCTGCGGGAACCAGCGCCATGCAACCGAACACCGCCAGCAAAGCCAACAAAGTCGATAAGCCCTCGGTGCCGTGCTCGCCAAGCTTTTCTTCGATCCAGCCCAGCCAATGCAATTCCTTATCCTGATCGAACAAGAAATTCAGGAATACCAGAAGCAGGAAGGACCCGCCGAAAGCGGCGACCTGCGCATGACTATCAGTCAGATGGCGCGCATATTCTGCTGGGGTGTTCAGCGCCATGGAGATCACATCGCCCAACCCCAAGCCGGTCGCGACAGACACGATCAGAATAGGAAAGATCAGGCGCATGCCGAACACCGCGACAATAATGCCAACCGTCAGAAACATCTTTTGCCAGAACGCATCCCAGGTGCGCAATACGGATGCATTTACGACTGCGTTATCGAAAGAGAGAGAAACCTCCATGACAGCCAGGATGCCCGCAATGAAAAACGCCTGGATTGCACCGGCTGTGCCGGCGGTGCTGTAACCCCACCCTGTCGCGAGGGCGAGCA
>JBAYVP010000451.1:0-3727 GCA_041674485.1 Sulfuricellaceae bacterium
CATTTATAATTCAGAAGCAGATTCAGTCTAAACTGAAAGCCGTTTTCAAACTTCTTCGGTAACCACCGAACTTGAGGAAACAATCCATTCCTTCGGTAACCTTTTATCTTGAGGCAATGCGATGGTGCAAAACAACTTCCTGAAATACCCGTGGCATGCCCCAGTCCGCCACCATCGCCTGGGCCAACTGGTTGTGGTCAAAATCGAATTCGGCGCGCTCAAGATCAGCCAATACGGAATCCTCGCGTGCCGCCGCTTCAATAATGCGCCCATATTCCTGCGGGTAGACGGTCGCCAGCGCCAGAGAGCCGATTTTCCCCAGCAAGCCGAGAATAAACACTTCTTCGGCCGAGCCGATGCCGCTATGCAACACCAGATTTTGCGCGGTAATGGCGGTCAGCAACGAACGGCCCCAGAAACCCTGATAATCAAACGGCTGGCACTTGCCCTTGTGGTTATCTTCCATTAACGACAAGCCCAGCACCAGTTGCCGCACCGTACTCAAACCCAGCACCGTGACCGCATCCACCACCGACACCACCGGCCGCGTCTGATAGGCCACGCGCGAGTTGGCTACCTTGATGAGACGGCTGGACAGCGCCGGATCAGAATTGATCGCCTGGGCAATCTCCTGATTCGTCACGTCATCCTTGTGGGTCAATTGAATCACCTGCAACGCCACGCCTTTCGGGGTGGGCAAATGACCGCTGGCCTTGATTTTCTCAAACTTGGGATTAGTGGCCATATTCAAATTTTTCCGTTGGGTATTGCGTGCAGCCACCTTAAGCCGGTCAAGCAGGAGCCAATAAGGTGGCGGTTTTCTGTCGAATACCACATTGGAACACCTTAACGCAGCGAACGTAAAGGGACAAGCGCTTAGAATCGTGATTGAATGGGCGGGTTAATGGTTATGAAAATAACCATTGCGGGTGATTAAGCGAAATACTTGGAGCCAACCGTGCAAAGACGTTAAGCCTGAGAAATATTTCTTACCTATCCGGTTTGTTGCCAAAATGGTTACGAATTCATGGAGGCCGAAATAGCCTGCGGCCTCAACCAGACGCTCAATGCGCAGCCGTGCGTGACAAAACAAATTCCGCGATGGCAAGAGCACGTTTCCTGCGCAGCCCATCTGTTGGATGTTCCAGCAGAGCACGGATTTCTCTGGTGAACTTGATAAGCCCTACCAATTCTATCCACTGTGAAAGTTTTTTGGTTTCTTTTGCGGTAAGCGGGTTGCTGGCGGCATATCGGGAAAGGAACGCGTCAAAACGGGCAAAATCGGCAAGATGAATATATTGTTCGGCAAGGGAGAATTCAAAAGCGCCATCGAGCACATCGGCCATGCGTGAGCCAAAATAGGCATTATTGAAATCGAAAAAAACCGCATCGCCCTGTTGATCGGTGATTACGTTCTTCGGTGCAACATCACCATGATTATGGACAGATGGTCCGGAAGCATACAACGCGTCACGGTGCCTGGCAGAATCGCAGCGCTCTGACAAAGGTGCCATTCTGGCTAATGCCCCGGCAATCTCTGCGTCATGCGTGGTGCCGCTCAAATAAACATGGAATAACGGCAGCCAAATGGCGCAGATATCTTCGAACGAAAAGCTCTTGACCAGATCCAGCGGATGATCGGTTTGCACCCGATGGATTTTCGCCAATGCGGCGCATACTTTACCCATAAAAACAAATCGAATTACGCCCGCACCCTTTCGCCTGATACATCGCGATATCGGCTTTCTTGATAATATCTTCCTGGTTGGTCTCGTAACCCATGAACAACACGACGCCGATACTCGAGGTGCAATGATGTTCGACGGTGGTCATCGTATCGCCGTCTCCTCTGCGCACCAGTTGGTATGGTTCTGCCAAGGCAATACGAATTTTTTCGGCAACAAGGCCGGCATGTGCGACAGAGGCTGCCTTATCCGCGTCCAGCTCGCTGAGTAGCACCACAAACTCGTCGCCGCCGAAGCGCGCGACGGAATCTACATCGCGCACGCAGCCGACAATGCGTTGTGCTGCCTGAATCAGCAGCAAATCTCCCGCCTCGTGTCCATGCACATCATTGAGCGGCTTGAAGTTGTCCAGATCGAGGAACATCAGCGCGCCATAATAGCCGCTGCGCTTGCTGGCAGCCATTGCCTGTCCGATCCGATCGTTTAACATGCGGCGGTTGGGCAGTTGCGTCAATGTGTCGTAAAAAGCCAAGCTATGAATTTGCTCCTCGGCCCGCTTGCGCTCGGTGATATCGCGCGAAAAACCCACCGTACCCAGCACAATGCCGCCCTCATCGATAATGGGCGTCTTGAAAGTTTCGACCCAATGTTTTTGTTTGCCGTCGAAGGACAGCTCCTCGACATTTTTCTGCCGTTGCGCGGTCATGACCTCGGCATCATCGGCGCGGTATTTTTCCGCCAGTTCTTTGGGCCAGAGATCATGATCTGTTTTGCCGATGATCTGCCGGTGGTCGCCCAACCCGGTGTAATCCACATACGCCTTGTTCACTTTGACGTAGCGGCCATCAATGTCTTTCAACCAGGACAGGTAGGGGGAGTTGTCGAGAATTGCTTTCATGCTGGCTTTGCTTTTGCGTAAAGCAGCTTCCGCCTGCTTGCGCTCGGTAAAATGAGTCGCCAGCGCCATGCCTACTATGGATAAAGCCACCATATATATCCAGTAGTTAACCAGGCGGGTTTGGGCAATGTCATCGGCGAAATAGCCAACCCCATGAGTCGCTCCCTGCAAAGCATAGACTGCCGTCACGACCAGGGCGATGACCGTGCCACAGGTTCCGATGCGTATCGCTATCCAGGGGATGATCAGGAACATCCAGTAGCCTTTGGCAACCTGGCCAACAACATCATGCCACCACTCAAAAAAAACGATTTGACCGGCTAATACTGTCAGGCCGAGCATTAAAGCTGCCTCGGCGATCTCACCCGCTCCGCGCTGATTAGCTTCCGGCTTCCACCAGAGCATAATCAAGGGAGCGATCAGTATGACCCCAAGCGTATCGCTCATCCACCATTGCATCAGGCCGTAAAAATAATCCCCGGAGGCGAGCAATCCGGAAAACAACAACACCGTATTCACGGTCAAGGCGGCGAGGGCGACACTGACACACCCGCCCAACACAACCAGTCGCAGATAGTCGCGCAACAAGGGAAGGCGCACGTCGAACCTGCCTTTGCGGGTAAGCAGCCAGGTGCCGCAGAGCGCCTGCAATGTATCCCCCGAAGCGATAGTGACCGCCATCCAGAGGGAATTGCCGAGTATTGCGTTGATCAGCAACGCACCGGCGAACACCCCCCAGACATATCGCTTTCCGCCAATCAGCAGCGTAGCCAACGCCAATCCGCTCGCCGGTTCGAAGTGGCCGACAATAGCGCCACCCTCAAAATAGAGCTCGCCGACATAAAGCAGCAATGCGTAAAGTGCGACTACGCCAAGCTGCTTGGGCAGGTTAAGCAACAAATGGGATTGATTCATTGCTCTCTTACGCCTGTACTACAGGGCATGCCCAACATATAGCTGCCGTACTGAAATGGGTTATTCTTGGTCATAATTCTCTACACTTTGAACGCTTCCGCCGCGCCTTAGGGGCTGTAAAAAAACAAGTTGCGCAATTTATCGAGGGCGAATGCAATAATTCCAATCTCCGTGAAATTCATTGCGTTCGATCTTGATCGCTGCCAAGTCTGCATCGGAGACGGTCAGA
>JBAYVP010000452.1:0-3724 GCA_041674485.1 Sulfuricellaceae bacterium
AGCACCGGTTTTTGGATTTTCTCAATTTATGGACAGGGTCAAACTTCCCCGTTCATGGTTCGACAGGCTCACCACGAACGGGGAAGTTTGACCCTGTGCCTCGCACGTATGCTGAGGTTGCATTATCAACTCCCTACATTATTTTTAATCCGTTCGTCCTGAGCCTGGCCTGCCCTGAGCTTCGCCGAATGGGCGAAGGATGAACGGATTAAAAATAATGTAGGGAGTTGACGTTTCTGGGCATATCCAAAAACCGGGAAGCTGAAATTTGATAAAAACGCTGTATTTCGACAGCCTAGTTCCCTCCCCTTCAAGGGGAGGGTTAGGGTGGGGATGGGGTGGAAGACGCAGGCAACAATGTAAGATGTTGATTTTAGCCTGTGTCGTTCTACCCCATCCCCCTCCCAGCCTCCCCCTTGAAGGGGGAGGGGCTTCCCACTCCGACTTGTGTGTAACGATGAGCGCCGGAGCGTGGGAACGATCAGAAATGCTTTTCTCCGCGCCTCTGCGGTGAAGCTTTTCCGGTTTTAAACGATTTCCCGCCAATCCAGGCCGTGTTCCTGGTCCGCGATGCCTATCCATTCTTCCTCGCAGCCGAGTGCTGCGCTAAACGCCGTGCGCACCAGTTCAGGCCGGTTGTTGTTCTCGCTCAGATGGGCTGCCACCACTTGCTGCAATTTATCGTGCGCCAACACGGCCAGCAATTGCGCCGCAGCGACGTTGTCCAGATGCCCGAATTTGCCCGCCACGCGTTGCTTCAGCGAATACGGGTAATTGCCGTTACGCAGCATCGCGCTGTCGTGGTTGCTCTCCAGCCAGAGCGCATCGCAGCCGCTTAGCATCGCTTCGATATGGGGCGTGGATGTGCCGCTGTCGGTCAGGATGCCGAGGCGTCGGTTGCCGTCGCCGAAGATATATTGCGTTGGCTCGCGGGCATCGTGGGGAACGGGGTAGGGATGGATTTCGAGGTCGCCGATGCAGAAAACGCTATGATCGTCTATCGGGCGCGTGGATACGACGGCAGAAAAATCGTTGGCGAGTCCTTTGAGCGTTCCGTGCGTCAGCCATACCGGCACGGAATATTTGCGCGCCAGCCGCGCCACGCCGCCGATGTGGTCGGTGTGCTCGTGGGTCACCACGATGGCGGTCAAATCGGCTGGCTCCAACCCTAAGCGGGAAAGGCGGCGCAACGTGTCGTTCAGACCGAAGCCGCAATCCACCATGACGCGGGTTCGCCCGGCTTCGACAACCAGTGCATTGCCCCGGCTGCCGCTGCCTAGCGAAGCGAATCTCATTTCAACTGTTCGTACAACAGCGTCAGGATACGCTCCGTGGTTTCGGATTTTTCGGCGACGCCGTCCTTGTTCAGCACCTTGACCAGACTGCCGCTATCCGCTTCGATGACATGAA
Organism: Sulfuricellaceae bacterium; assembly: GCA_041674485.1. GTDB lineage: Bacteria > Pseudomonadota > Gammaproteobacteria > Burkholderiales > Sulfuricellaceae > JAGXQV01. The sequence continues at coordinate 1,411 of JBAYVP010000452.1, forward strand.
TGCGGTATTGTTCTTTCCGGTTGATATTCTTGTCGTTGCTTTTCCAGAAAGCGAGCTTGGACATGAAACCCTTGTCATCCTTGGCGCTTTCCGCATCGGTATCGACATAGCGCACGAAATACAGCCCCTTGGAGCGGTCGCGGTCTTCCACGGTAAACCCGACGCGATCCAGCGCCAGCCCAACGCGACGCCAGGCGCGGTCGAACGGATCGACGATGGCGAGGCTGCCGACGCCCTCCTGGCTGCGGGTGATGGTGGCGCGCTCGCTTACCGGCGCCGCTGTCGCCATCTGCGTCTTGGCGCGCGCCTCGTCCGCGCCGAAGCGCACCATCAGGCGGCGCAGCATGTCGGCTTCCAGCTCCGGGTCGGCAGGGCGCGGTTGCCACACGGTGCGCCCGGTGGAGCTTGCCCCGGAAATGCTGCCTTCGTAGACTTCGATCATGCCGCGATGGCTGAGATAGATTTCCGTTTCTCCTTTTTCCGAGCGCTCCAGGCGGGTGCGGAATTTATCGCGTTCGGCGGTGGAATAAAGGCCGTCGAGCACTTTGCCCAAGATGTTGCGGATCGCATCTTGGGGTATCTTGGCGCGGTTTTCCGCCCAATCGGTCTCCATCACGCCGGACTCGGGCGCCTCAATCTTGACGATGAACCCCATCTCCTGCCAGAAATCCTTGACCACCGGCCAGACCTGATCGGGCGTGGCGTTCACCACCAGCCAGCGCTGCGTTCCCGAACGCTCGACATGCACTTTGTCCAGGGAGGGCAGCAGATTGCTCGCGCTGCTTTGTTGTGGCTGGCTGCCGCGCTCCTTACTGTAGGTGGAGAAGGTGGCGCCCCCTTGGGGATTGATGTCCGGCACCGCAAAGCGGTCGTCGGAGCCAAGCGCGGTCAAGTCCGGCGGCACTTCCAGCGGCGGCAGCTTGCCCGCTGATTTGTAATCGACTTTCTTGCTTTCGAGCACGGAAAAAGAACTGCATCCGGCAACCGCCACTGCCACCGCCACCATCAAGCACCTGCCGAAAAATTTGCCGCCGCTCATCACGATCCTTAAACTGAAATAATTTATTTAAACTGCAAGCCCCGCCTGCTGCATGGCGGTCCGCACCACTTCCCGGTTGGCGGCGGAAAGCGGCGTCAGCGGCAGGCGTATGCCTGCGCCGATCAGCCCCAATTGCTCCACCGCCCATTTGACGGGAATCGGGTTGGCTTCGACGAACAGCCGGGAATGCAGCCCCAGCAGCTTGTTGTTGATCTCCCGCGCGCGCGGCAAATCGCCCTTAAACGCCGCGACGCACATCTCGTGCATCAGCCTGGGCGCCACGTTGGCGGTCACCGAAATCACGCCGTGCCCGCCCAGCAGCATCAGCGCCAGACAACTCGCGTCGTCGCCGCTGTACACTGCGAAATCCGCCGGCGCGCGCAACAGCAGGTCGCTGCCGCGCTCAATGTTGCCGGTGGCGTCCTTGATGCCGACGATGTTGGGGATTTGCGCCAGGCGTAGCGCCGTGTCGTTGGAAAGATCGCAAGCGGTGCGCCCCGGCACGTTGTACAGAATGTGCGGCAGGTCCACCGCTTCGGCGATTGCCTTGAAATGGCGATACAGGCCTTCCTGCGTCGGCTTGTTGTAATAGGGCACCACGCTTAAGCTATATGCGGCGCCGGCATTTTGGGCGCACTGCGCCAGCTCAATCGCTTCGCGGGTGGAATTGGCGCCGGTGCCGGCGATTACCGGGATGCGCCCGGCCACCTGCCTGGTCACCGTCTCGATCAAACGGCAATGCTCGCCGAAATCGACCGTGGGCGATTCGCCGGTGGTGCCGACCACGACGATGCCATCCGTGCCTTCCCGTACATGAAAATCCACCAGCCCGCGCAAACCCTCCAAATCAAGGGCGCCATCGTCGTGCATCGGGGTCACCACCGCAACCAGACTACCTGTGAGCATGAATTTTTCCCGCAAAGTCTATCATCGGCTACGCTTGATGCAGCCGCTTTTGAAAGTGGCTTAGTTTACCCGAATATTTATAGGCGGGGAACCGGTGCATCCAGGGAGCCACTTGCGCTGTAGCAAAAAAATGGCAAGCCCAATAACCACTATCCCGAGTTACTTTATTGAGTATTGATGTTTCCAGTGCCGATCTCACCAAAATATGACCGCAGCCACAGCCACTCAGCCTGATTCTCAAGGGGTACGGGGGCAATACTGCTACCGCCAAAAATAAAATGATTAAAATCCTATATTTAGACATGCCTCGTTTCTCGGCACGGTCAGAAGAGGGAAGGGTTTGGGACGCCGCTTAATTGCCCGTGGTTG
>JBAYVP010000453.1:0-3711 GCA_041674485.1 Sulfuricellaceae bacterium
ACCGTGCAATCCAGCCCGTAGCGCTGCTCACCAAACGGGTGAACCCAAAATATATGACAAAGTTGTTTAGAGCCACTATGTTACGCATCTTGGCAAGCGGTCAACGGAGGTTTCTAGGTTCAATAGCACAACAGCACATCGCAGCCTGCGGCATTGACCACATCCTTGCCGACGCTGCCCAGCAGCAATTCCTGCATGCCGCTTTTGCCGTGGCGTCCCAGAACGATCAGGTCGGTGCTTAAGGTAGCGGCGCGCTCGCAGATGGCGGCGGCGGGATAGGCAGCCGTGACATGCCGCGTGACGTTCGCGTCGTTCAATCTCGCCAGCTCAATGTCCAGACGGTTTTCCGCATCCTTCAGGATATGTTCCTGGCGCTCCAGGATGAACGTTTCGTCCATTCCCGCCTGGCGCATCCGGTCGTCGTGCTCGGTGTCGTAAATATGCAGCACTTCGATACGCGCACCCGCAGCGACGGCATGGGCGAGTTCCAGCGCATTAATCGATCCCGGTGAAAAATCCACTGCGGCGATGGCGTTTCGGTAAGGTTCCACTTTCGGGTTCTTGACGATCAGCACCGGGCAGGTCGCCAAGCGTAGCAGCCGGGAAGCGGTGGAGCCTATCAGCAGGTCCAACAATGTGCTCTCGCCGCGCGCGCCGATCACCACCAGGCCGACCGTCGTGACAGCCGCATAATCGGTGATTTCAGTATGGGTGCGTCCGATGCGCGTGGCGGTCACGACGGGAATAGCGAATTCCTGGCGCAAAGCGACAGCCAAAGCATCGAGCCGGGTTTTGCCCGCCGTTTGCAATGCCTGCTCATGACTCAGTTGGAAATCGATTGCGGGATCCGGCCCCGGATACAGAACCAGAGGATGCACCACATGCAGCAAGTGCAATTCCGCGCCTAGCCGCTTCGCGATCAGCGCGCTACGCCGCACCGCGCGCTCGGCAACGGTGGAAAAATCGGTGGCGGCAACGATAGGGGTGATAGGTTGCATGGTGTTCTCCTCCGTGGTAAGGCACTAACTATTAGTGTAGACCAAGAGAGCAATATCGGCTTTGCTCTAAGCCGCACTAGCTGGAACCCAAAAATATTTACCGCAGAGACGCAGAGGCGCGGAGAAATAACGAAACCTCTGGGTCTCTGCGGTGAAAGCGTTTCAGGATGGAGAACCACTAGGATGGTTCAGGCGGCGAAGTTTTGCGCCACGAAGTCCCAGTTCACCAGATTCCAGAAATTTTCGACGTACTTGGCGCGCAGGTTGCGGTAGTCGATGTAGTAGGCGTGTTCCCACACGTCGCAGGTGAGGAGCGCTTTCTTCCCGGCGGTCATGGGCGTGGCGGCGTTGCCGGTGCTCATCAACTCGACGCCGCCGTCGGCGTTTTTCACCAGCCAAGCCCAGCCGGAACCGAAAGTGCCGATGGCGCACTTGGCGAATTCTTCCTTGAATGCGGCGAACGAGCCGAATTTCTTATTAATCGCTTCCGCCAGCGCGCCGCTGGGTTCGCCACCGCCGTTTGGCTTCATGCCGTTCCAGTAAAAGGTGTGGTTCCATACTTGAGCGGCGTTGTTGAAAATGCCGCCGGAGGATTTTAGGACGATTTCTTCCAAGCTGGCGTTTTCGAATTCACCCCCCTTGATCAGATTGTTCAGGTTGGTGACATAGGTCTGATGATGCTTGCCGTAGTGGTATTCCAGGGTTTCCTTGGAGATGGTAGGGGCGAGCGCATCCATGGCATAGGGCAGATCGGGCAGTTTGTGTTCCATGTGAGTTTCTCCAGTGAGTGACAGAAAAAGAGACAACGGCTTAGACTTAGTTTAATTCTAGGGCTAATAGCCTATCCCCGCAAGATTTATTTCTGATAGTGCGAGCACAGCGCCCACTCTTGCCGGGGGTAGATTTATTCGCCGGTTTTCCTGATTCCCTCACCGATGCTCTTGAACGTCCGCAGCACGGGCTGGCTTTGGCGATACATGGCGGGGAGCCTGGCGAGCGCCGCGCGGGCTTCCGTTGCGGAAGCGTATACGCCGAGCGCGATGGTGATGAGCATTCTCTTGTTGCTCATGGCGCTGTAGATGAAAAGTTGCTCCGGTCCGACCTGTGCCAGTTTCTGGAGGCGCGCCAACTCGTTTTCCACCGCTTCGGGATGCACCGCCATGAGCTGTATGGTCAGGCTGGCGCCGTTTTGCTTATCAATCGCCTCCCGCGAGGCGTCCAGCCGGGATTGGAGCGCATCCTGCGGCACGGGCGGCGCTTCCTCGCGCGCCGGGGCGGTTGGCTCCGGCTGGGCGGGCGGGGGTGAGTGTGCATTGGGCGGTGTGCTGCCCAATGTGACGTGCTCTTTTGCGGGCGCGACCGGAGGTGCGGCGACGGGTTGTGGCTGGCGGCTGGCGGCAGCCGGTTGCGCCGGCGCTACGGGCGTCGGTTGCACCGGCGCCGGGGATTTATCCGGTTGCTCAGGGGGCGGGGTGTTTTCGGCTAATGGCGCAGGGGGAGGGGCTGTTTGCGCCGGAGCGGGCAATGGTTGCGCCGGCTGTGTGGTCGCCGGCGGTTTCGCGGGTTGCGTCGGGGAAAGCGGCAGCCATGCCCTGCCGGCCCATAGCGCAGCCGAAACGCCCAGCACCAGCAACAGCGCGAGCGCCAGCTTGGCGTATGAAGACGACGACGGGCGTTTGTAACTGCTATCGCGGATCGCGGCCTTCACCTGTTTTGCGGAGATGCTATGCACGTTGTCGGCAAACCCCGCCAGCAGCGCTTTGTCGGCAAGGATATTGATGCGCCGCACCAATCCCAGCGATGTCCGGTAAATCAGGCTGACGGCGCCCGGCGAGAATGCCGGCGCGCCGGTGTAACCCGCAGCGCCCAGGCGGTAGGCCAGATAATCGGCGATTTCCTTTTTATTGAAGGGGTACAGGTAAAAGCTGTGGGTGATGCGTTCCTTGAGCTGGCGGATTTGCGGTTTGTCGATGTGTTGGTCCAGCTCCGGCTGGCCGAACAGCACGATTTGCAGCAGCTTGGACGAGCTGGTTTCCAGGTTGGAGAGCAGGCGGATTTCTTCCAAGCTGTCCAGCGGCATGGCCTGCGCTTCGTCGATAAACAGCACCACTTGCCGCCCCTGGGCGTGTTTCTCGATCAGACGGTTTTGCATCTCCCGGATGATCTGGGTGGATTTTTGTTCCGCAGTATGTGTCAGCCCCAGCTCGTCGGAGATCGCGCGAATGACTTCCTCGGGCGGCAGGCTGGGAATGGGCAGGAAGAGGAGATCAATGTTGTCCGCCAGGCGACTTTCAAGAGCGCGGCACAGCATGGTCTTGCCGGTGCCAACTTCGCCGACGATTTTAACGATGCCTTCACCGCTGGCGATGGCATAAGCCAGCGCATCCAGAATCGCCCCGCGATTGGCGCCCGAATAAAAAAACTCCTGGTTCGGGATGATCCTGAACGGGTGTTGTTTGAGTCCGAAGTGTTCAAGGTACATGAGGCAAAATGATAGCACATTGGGGAGCGAGGAGTGAGGAGTTAGGGGTGAGGCGTGAGGAGTGAGGGGTGAGGCGTGGGGTGAGGCGTGAGAGGCGTGAGGCGTGAGGCGTGAGGGGTGAGGGGTGAGGCGTGGGGTGAGGCGTGAGGCGTGAGAGGCGTGAGAGGCGTGCGAGGCGTGAGGCGAGAGGCGTGAGGCGTGAGGCGGGAGGCGAGAGGGGCGCGCGGCCAA
>JBAYVP010000454.1:0-3710 GCA_041674485.1 Sulfuricellaceae bacterium
AAAAACATACCGTTGTTACGCTCGCTCTGCGATACCTTGCTGAACGGCTCGCTTTGTGCATTAGGCGGCATGACACCCTACCCTGTGCTAAGCGCTTTAAATCATTTCCCGGAAGATTTCGGCGTTAATGCGGAAACCACAACCTAGCTTGAAAGGGATGGGAATGAACACAATAACATTTAAACGCATCACCATAGACTCTGAAATCTGTCATGGCAAACCTTGCATCCGGGATCTTCGTTATCCGGTTGAAACCATTTTAGAATGGTTGAGTTCAGGAATGACCATCGCAGATATTCTTGAAGACTATGACGATATTGAACAAGAAGATATTTTTGCCGCACTGAGTTTTGCCACTCGCTTGGCGCAAATCAAGCGTATCGAAGCCTTAGCAGCATGAATTTTATAGTTGACGCACAGTTGCCGCGTCACTTGAGCACATTTTTAAGGGAGCAAGGCCATGATGCCATTCATACCTTGGATTTAGCAGACGGCAATCGAACGACTGATAAACGAATCAATGAGCTTTCGGAAAGCGAACAGCGCGTTGTCATCACCAAGGATGCTGATTTCGTTGATTCATTTTTAGTGTCAAAAAAGCCCTATAAACTGCTGTTGATTTCTACCGGTAATATAACCAATAAAGAACTCAAAGAACATTGCAAAGAACTTGCCTGTAATTGTTTCCTCATTGATTGAATATGATTATGTCGAACTTACCCGCACCTCGTTAATCGAGCATAGCTAACCGCGCGTAATCTGTAACAATTGCAACCAACACACAAAGCCAACGCAGCTTGATAACCATACGAGGTAATCACCATGTCCATCAATAAAGAACAAGATTTCGGCACCCCGGCCAGCACCGCAAGCTCCAGCGTCACGTTGGAAATTGATGGCTTTAAGGTGACAGCCCCTGCCGGCACCTCCATCATGCGTGCAGCGGCCAGCATCGGCATCGACATTCCCAAGCTCTGCGCGACCGACAGCATCGAGCCGTTCGGTTCATGCCGCTTGTGCCTGGTGCAGATTGAAGGCGGTCGCGGCATGCCCGCCTCCTGCACGACGCCGGTTGCGGAAGGCCTGAAAGTCACCACACAAAACCCCAGACTTGCTGAAGTGCGTCGCGGTGTCATGGAACTGTATATCTCCGATCACCCGCTGGATTGCTTGACCTGTTCCGCGAACGGCGACTGCGAACTGCAAGATATGTCCGGTGCGGTCGGCTTGCGCCAGGTCCGCTACAATCCCGTGACCACCCACCTCAATGCCGTCAAGGACGAGAGCAACCCGTATTTCAGCTTCGATCCCAGCAAATGTATCGTTTGCTCGCGTTGCGTCAGGGCCTGTGAAGAAACCCAAGGCACGTTCGCGCTGACGATAGACGGCCGCGGTTTCGATTCCAAAGTATCGCCCAGCCAGAACCAGGCCTTCATGGATTCCGAGTGCGTATCGTGCGGCGCCTGCGTACAAGCCTGCCCGACCGCAACCCTGATGGAAAAATCCGTCATCGACAACGGCCAGCCAGAACACGCCATCGTGACCACCTGCGCCTATTGCGGCGTCGGCTGCTCGTTCCGCGCCGAAATGAAAGGCGAACAGGTCGTGCGCATGGTGCCGCACAAAGACGGCAAGGCCAATCACGGTCATTCCTGCGTTAAAGGACGCTTCGCATTCGGTTACGCAACGCATAAAGACCGCATCACCAAACCGATGATCCGCGCCAGCATCAAGGACGCCTGGAAAGAAGTCAGCTGGGAAGAAGCGATCAACCATGCCGCTTCCGAACTCAAACGCATCCAGGCCAAATACGGCAAAGATTCTATCGGCGGCATCACGTCTTCACGCTGCACCAACGAAGAAACCTACCTGGTGCAAAAACTGATACGCGCCGGTTTCGGCAATAATAATGTTGATACCTGCGCGCGCGTCTGCCATTCACCAACCGGCTACGGCTTGAAGCAAACTTTCGGCGAATCATCCGGCACGCAGGATTTCGACTCGGTCATGAAGGCCGATGTCATCATGGTGATCGGCGCGAACCCGACCGACGGCCATCCCGTGTTCGGCTCGCAAATGAAAAAGCGCCTGCGCCAAGGCGCTAAATTGATCGTCGTCGATCCGCGCGAAATTGACTTGGTCAAGAAAAGCCCGCATGTCAAAGCAGACTATCACCTGAAATTACGCCCCAGCACGAACGTTGCATTAATCAATGCATTAGCTCATGTCGTCGTCACTGAAAGCCTGGTCGACGAAGCGTTTGTCAACGCCCGTTGCGATGTCGCCTCTTTCAACAAATGGAAAACCTTTATCGCCGATCCGCGCCACGCGCCTGAAGCCACTGAGTCCATCACCGGCGTACCCGCCGCAGCCCTTAGGGCAGCAGCCCGGCTGTATGCCTCCGCCGGAAACGGCGCTATTTACTATGGCTTAGGCGTCACCGAACACAGCCAAGGCTCGACGACGGTTATCGGTATCGCCAACCTCGCGATGGCAACCGGCAACTTAGGACGCATCGGTGTAGGCGTCAACCCGTTGCGCGGGCAAAACAACGTGCAAGGCTCTTGCGACATGGGCTCATTCCCGCACGAGTTCCCAGGCTATCGCCATGTTGCCGACCCTAAAACGCACCAAATGTTTGAATCCGCATGGCAAGCACCACTGAGTTCCGAACCAGGCTTGCGCATTCCCAATATGTTTGAGGCCGCGTTAGACGGCAGCTTTATGGGCTTGTACTGTGAAGGCGAGGACATTGCCCAGTCCGACCCGGACATCAAGCATGTGCATGCGGCGTTGCGGGCGATGGAATGCGTTATCGTGCAAGACATCTTCCTGAACGAAACCGCCAAATTCGCGCATGTGTTCTTGCCCGGCTCATCTTTCCTGGAGAAAGACGGCACGTTTACCAATGCTGAACGCCGTATTTCCCCGGTACGTAAAGTCATGAAACCGTTAGCCGGTTACCAGGACTGGGAAGTCACGCAAATGCTGTCGAACGCAATAGGCTATCCGATGAATTACAGCCATCCGTCGGAAATTATGGCCGAAATTGCGAGCTTAACGCCGTCCTTTGCCGGCGTCAGCTACGAAAAAATCGACGAACTCGGCAGCGTTCAATGGCCGTGCAACGATGAAGCGCCGGAAGGCACGCCGATCATGCACACGCAGGAATTCATGCGCGACAACGGCAAAGGCTTGTTCATGCTGACCGACTATGTCGCGACCCATGAAAAAATCACGCCGATGTTCCCGCTGATCCTGACGACCGGACGCATCCTGTCGCAATACAATGTCGGTGCGCAAACCCGCCGTACCGAAAACGTCGCTTGGCATGGTGAAGACCGCCTGGAAATCCATCCGCATGACGCAGAAGATCGCGGCATTAACAACGATGACTGGGTCGGCATTAAAAGCCGCGCCGGTGAAACCGTGTTACGCGCTCTAGTCAGCGACCGCGTGCAACCGGGCGTAGTCTATACGACCTTCCATTTCCCGGAATCCGGCGCCAACGTGATTACCACCGACAATTCGGACTGGGCAACCAACTGTCCTGAATATAAAGTCACCGCCGTACAGGTAAGCAAAGTCAGCCAATCTTCCCAGTGGCAGCAAGACTATATGGCTTTCTCGGAACGACAACTGGAATTACTGGAGCAAGGACTGAATGGCTAACGCCAATCCTTCCCTGCAACCGCTAACCCTGGATTTAG
>JBAYVP010000455.1:0-3702 GCA_041674485.1 Sulfuricellaceae bacterium
TCCGGTTGGATTGCCCCCAGCGGGCGCACTGCCGCGTTGCAAATTGCTTGTGTGAGAATGACCACACGGCGCAATTTGCGCCTTGCATTGCATCCCGCTGGGAACAATCCAATCCGGACAATTCCCCCGCGCAAGGTATAATTACCCTGCTGAAAAAACTGTGATAAATTGGATCGCATGCGGATGGTTTGCATCCCGTTCCACTCCCAGGCAAAAATGGCCGCGCGGAGGCAGCAGCTCCTCGCTTTTGTGCAGCATGAATTTCGCGCCGGTGAACGGGACCACGAAGGTGCCGTTGGTGCTGTCGTCGATAATGTAGATGCTGCCCTCACGAAATTCGAGGTGACCATGGCGGCGCGAGGCCATATCGCTGTCGATGGCGATGTCGTTGCTCCCTTCACGGCCAAAAGTGATTACGGGATGGGCGCTGTGCAGCACGATTTCTTTCTTTAGATCGCGCTGCCGCCACAGCAGGCGCAATCTTTTTCCGGGGCGGTCGCTGGGGGCGGCGATGCGGGTGGCCTCGTACCACTCGGTTTGTTCCGGCTGGGTTGGTTTCGGCTGGGGTTTTACCGGCATCTGGATTTCGAATACGCGCACGCCGGTGATGCCGTCAGGAACGCCGAACTTGATCTCGAACTGGGCGGAAAGGTTGGCGGCGGTTTCCTGGGTGGTGACGATCTGCCCGGCCTTGGCCTTGATCAACTCGCGAACCGCGCCGGAGATGGCGCGGGTATGAGCGTCCTTGTTTTCCATGCCGGTCGGCAACTGGCATACGCACATCCGCGAAATCGGTCGCCCCGGCTTCTTGCCGGGGAAATTGCACGCCATCAGCTCGCAGGCGGTTTCCGCAGCGGCGTTGGGGTTGCCGAGGCTGCATACGATTTTCTTGCCGACGGCATTGATATGGTTGCCGCCATGCGCGCTGACGATGGCGGCGTAGCATTTGATAACTTCGGCGGCAGCGTAAGGCAACCCGACGTCCAGCAGTTCGATCAGCAGAATGGCTTTGTGGGCGCTAGGCGGCATGGCGAGCGGAGGAGAAGGAAAATTCCAGCGGGATTATAGGCGTAAAAGGTTGGTCAATCCAGCCAGATCAGCGACGCCATCCGCCCGGTTGTCCGATCGCGGCGGTAGGAGTAGAAACGCTCGCGCTCACGGAAAGTGCAAAAATCGCCGCCATAGACTTGCGTGACCCCGCTACGCGCCAGCCTGAGCCTTGCCAAATGGTAAATGTCGGCCAGCCATTTGCCGGGAGCGTGCGGCGCAAACGCGTTGGCCGTAGCCTTATCGTGCGCCAGGAAAACCGCGCGCACCTCGTCGCCGACCTCGAAGGCGCCCGGCCCGATGGCCGGCCCCAGCCAGGCCAGCAGCGTGGCCGGATCGGCATCCATCGAAACGATGGCGCTTTCGATCACGCCGGCGGCCAAACCGCGCCAGCCGGCATGGGCTGCGCCGACCACCGTACCCTCTTTGTCGCACAGCAACACCGGCAGGCAATCGGCGGTGAGCACCGCGCAGATTGCCTGCGCCCGGCGCGCCACGCCGGCATCGGCTTGCGGCGCGCCGCAGGCGCAATCGGCGGCGGCGACATTGATGCCATGCACCTGATTCAGCCACAACGGCTCAGTGGGCAGATGCTCGCGCAGCAGCGCGCGGTTGCGCGCCACGGCAAGCGGATCGTCGCCGACATGGTCGCCCAGGTTGAGGCCGGCGTAAGCCCCCGTGCTGACGCCGCCGCAGCGCGTGGTGCAGAGCGCGCGGACGTGGGCGGGAGCCGGCCAGTCGGGAACGATAAAGTAGTCAGGGTTCACTACGCAATATCTCGATCAGCGTGGCCATATCGGCGGGCAGCGCCGTGCGCCATTCCATGGATTCGCCGGATTCGGGGTGGATCAGCCCGAGCCGCGCGGCGTGCAGCGCCTGTCGCCCCAATTGCATGACGGCTGCACGCACGGCGGGGGCAAGATTGGCCGGCTTGCCGCCGTAAGCCGGGTCGCCGGCCAGCGGATGGCCGATGGATTGCATGTGGACGCGGATCTGGTGGGTGCGCCCGGTTTCCAGGCGGCATTCGACCAGAGTATGGGCGGGGTAGCGTTCCAGCACATGATAATGGGTGAGCGCCGGTTTTCCGTCGGCAACGATGGCCATTTTGACGCGCTGCACCGGATGACGTCCGAGCGGCGCATCCACCGTGCCGTCGCACGCCACGCGCCCCTGCACCACGGCCAGGTATTCGCGCTTCACCGTGCGCGCCTGCAATTGGCGCACCAAGTCGGTTTGCGCCGTCAGGGTCTTGGCGACGACCAATAATCCGCTGGTGTCCTTATCCAGGCGATGGACGATGCCGGCGCGCGGGATGCCCGCCAGTTGCGGGGCATGATAAAGCAGCGCATTGAGCAGGGTGCCCTGCCAGTTGCCGCTGCCTGGATGCACCACCAAGCCGGCGGGCTTATTGAGGACAAGTATCGCGGCGTCCTCATGCACGACGGTGAGCGCGATTTCCTCCGGGGCATAGGCGGTATCACTGGGTGAAGCCTGCGGCGTCACGGTGATGGCCTCAAAGCCCCACACCGGCTGTTTCGGTATCGCGCTGTTTCCCGCAACCATGACCTTCCCTTGCTTGATCCATTCCTGCAAACGGCTGCGCGAATATTCCGGCAACAGCCTTTGCAGCGCCTGGTCCAATCTCAGTCCCGCCATTTCCGGCGGCACGGTCAGGTGGATTTGCGTGGAGGTTGGGTTATAATCGGGGAAATTTTGATCGGGTTCAGCCATGAAACATAGTGTAACGTTATTTCTTGCCCTGTTGTTAGCTGCTTTGCTGCAAACCGGTTGCAGCCTGTTGCCGGATATGCAGGACGAAACCCGCGGCTGGTCGGCGCAAAAACTGTTTACCGAGGCCAAATCGGAAATGGCCGATGGCGGCTATGAAAAAGCGATCAAGTATTTCGAGACGCTCGAAGCGCGCTATCCCTATGGCCGTTACGCGCAACAGGCGCAACTCGAAGTGGCTTACGCCTATTTCAAGAGCAACGAGCCGATCTCAGCGATTGCCGCTTGCGACCGTTTCATCAAGTTGCACCCCAATCATCCCAGCGTGGATTATGCCCATTACCTGAAGGGCTTGGCCAATTTCAACGAGGACCTCGGCCTGTTCGGCTCACTGTCCAAGCAGGACATGAGCGAGCGCGACCCCAAGGCCGCGCGCGAATCGTTCGAGTCGTTCAAGGAGCTGTCCACTCGCTTCCCCAACAGCAAATACACCCCCGACGCGGTGGCGCGCATGAAATATCTGGTCAATGCGCTGGCTTCTCACGAAGTGCATGTGGCGCGTTATTATTTCAAGCGCGGCGCTTATGTCGCGGTCGTCAACCGCAGCCAGTCGGCATTGAAACTTTATCCCCAGGCGCCCGCCACCGAAGAGGCGCTGGCGCTGATGGTGAAAGCCTACGACGCAATGGGCATGACCGACTTGCGCGAAGATACGATGCGCGTGATGCACAAAAATTTCCCCGACAGCCGCTATTTCAAGCAGGGGAGCAACGACACGCCGTGGTGGAAGTTGTGGTGATTGGTTATACTTTGCGCGGCCACGATTTGCGCATTTATCCATCGTCTCGCGGGCGCGGCTTCCGCGTTGCAAATTGCTTGTGTGGAACAGCCACACGGCGCAATTTGCGCAGCAATCGCATCCCGCGA
>JBAYVP010000456.1:0-3636 GCA_041674485.1 Sulfuricellaceae bacterium
TCATGATGAAAATCAATGATGCCTAGCATTCATGAATCTCGGGCAAGTCGTAGGGTGGATAAGCGTAGCGCATCCACCTTTCTACGCCGATTCGGTGGATGCGCTACGCTTATCCACCCTACGCTTGCTGCTTAGGGGGCAGGGGCTAGGGGCTACGCGAGAACATCCGAAAGACAAAACCTTTTTCACCGCAGAGGACGCACAGGACGCAGAGGAAGAGCATGAGGGTTTTCCTCTGCGTCCTGTGCGTCCTCTGCGGTGAATCGGTTTTTTCCGTGCTGAGAACAAATTTACCCTGCCCTGAGTAGTTACGAAACTTTATTGAGTCGGCATAAATGCTAAACTTAGCGCCTGTTTGTTTTTCGACTGGACTGCCCATGAAGTTTCTATCGCGATTCCTTACACTGTTGCTCGCGCTGCTCTTGGTTCCGGCGGCGGCAAATGCCGATGAGCCGACGCTTGCCCAAGGGCAGACGCTGTACTTGCCGATCTATTCCCATGTCTGGCACGGCGACCTGAAGGAGGGCGGCTATCCGCTGAAAAGTCTGGTTTCGGCGCTGGTCAGCATTCGCAATACCGACCCGAAAGTCCCGATTCGCGTGCTTTCCGCGCGCTACTTCGACACCGGCGGCAAGCAATTGCACGAGTATATCGGTGCGGCGAAAATCGTTCCGCCCATGGGCACTTACGAGCTGTATGTGGAACGGAAGGAAACGGCGGGCGGCTCGGGCGCAAACTTCCTGATTGCGTGGGAAGCCGATTCGCCGGCCAATCTTCCCGTGGTCGAGGCGGTGCATGCCGATATTCAGGGGCACCGCACGCTGTCTTTTATTACCGGGGCGCGCGCAATCCGCATGAACAGGTAATACCGGATTTCTTGCGTTGCATTAGCCCGAATAGAAAAAAATATTTTTCACCGCAGAGGCGCAGAGACGCGAAGAAAATATGGACCAAGCCGTTCATGGCTCCGCCTGTCGAAACATGAACGGCTTGATTTGACTTGTGAGCATTCGGTAGCACCCAGCATACCACTGCCATTAAGTTAGGAAAAATCCGTTCGCCCTGAGCCTGTCGAAGGGTGAATGGATTTTTCCTAACTTAATGGCAGTGACCCAGCATACCCCATCTTTTTCCCGCGACGGGCGTTTCGTCTACATCATTCTGTTGATTATGTCGTCCAGTTGTTCCAGGCTGCCGTAATCGATAATCAGCTTGCCCTTGCCTTTTTTGTTCGCTTTCACGACGACCTTGGCGCCCAGTTTTTCCGCCAGGCTTTCCTGCAAATGCAGGACATCCCGGTCGGGTTGGAGGGTTGCGCGTTGGGTCGGGTTGAGCAGGCGCTTCACCAAGCGCTCCGCCTCGCGCACCGAGAGTTGCTTGCCGGCGATTTCCTGACCGGCCTGGATTTGCGCCGCGTTTTGCAACGGCAGCAGCGCGCGGGCGTGCCCCATTTCCAATTTGTTTTGCACGACCAGGTCCTGCACCGGGGCGGTCAGGTTAAGCAGGCGCAACAGGTTGCTCACTGCGCTGCGGGAACGTCCGACCGCTTCCGCCGCTTTTTCGTGCGTCATGCTGAATTCATCGACCAGGCGCTGTATCCCTTGCGCTTCTTCCAGGGGGTTGAGGTTTTCGCGCTGGATGTTTTCGATCAGCGACATGGCCAGCGCCGCTTCGTCCGGCACGTCGCGGATCAATACCGGGACTTCGGTCAGGCCGGCCATGCGGGCGGCGCGCCAGCGCCGCTCGCCGGCGATGATTTCGTGTCCTTGCGGCAGCGGGCGCACCAGGATGGGCTGCATGATGCCCTGCGATTTGATGGATTGCGACAGTTCGGCCAGGGATTCCTGGTCCATGTGGGTGCGCGGCTGGTATTTGCCCGGTTGCAGTTGATCGACCGGCAAGGTTTGCAGGCTGTCGCCGCGCGATCCCTGGCTGTTTCCCGCCAGCAGTGCATCCAACCCGCGCCCCAGCCCCTTCATTTTCACCATACCTTATTATCCCCCTTGGCCTCAAGCTGCGGCTGCCGCAATCGGCTCGCGTCTTCTCAGGATTTCCCCGGCCAGCGCCAGATACGCTTGCGCACCGCGCGATGCTTTGTCGTAATGGATGATGGGGTAGCCGTAACTGGGCGCTTCCGCCAGCCGGACGTTGCGCGGGATGACCGTGCGGTAAAGCTTGTCGCCGAAATGCTGCTGCAACTGGTCTGAAACCTGCTGCGCCAGGGTGTTGCGGGTATCGAACATGGTGCGCAGCAAGCCCTCGATTTCCAGCTTGGGATTGAGCGCGGCGCGGACTTTTTTGATGGTTTGCACCAGGTCGCTCAAGCCTTCCAGCGCGTAGTATTCGCACTGCATCGGGATCATCACGGCATGGGCGGCGCACAGTGCATTGACTGTCAACAGGTTCAGCGCCGGCGGGCAGTCGATCAGAATGAAGTCGTATTCCTGCTCGATTTCGGCCAGCGCATTCCTCAGCCGCCATTCGCGCGCCAATTCCTGCACCAGTTCAACCTCCGCACCGGCCAAGTCGCGGTTGGCCGCCACCAGATGGTAGTTTCCGGTGGTGTTGGAAATTACCGCCTGGCTGATGGTTTTTTGCCCCAGCAACACGTCGTAGACCGTTTGTTCCTGCTGCATTTTATCTACGCCGCTGCCCATCGTGGCGTTTCCTTGCGGGTCCAGATCGACCAGCAGCACGCGGCGCTTGGTCGCCGCGAGGCTGGCCGCCAGGTTTACGCTGGTCGTCGTTTTGCCGACGCCGCCTTTTTGGTTGGTTACTGCGAGTATTCTTGCCATTTATACTTTACCCCTCATCACTACCAGATGTCTTTCCGCTTCCAGCGCCGGAACTTTCAAAGGAACGATTCGTTCCATGACGACACTTGCAGGCAACAGGCTTGCCTCTTCATCGGGAAACATGCCTTTCATCGCCAGCATCTCGCCGCCCGGCGCGCATAAATGGCCGGCCAGCTTGGTAAACGTCGCCAGCTCGGAAAAGGCGCGCGAAATAACGATGTCGAATTTGTGCGGGGCTTGCCAGGTTTCCACCCGCTCGCAGATTACCGTCACGTTGGTTAGTCCCAATTCGATGCAGGCCTGGCGCAAAAATGCCGTTTTTTTGTGGTTGCTGTCCAGCAAGGTGACTTGTAGCTCCGGCAACGCAATGGCCAGCGGGATGCCGGGCAACCCTGCGCCGCTGCCGACATCAAGCAGGCTGGCGCCTTTTATGTAGGGCAGCACCGCCAGGCTGTCGAGCAGGTGCTGCGGCAACATGCGTTCCAATTCGCGCACCGCCGTCAGGTTGTACACCTTGTTCCATTTCGCAAGCAACGCCAGATAATCGAGCAAACGGGGAGCGCACGCCTGCAATTCGTCGAGTCCCAGCGCATGGAGGCCGGCGCGTAGCGGTTCAGCGAGATTCAACCTAGAAACCTCCGTTGAACGGGCTGGAGTGTGCGGTTTTCCGGGTGCAGGGCAAGGCGCAACGACGAAGAATGGTCGTTCCATTCTGAGAAGTTGCAACGCCGCCATGCGCCCGGAAAACCGTGCAATCCAGCCCGTAGCGCTCTCACCATACGGGTACACGCAAAATACATGACAAAGCTGTTTAGAACCGCCATGTTACACACCTTGGCAA
>JBAYVP010000457.1:0-3620 GCA_041674485.1 Sulfuricellaceae bacterium
CGGGAAAGTTTGACCCTGTGCCTAGTGCGTATGCCGGGTTGCACCATGACAACCTACCTTATTTTTAATCCGTTCGTCCTGAGCCTGTCGAAGGATGAACGGATTAAAAATAAGGTAGGTCGTGACGTTTCTTGGTATATCCAAAAACCGGGAAACTAAAATTCGATAAAAACGCTGTATTTCGACAGCCTACAAGCGCACCCCGTTCGTGATCGACGATCCCCAAACGCTACAGGCCATCAAGCCGGGATGCACGGCGGGCAAAGCTTTTGAGCCAACTATTGCCGGCTACACCATTGCGCTACGGGAGAGCATGGCCGGACGCCTGCTGACGCCGATTTGCCTGGATTTCATCGACGATCCGCTGTGGGCGGAACTGGGGGCGGATATTTTCCTGGCGCCCGCGATGAGCGCGGGCTTGAGCCGTTTCCGCGACACCGCGAAACGATTGGGCGGCAGGCACGGCGCGGCCAGCTTCGTGTGTAATGCCGCAACTACGGGCAAGGAACGCCTGGTGAATTACCTGCCGCTCAGGGATGCACCCGCCGCCGACTTGGCGCCGGGCGGCAGATTATTCACAATCGATGTGAAAATTATGTGTAATAATTAACACCTTTGTATTTATTTTGTTCACATGCTACACATGGATAAGCTCGAAGACCACCTCGCCCTATTGCGCGCCGCACTGATCGACCAGGACCAAGCCGCCGCCACGCGCGAGCAGCATTGGCTGATGGGCGCCCTATCCGCCGCCCTGCTGCAACAGGATCAGGCCGCCATGATGACCTTGCGCGGCCATCTGGCGGACCTCGCCCCGTTGGCCGACCACTACGGCGACGCCCTTCCCGGCGAGCGCTGGCGCGCCGCGTGGGAAATCCTGCTCGACTTCACCGAAACCATACGCCCGCTGGAACAAGTCCGCCTGGCCGCGCCCGGCCAGTTATCCGGCCTGCTGCTGCGCCACATTTCCGACACGCCCGGCATAACCCCCAGTGAACTCGCTCGTCGCGTTGGCAAAGAACCCAACCATATTTCCAACACCCTGCGCGCGTTGTCCGACCAGGGGCTGGTGCAACGCGTGCCGGCTGGGCGCAACAGCTTCTACCACCTTGCCGCGATGGGGGTGGCCGCGCTGGCACAACAGCAGCCGCTGGTGGAGACGGTGAAACCGACGCAACCGGGGAAAGTAATTAATTTTGCCCATGCGAAGAAAGAGCGCCTCCAGGGCCGCGACACAAGGGAACTTCCCGCGCGCTGGTTGATGCGGGCATGAAAACCAATACCGCAAAAACCCACTTCATCGCCTTTTATTCCTACAAGGGCGGAGTGGGGCGCACTCTGGCGCTGGTCAACTGCGCCCGTGCGCTGGCTGCTTCCGGCAAGCGCGTGGTGGTGATGGATTTCGACCTGGAAGCGCCGGGGCTGGAGCATTTCGAGGCCTTACGTCCGCGCGATGAAAAAAAACCGAAAAAGGATGGAGATTATCCGCCGCTGGCGGGCTTCGCTGAATACCTCGGGGAATGTCGCGCCACCGCACCGCCCGCCGGCCTGACTGCCTACATCCACCGCTGCGCCGGCCTGCCGGACGATAAGGGCGAAGTCTGGCTGATGCCCGCCGGACGGCGCAACGACCCCGCTTACCAGGGCATCCTCGGACTCGACTGGGATCATTTTTACCGCGAGGAAGACGGCTACCGCCTGATGGAAAACCTGCGCGGCCACATCGAAGATGAAATTGAACCGGACTATGTCCTGATGGACGCCCGCACCGGCCTGACCGAAGTGGGCGGCATCGCCACCCACCAACTGGCCGACATGGTGGTGCTGCTGTTCAACCTCAACCGGCAAAATCTCGAAGGCACAAAACGGGTGCATGACTCCCTGATCGCCCTGGAAACCGCGCCCATTCTGCTCCTAGCCGCATCGCCCATCCCCGCGATGCCCACCAGCAAGGGGACGCCTTTTTATGAAAAGATGCAGATTATCCGCCGCACGCTCAAGGGGGCGAAAAACGTCGAACGACCTATCGTTATTCCATATCAGCCGATACTGGCGTGGGAAGAACGTATCCTGGTCGATCAAAAAGACGACCCGTTTGATTTTGATGGGGCATACCGGCGGTTGCTGGAACTTATACTGGAAACGCTAAACGATCCGAAATATTTCCTGCGACTTGCCACCGAAAGTTGGCAGAACAACGACATCCGGGGCGCTATCGAAATCCTGGAAGCGGGTCTGAAGCAAAACCCCGGCAACCCCGACTTGAGCGTCTGGCTGGCCAACTTGCGCCGGGACAGTAATTCGTTGGCGACAGCCCAGCAGATCCAGCAAGGCAGGATCGCCAGCCTGAGAGTGGAACTGGGGGAAGAACATCCCGACACCTTGACCAGCATGAGCGACCTCGCGGAAACCCTGAGAGCGCAAGGCGACCTTCCCGGCGCGCGCGCTTTGCAGGAGCAGGCGTTGGAAATCCGCCGCCGGGTGCTGGGCGCGGAGCACCCCGACACCCTGATCAGCATGAACAACCTCGCGGCAACGCTGAGATCGCAAGGCGACCTTCCCGGCGCGCGTGCCTTGCAGGAACAGGTATTGGAAATCCGCCGCCGGGTGCTGGGCGCGGAGCACCCCGACACCCTGATCAGCATGGGCAACCTCGCGTCAACGCTGGGTACGCAAGACGACTTTCCCGGCGCGCGCGCCTTGCAGGAACAGGTATTGGAAATCCTCCGCCGGGTGCTGGGCGCAGAGCACCCCAACACCCTGAGCAGCATCAACAACCTCGCGGTAACGCTGAGAGCGCAAGGCGACCTTCCCGGCGCACGCGCCTTGCAGGAACAGGCGTTGGAAATCTTCCGCCGCGTACTGGGCGCGGAGCACCCCGACACCAGCGTTTCCGCCTTCAGCCTGTTTATGACCTTGCGGCAAAGCGAGGGGGAGGACGAGCGGGCACTGGAAACCTTCCGCGACCACCTCGCCTGGCTGCTGCAACGCGACCCGGCCAGCCTGGGGGCGGATCAGCGCTACATCCGGGAGCAATTGCTCCAGTGGAAAGCAACTCCGTGACCGCAGCCTACCCCCGCCTTCCACCTCGTTCCCACGCGCTGCGTCATTGCCATTAATCACTTACTGGCCAAGTCACAAGCAATTTATGACAAGAACGATGAGCGCCGGAGCGTGGGAACGATCAGAAGAATTTCTCACGCGAAGCCGCGAAGCCGCGAAAAAAACAAACCTGTATTGGTTTTTCTTCGCGGTCTTCGCGGCTTCGCGTGAGTATGTTTCTTTGATCGTTCCCACGCTCCAGCGCTCATCGTTACACACATCTTTGCTGACAACAACGCACTCCGGTCTATGCGAAAAGACAGCATGAAGCCCTCTCCCGCAGGCGGGAGAGGGTTTCTGATCGTTCCCACGCTCCAGCGTGGGAATGCAGTCGGGGACGCTCCAGCGTCCCGAACGAAAAGACACGCATGGGAAAGCTCGTAGGAGGTGGCTTCCGACAGGAAGCGCATCGCTCGCGAATCTTGGCGGCAATACGCGACAGATGCGCCTCGTACCTCGGCACATCCTACGGGCTTCGGCAAGCGTTGACTGTGTGCAACGTCCCTCACCCCACCCCC
>JBAYVP010000458.1:0-3578 GCA_041674485.1 Sulfuricellaceae bacterium
CGGCGAGTGCGGGGTTTGGGGCAGAGCCCCAAGGTTCTGATTTGTAGCTGGCATTTTGTCGGAGATAACGCCCCCCCTCATTTAACTTGAACATCAGACCATCAAATTAGGTGGCGCTACTCAGCCGTATGCGCTCTCTTTACGGCCTGTGGTTATTGAACTTTCGGGGCTCCGGTCACGTTTCGTGGCGGCCAGCCCCTCAATTTGAACGTTAGGCTATCAGGCCGAGAAGTTGGCAATGTCAAAGAATCGTTTGGTGGTTCCAGAGAAGCTCAAGCCATGGATTGAGGCACGCGAACGTTACAAGCTGAGCCATGTTCAGGTTCAGATGGCGCGTGAACTCGGAATGAATCCCCGTAAGTTTGGTAGCCTCGCCAATCACAAGCAAGAACGATGGAAGTCGCCGTTGCCCGAGTTTATTGAGCAGTGTTACGAAAGACAATTTGGAAGGTGCGCCCCCGAAGACAGTCGCTCAATTGAACAGAAACTGAAAGCGGCGCGAGGAAAAAAAGAGGCGACGCGACTGCCCAAGGCGCAGACTGAAAGCACCGACCATAAAGGGGACGCTACCCTTTTTGACTCTAAAGCCTGATACGAATTGAACAAAGGGTAGCGTCCCCTTTTCCTTTTCTATCCGTATGTTGAACAGCCAATATACTACCTGTCAAACGATTTTGCGTAAAAAAGTCCTTTACAGACCAATATATTGTACGCACAATAATATCTATGGAAATCACCTGCGATCCTGCCAAGAACGCCAGGAACAACCGCGAGCGTGGCTTAAGTTTCGAGCGTGCGGCAGAGTTCGATTTCAAGACGGCGAAAATCTGGCAAGACCTGCGCAATCCCTACCCGGAATCGCGCTTCGTCGCCATCGGTTATCTTGATGACCGGCTGCATGTGCTGATTTTCAGTCGGGCTGAACGTAGCATCCGCGTCATCAGTTTTCGCAAGGCCAATGCACGAGAGGGGAAAAAACATGGTTTCGCGCTTACCCGTAATTGACGACGACGGCGAAGTCGGCGACCTGTCCGGGATTGATCCGGCGCTGTTCAAGCCGGCTTGCGAGGTGTTGCCGCCCGATCTGTACGCCGACTTGCTGGAAATGAACCGGCAGGCCAAGCTGCGTGGTCGCCCCAAGGCGGCTGTGACCAAGGAACGCATCACCATCCGCCTGTCTCCAGACGTGGTGCAGACCTTTCGCGCCACGGGTGACGGCTGGCAAACCCGCATCGATGTTGCACTGCGCGACTGGCTGAAAACCCATTCTCCGGCATAGCATAGCTTTCCCTTATACGTCACAGCTGCTTAAACCTAGATTCCTCTGTTGACCGCTTGTCAAAATGTGTAGTAAGCAAAAAGTGCGGGGTCAGGCCTTACGTTTTTCATTTGAAATCCATTTCGATTACGCCCGTGTAAAACGTAAGGCCGTACCCCGCGCTCAGATCAAGCCACAATTTCTTTCAGCAACTCGGGGTGCTTGTCGAGCAGTTTTAGCAAGAGCACCGTTGATTTAGACGGTTGCGTTTTTCCTCGTTCGTATTCGGAAAAAGCATTAACACCTCCGCCAAATAAATCTGCCGCACGTTTTTGTGTCAGTCCCAAACGCTTGCGCCACAGTCGCACCCGTTCAGCCTCACTTTGGATGATTGCCTGTTGCGCTTTTTGCGCTTCGGTAAAAAAGCGTTTTGCCGCTGCTTCGTCGGCAAACTCAACTTCTCCACAGCTTGAGCAGTGCCAGCCATCCACTGCCGCTATGGTCACCGTGTGCCCCCTGAAATCACGCGAAACGTCACGGACAGCGCGCACCATTCCGCCTGCACCACAACTGCCACATTGTCTATTGCCCAGGATTTATTTCTCCTTAAATTGGATTACAACGGCGCCGTCTTGTAGCGTCAGCTTGATATAGGCAACGCTGCCGTTTGGGCATGAAACGTGGTACACATCTTGCCACTTTCGATTGTCGTTGTGTGTTGTCATGCTCTTGTAAAACATCGCGCGGGTGATTGAAATCACTACCGCGACTGCCTGAGCCTCACTTAATCCCATCGCCGCAGCATTGAAAACGGCGGTTGCGGTAAATACACTGAGACCCTGCGCAGCCACAATGGCTAAAATTTCCTGCAATTTCAGACCACCTGATCTCGCGGATTTTAATTGAGACGGTTGGCTGAACAGAAAAATATACAACGCAATATAATCAACAACATATAAATTTATTTCTGCAAATTTCGGGTCAAAATAAAGTAAATATTCGGTAAACCCGTATAAATATTCATTTATTCAATGAGATACAATTTCGCTCATTTTTTATCACGAATAATATTGTGTTAAATCAGAGCATTGAGCGCGTCCATACGGGTTCACCGAATATTTACAAAATAAATCTGACAAAATACAATAACCCATTGATTTGTCTATCCTGAGATCAGGTGGTCTGAATTTATAGTGCGGTGCGCGCTTTTCCATGAGATCAAGAGCAACGTAATCCATTAGTTTGTTCAAGCGGTAGTTGATTCAGTTGTGCTGCATAGCGATGAGAGGGCAGTTGGGTAGCTGGCTGTTCTACCTTGCTGGGGTAATGTGGTTCGGCGCGTCGTTTTGGGTGTGGCTTATAGTTGATGTTGTGTAAGCCATGGTTTACAATTAGCTCATGATGAAACTTGAGAAAACCGACGAATACCAAGTCTGGTTCACAGGTTTGTCGGACAAGCTGGTGAAGGCGCGGATTGAGGCACGAATTCGTCGGTTGCAAGATGGGAATCCAGGCGATGTTGAACCCGTTGGCGAGGGTGTCAGCGAATTGAAGCTGCACTTTGGTAGTGGCTGGCGCGTGTACTACACCGAGCGCAACGGGAAAATCATTATCCTGCTGGCAGGCGGCGACAAGAGCACTCAAAAACGCGACATTAAACTTGCGCTGACGCTGGCGCGTAACCTCTAGGAGAGCACCATGGCAAAAACCAAAACCACTCCTTATGATACGGTGGACTACCTTAAAACTGAAGAGGATAGAGCGTTGTATTTTGAGGCCTGCCTTGATGAAGCTGGCGACGATCCCGCCTTTATTGCCAAAGCACTAGGCGACATTGCCCGCGCCCGTGGTATGACGCAACTGGCGCGAGACACCGGGCTAGCTCGCGAGGGACTTTACAAAGCACTGTCCGGCCAAGGAAACCCTGAATTTGCCACCATCCTGAAGGTTATCAATGCGCTTGGGCTGCGTTTGCACGCGGGCATGTCGAGCGTAACCCATGTATAAGGTAACTCGCAAAAAAAGTGGGTTAAGGGGTCGTCGAGTAGACCGGTTTCTCTCAATGAAGTCTTCTCCATCATTATTATGCAGATGCTTTGTTGGACGCTTCGCCGCACGCGGCTACTGCGTGATCGCAGACGATTTTGCGGTGCATCATCAATTGTCACCAAGCCCCTCACAGAACCGTGCTTGCACTATTATGAGTCTGGTCAGCTAAATTGATGGACTGATAATCATGTTCGGTGATGGCAAATATTCAAAACAAGCCCAGTCTGCATGGTTGTAAGCGCGAAAGTGCCGCACTTACAACCATGCACCA
>JBAYVP010000459.1:0-3560 GCA_041674485.1 Sulfuricellaceae bacterium
AAGGTCGCAATTTCTGATAAGAATTTTTCACGCGAAGACGCGAAGCCGCGAAGAAGTGGGGACGAGTAAGAATGGGCGGTCTCATTCCCAACGCGCAAAAAAAGATACGGGTTCGCTTCTCTTCGCGCCTTCGCGTCTAAAGCGTGAGTCGGCTTGGCTGTTCGCCAAAAGCGAACCTCACATTGATCTGAGTTGAAAACGCTGTATATCCTCCCGGTTCGCCCATTGCCAACTTGCCCGTCTGCTAGTACAGCAGCGCGCAAATATTGATAACACTGCATAAGCTTGCGTTGATCGTTCCCACGCTCCGGCGTGGGAATGCAGCCAGGGACGCTCCGCGTCCCGATATAGAAAATGATGTAGCGGAACACTTGCGCAATGACACTGGAGAAGCAAGCTTGAGATTGACTCATCGATTTAATACGCGACGCACAGCGTCGGCGACTGCATTCCCACGCCGGAGCGTGGGAACGATCAGAAAAAAACCGACTCACCGCAGAGGACGCGGAGGAAGAGCATGAGGGGTTTCCTCTGCGTCCTCTGCGGTGAAAAAGGTTTTGTCTTTATGGGTTGCCGCCATGAGTCGAGCGGAGTCGAGTAGAATCCTGTCGCTTTATTAGCTTGGGACTCTATAACAGTCAACCGGTTAGGAAAAATCCGTTCACCCTTCGACCCTTCGGCGAAGCTCAGGGCAGGCTGAGCTTCAGGGCGAACGGATTTTTCCTAACTTAATGGCCGTGGGAGAGATGCGTACATACGGCAGCCCCCCCGCTTTTTCAGCGTTTCACCACTTCGAAATGCCCCACCATTTTGCGCATTTCCTCGGCGGTTTTCGCCAGGTCTTCGGTGGCGCGCCATGCTTGTTTTGCCGCATTGGTGTTGCTCTCGATCAGGGACGAGATGTGTTCCATGTTGCGCGATACGTCGTCGGTCGCCACCGATTGCTGTCTGGCGGCGGCGGCGATGTGCTGCGACATGTCGGTCACTTGATGGCTGGTTGCGGTGATTTCTCCCAGGCTGCCGCCGCTGGCCTTGAGCAGGCCTATGCCTTCTTCGACTTCTTTTACCGCCTGGTCCATCGATTGCACTGCTATTTGGGTGGCGTTTTGGATGTCGCGCACGGTTTGCGAAATGTCGGCGGTGCTGTTGGTGGTGCGCTCGGCGAGTTTGCGCACTTCGTCCGCCACCACGGCGAAGCCGCGCCCCTGCTCGCCCGCGCGGGCGGCTTCGATGGCGGCGTTGAGCGCCAGCAGGTTGGTCTGGTCGGCGATTTCCTTGATGGTTTGGGTTACTTCGCCGATGCGCTGGATGGCCTGGTTCAGGTCGGTGATGGTGCCGCTTGAGGATTGCACCGCTTCCACCACGCGCGAGGTGGAATCCATGCTGCGCGTCATTTGGTTGGTGCTGTTGGTGACGATGTCCTGCGAGCCGATTGCGGCTTTGGCGGTTTCTTCGGCGCTGGCCGCCACTTCGGCCACCGATTGGCTGACTTCTTCCATTGCCGCGCTGACTTGCATCACTTTGTCGTGCTGCTGGTCGGAATGTTCGGCCACGTCCATCATTTGCCCGTTGAGTTGCACACAACGCGCTTCGATGGCGTTGGATGCCAGCATGATTTCGTCCAGCATCACTTTGAGGTGGACTTGCATGCCCGCCATCGATGCCTGCACATGGCCGATTTCGTCGCGCCCGGAGATGTCTATGTCGTTGGTGAGCTTGCCTTCGGCGATGCGGTCGAAATCGCGGATCGCCTGGTTCAGCGGCGTGACGATGGCGCGAATCAGCAGCCAGCCGAGCAGGCCGGCAAGCAGGATGCCGGTTGTGGTGCCCACAATCGACAATAGACGGATGCTGTCATAGCGCTGCACTGCGGCTTCGTATTCCGCCTTGGCGTCGTCCGCAGTTTGCTTGAACAATCCCTGCGCGTGTTCCGCCGACTTGGTGTACAACGGGTTGACTTGGCTCAGCAGGATTTCGTTGGCTTTGGTGTAATCGTCGGCCTGCAAGGCGTCCTGCGCCGGCGTCAGCCCCTCGGCCACGAACTTGGTGCGGGTTTCCAGGTACAACTCGGCCAGCCGCCGCTCTTCCGGCGTGTGTTCGAGCTTGAGGTAATCCTGCCACAAGCTGGTTATCTCGTCGCGGTTTTTGCTGATTGTATCGAGATGCTTGGAAAGCGGGTGATCATGCATTTTCGACGACGGATTTTCCGGGTTGTGCTGCAGCGCGAGCATCACTTGGCCGCGGTTGTCGTTCATCAGCAGCATGATGCGCCCGATGATCCCGGTCGGCACCATGCGGTCCTGGTAAACCGTGCGTATGGTGTCGTTGGCCTTGGACAGTGCGACCATCCCGACTACGCCGCTGACCAGCATCATCACCGCCATGAATGCCATAATCAGCGCCAGGCGCGTCTTGATCGACAGGCTGGCGAAAAATCCGCCGCCGGTCTTGATCGGCGCCTTGGATTCGTTGAGTTGCTTGTATAGCGCTTCCGCCCCGAGCACTTGCGCGCGCGTCGGCTCGGAGCGCACCGACATGTAGCCGACGGTTTTGCCCTCCTGGCGCACCGGCACGACGAAGGCGTCCACCCAGTAGTGGTTGCCGTTCTTGCTGCGGTTTTTGACGATGCCGCGCCACGGGTGGCCGGCGTTCACGGTATCCCAAAGCCAGGCGAACGCCTGCGGCGGCATGTCGGGATGGCGCACGATGTTGTGATTCTTGCCTATCAGTTCTTCGCGGGTGAAACCGCTCAGTTCAACGAAGGCATCGCTGGCGTAGGTGATAGCGCCTTTCAGGTCGGTTTTGGAGACGATGATTTTCCCCTTGGGGAAAGGCACCTCCACCTGCGTGACCGGCAAATTGATTTTCATTTGATAGGACTCTCGAAGGGTTAACTTTATTATTTATATACGGAAATCTTATACGGAAATCTTATACGGAAATCTTCAGCCGCCGGGGACGACGGCGCAACCGCCACTGGATAGCGCGGGCACGATCCGGCGCGTGCATATCCCGGCAGCGGCGCGGAGAGGAAACCGAAACAGGCACACGGAATATCGCGATGCGACGCGATGAGAGAACAAATGCTCGGGTGATGTTTCCATGACGGGACCTGCTTCCATGACGGGACCTGCGACCAAATTATGCGAGGCGTCAATTCGCCCCTCTATCACATCGTCTGGCGATTCCCCGATCATGGGGCCGTAGCCCGGTAGATTGGAATTTTGCGCCCCCGCCTTTCGGACGGGGTTGCCTTTGTCAGGACTCAAGCTGCCTTAAGTTAAATGCTATGGCAATACCGGATAATTGTCAACTCTATCCATCGCATGGTAAATTTGCTCTCGGCACGGAAAAAACCGATTCACCGCAGAGGACGCGGAGGACGCAGAGGAAGAGCATGAGGGTTTTCCTCTGCGTCCTCTGCGTCCCCCGCGGTAAAAAAGGTTTTGTCTTTAATGGTTGCTGCCATGAGTAGAACAGCGTCGCGCTAAGATTGCCTGGGATTCATGAACATTTTCCATCATTGATTTTCATCATGAATTTCTGAGAACAAATTTACC
>JBAYVP010000460.1:0-3551 GCA_041674485.1 Sulfuricellaceae bacterium
GATTATGGCGAAAAATTCTGCGATGGCCTTCGACTCGATGCCGCAAGGTGAAATGCCGGAAGCTCCGGAGCCGATGGAAAACGAAGCGCAGGAAGCGCCCGAAGAAAACTCCCTGCCCCTGGCCCTGCTGGGCGGCAGAAACGTGATGCCGGGGGAAAAACTCACGTTCACAGTTGCAACCGTTGACCCGGACAGCGGCACTTTTTCCGTTAGTTTTAAGACCAACAAACCGATGGGCAGTGGCGTGGCAAAAAGCGCCGCGGCCTTCGATGAAGCTGACGAAGCTTCGATCACTGCTTAATCATCATGTCAAGACCCTCTGAAACTGCCTGCACGCGGGCGACCTTCACCGAAGACAGCGTTTGCCTTTCGCGCTACGACTCGCACCAACAGAAAGCGCTGATGGTTTACTTCATGGCCGCAGAGTTGGCGGCGCTGGGGGGCACGGATTACACCCGCGAGCTTGGGCCTGATGGCAGCTTGGCGCCTGCTTCCGCCTGCAACCTGGCCCTGACGCCCTATCAGCGCGACCTGGCGCGCCTGCTGATCGCGCAGAACAATGCGGAAGATGCCGGCGTCACCCTGCCGGAGGATGGCGCACTCCCGGACGAAATCAAATGCCTGGAACTGCAACCCCCAGGGATGCTGGATGCCATGGAATTGACCCTGCTTTGTTTGCTGGGCCGTCACGCGGCGATGCCCCAGGTTAATCTGTAATCATGGCCTGTGAACTGGCAACGATCCAGACGGCGCTATGCGCGAGTGATATTGGGAAGGTAACAGACGAAATTCGGTTGCTCCAAATCACCGCGCAATCAGCGCTGGACTGGGCCGAAGCGGCGAACGCCGGGGTTGATTACTCCTTGGCGGCGGTTCAAGAACGGGCGTGCGAATCTGGTATCGGTGAACTTTCTGACCCGATGGCGCTTTACAACATCATCGCGCAAAACCTCTGCAATTTGGTGACATGATTTTATGGCCTGCGACCTGACAACCATTCAAACGGATGCTTGCACTTCCGGAATCGGAAAGGTGCAAGACCCGATTCAACTTCTGCAACTGATTGCCCAACTGGTCTGCGAAGCGGCAGAAGGTGGCGGTGGTGGTGGCAGCGCTTATGTCATTTCTGGCGTCGGCGCGCCGGTGGCGGATCCTGGCGTCACCGCGGCAATCTATTTCGATACGGCAACCGGAGTTCAATACAACTTTTACAGCGGATCCTGGCACTGATTTATGAAAAAACTTCTCTCTTTCGTTTTGGTTCTGGCAGCGGTGGCAGCATCGGCGGCGACTTACCCGAACAAGTTTGTCACGAATGCGACCCCGGAAAACGTGGCGTGGTTTCCAATCTTGTTATATCTTCCAATCACGAACGCAACCGGACTGGCGACGGATGGGGACGGGAAGATCATTGCGGGGAGCGGGGGTGGGACGACTTACAGCAACCTGACGGAGACGGGTTACACGCTGAATGTGCGGAGCAATCTGACGGTTGGGTTGAACCAAACCAACGCCGGGAATGTGTATAACACAGGCACAAACTGGGCTGCAAAACTCCGCGTTGGTGGTGCGGCAGAAAGTGCAGATGCAGTAAATGTGACGGGATCAATCAAGGCTAGCACAACACTGGTGGCGGGCACATCCATTAGTGTTGGCAACAATTACGGCGTTTACAACGCAAACGCAAACGAAGCAATCCTTTTTACGTCATCCCCATCACAAGTGGCGCTTAGAACCAGTGGAGTTAACAAATTCTTGCTGGATGCAAGTGGCAATGTCTCCGTCACTGGCGTATCCCGTTCGACTAACGGCTTCATCCCGCAAATCAAGGCCGCATTCAGCACCAACTACACGCTGGCCGATTCGGATGCGGTGGCGTTCTGCACGGGCACGAATCAACTGATTACCCTGCCGAGCGCACCTGATGCCGGCAAGACCTACACCATCAACGTCGCTAGCACAACCGGCAGCGCGATTGTCACCAATTCCACCGGAGCGCAGACGATCAAGGGCGTGCTGAGTATCACGATTCCTTCAACGAATATGGTTACGGTAATTTTTGATGGGGTGGCGTGGTGGTGATATGAAACGCATCAAGCAATTCATCCTCTGGCTCGCGCTCGTGCTTCCCTGCGCGGCGCAAGTCCTCGACTACGACGCTAACCGCCGGGTCTATTGGTCCAGCGGGGCGATTTACACGCGAGACGAATACCATTGGTTTGTCCGCAATACCGGCCAACCCTCGCGCCTATTCCTCAATGGCGTTTATCAGAGCGAGGAAACCGGAAACTGGGATTTGAACATGACCTCGGCATGGGCCATTCAGCCCAACGCGAACGGCGTCCGGGTGGCGGTGGTGGACGTTCCGGGCAGTCATGCAAATCGCATTGTCCAACTGATTCAACTGATTGCACCCGGCGCCGTGGTGACGCTCTACCCGGTCAGCCGTTACTATCCCGATGTTGTTGGTCCAATGCTCTACAATGCGTGCGTCTCTAATCGCATCGTCGTCCTGGCAACGGGCTGGGCGACTCCGGATCTGCAAATTGAAATGGCGCTTCACATGGGCAGCACTTACGCGGTGGTTGTTTGCAGCGCGCCAAATAATCCGCAGAGCATGGATGTCATTCCGGATTACCCGTACTCCTATCATTTCCCAAATGTCCTGGCAGTCAACGCGCTCGATCGCGCCGGGGCGCATTACTGGTCTGGTTACGGGGTGAACGTCATTGGGGCGCCGGGTAGAAATGTCACCGGTGACGGGGTGACGTACTCGAGCGGCTGCTCTTACGCTGCGCCGATCGCGGCAGGTTGCGTTGCGCTTCTGATTGCCAAGAAGCCGGATCGCATTCCGCGCTTCTACGTCGAACACGCTTTGAAATGGTCCACGCCAGCGGGATTGACGCGGAGAATCAATCCGGTTGCGATGCTGACCAATTTGCGAGTACCTGAGCCGTGAAAAAATGGTTGGTAATTATCTGCGTCCTGGTGATTGTTGGGTGTGCGGGAAAAGTCACGAAGCTTCCGCCAATTCCAACTGCCAAAGTCGCCCCAATCCCTAGCGTGCCACCGGCTGCGCTCCTTCCCACAAAACTGATGGGATGCGCCTGGGAGTATGGCGAAATGGAGCCGGGCCTTTACTTTGAAGTTTGGTCCAGCACAAATCTGGTTCACTGGGTTTTGGCAACCAACACCACGGAGAAAATTGCTCGATTTCCCATGAAGCCATGCGAATTTTGGAAAGTAAGAGCGCGAGACACAAACGGGCTGGTCTCGGACTGGGCGACCACCGCTAAGTAAGGTGTTTACCCCATAGCGGATAACCTGGATCTCAGTGAAAATGACGGAGATGCCAATTCGATTTGCACATAACGAAGGCATGAAAACCACAACCGTAGGGATAATTGGGACGGTGACGTCTTTCACACTGGAGAGCTACAGCCAAATGGCATCGGCGGTGGCGGCGACCATCACGGCGCTTTACATGGCTTTCAAGTGCATTGACTGGGTGGTTGATAAAATCCTTGCGCGCCGGGCTCGAAAAGCCAATA
>JBAYVP010000461.1:0-3534 GCA_041674485.1 Sulfuricellaceae bacterium
AACCGCACAAAGCCAGTAATTGGCTTCTAATTAATCAATCAGTTACGAAAATAATAGAAGATTTATCATGTTACGTAACCTATTGTTTTAACTCGCTTTGTGCAATAGCTACATAATACCGGAAAGGTGCAAAATGGTCAATCTTCTGTTGTTGCTCCACCTGCTGGGCGTCATCGTCTGGGTGGGGGGCATGTTTTTTGCGCATATGGCGCTACGTCCGGCCGTCGCCGAATTGCTCCAGCCGGCGCAACGTCTGGCGCTGTTGAATGGCGTGTTCGGTCGCTTCTTTTTCTGGGTGTGGCTGTCGGTGATTTTGATCGCGGCGAGCGGGGGACTAATCATGATGTTGCTGGGTGGATTCAAGGCGGCATGGTATATTCACGTCATGCTTGCCGGTGGAACGGTGATGGCGGCAATATTCGCGTTTATTTTTTTCTTCCCTTACTCCCGGCTGAAACAGAATGTAGCGCGCCAGGACTGGCCGGCGGCAGGTATTGCGATGGCGCGCATCCGCACGCTGGTCGGGGTGAATCTGATTCTGGGGTTGCTGACTACCTGTGTTGCTTTCGGTGGGCGCTTGTCCGGTGGTTCCTGAAAAGCGGAATAATTTATACAATGAGGCAATTACAAATAATGATTTCGGAATCTGACTGACATGTTCGTCATTATCGGCTGGATGATTGTAAGTTTGTCCGTTTTCGGCGGTTTCGCGATAGCGGGCGGTCACCTTGCGGCGTTGTTCCAGCCCGTGGAATTGCTGATCATCGGCGGCGCGGCATCGGGCGCATTCATGGTAGGCAACAGCCCCAAGATAATCAAGGCCACCCTGAAGACCTTGCCGACGCTGTTCAAGGGGTCGCCCCACAACAAGGCTTATTACATGGAGCTGTTCGCGCTCCTGTACGAAATCCTGGCGAAGATCCGCAAGGAAGGCTTGATGTCGATCGAGGCCGATGTTGAAACACCGGAATCAAGTCCGCTTTTTTCCAAATACCCGATAGTGCATTCCGACCATCATGTGGTCGAATTCATGGCCGACTATTTGCGCATCATGGTGGGCGGCAACCTCAACGCCTTCGAGGTGGAAAACCTGATGGACAACGAGATCGAAACCCACCACCAGGAAGGCATGGGGCCGGCCGGCTCGCTGGCCAAGCTGGGCGACGCGATGCCGGCGCTCGGTATCGTGGCCTGTGTGATGGGGGTGACGCATACCATGGAATCGGTCGGCCTGCCGCCGGCGGAGTTGGGCATCCTGATCGCCCATGCGCTGGTTGGCACTTTCCTCGGTATTTTACTTTCTTACGGCTTCGTCAGCCCGTTGGCGGCATTGTGCGAGCAGAAGCTGGACGAGTCTACCAAAGTGCTCCAGACCATCAAGGTGACCCTACTTGCCAGCTTGAACGGCTATGCGCCGACGGTTGCCGTGGAATTCGGGCGCAAGGTGCTGTACTCCAGCGAACGTCCGGGCTTCCTCGAACTTGAGGCGCACGTCAAGAAGAAATGAGCGAAGATTCCCAGCGCCCGATAATCGTCAAGCGGAAGAAGGCCGGGCATGGCGGCGGTCACGGCGGCGCGTGGAAAATCGCCTATGCCGACTTCGTGACCGCGATGATGGCGTTTTTCCTGCTGATGTGGTTGCTGGGTTCGACCTCCAAGGCCACGCTGGAGGGAATCGCCGATTACTTCAAAAACCCGATGAAAACCGCCAACCGCGGCGGCGAGGGCGCCGGCGACACGACCAGCGTCCTGCACGGCGGCGGGTTGGACATGACCAAATCGACCGGACAGATCAAAAAAGGCGACTCCCAGAAAAACAAGCAGGCGGTCAGCATGGCCGAGGTTAAAAGGCAGATCGAGAAAGCCAAACTGAAAAATTTGAAGGACAAGCTCCAGAAAATGGTCGAGGGCGACGCCAAACTCAGCCAGTTCAGGAAACAAATACTGATAGACATCACCCCGGAAGGCTTGCGCATCCAGATCGTCGATGAGAAAAACCGCCCGATGTTCGACCTCGGCAGCGCGCAACTCAAATCCTACACCAAAGAGATATTGCATGAAATCGCCAAGGTGCTCAACGAAGTGCCTAACCGCATCAGCCTGACCGGGCATACCGATGCCACGCTCTATTTCGGCGGCGAAAAAGGCTACAGCAACTGGGAACTGTCCGCCGACCGCGCCAACGCCTCGCGGCGCGAATTGATCTTCGGCGGCATGGAAGAAGCGAAAGTGCTGCGGGTGGTAGGCCTGGCTTCCGCCGTGCCGTTCGACAAGATTGACCTTTTCAACCCGACCAACCGGCGCATCAGCATCATCGTCCTTAACAAACTGACCGAGGAGGCATTGACTGCGGAGAACAGCGCCGCCGGCAGCGAGGAGCAGCCCGAGTCGCAGCAATCGCCGACGCCGCCGACATCCCCGACTTCCCCTCCCGCCCAGGAAGCGCCCGCCGCAGCGCCGCCTCCCACAGTCAAGGGCTTCCCGGAATCGGTGCAAAAAATTCTCAAGCATTGACCATTCTAAAAGAATGGATTATGTCCGTTTTCCCGCACTTAGGGCGCTGGCGGCGCAATTGGCTGCCTTGCCGCTGGCATACCTCCTGGTTTTCCTGTTCGCCGCCGTTTTCGGCTGGAAGTTTCCGCTGCTCCTTATTGCCGTGCTCCAGGGCGGCATCGCGGCGCTGCTTTCCCGTTATCTGGGAATGATGGTATGGTGGCTGCCGATCCAGTTCCTGTTCGTGCCAGCGCTGGTGGCGGCGTTATCCTTTGAAATCGCGCCGTCCTGGTTTCTGCTGGGTTTCCTGCTGCTGCTGGCGGTGTATTGGAGCGTTTTTCGCACCCAGGTGCCGCTCTATTTATCCAGCCGGGCTGCTTGGCGCGCCTTGGCCGGCGTGTTGCCGCCCAAGCCGGATGTGCGCCTGATCGACTTAGGCTCAGGCTTGGGCGGGCTGCTCGGTTTTCTTAACGATGCCCGTCCGCACGGCCATTTCGTCGGAATCGAGGCCGCCCCATTGCCGTTCGCGCTCGGCTGGCTTAGGCTACGCGGAAAAAACTGCGACATGCGCTACGGCAGTTTCTGGCGGTGTGACCTGAGCCGCTACGACGTGGTCTATGCCTATCTTTCCCCGGCACCGATGGCCGAATTGTGGCGCAAGGTCAGCGCGGAAATGCAACCGGGCAGCCTGTTCGTCAGCAATACCTTTGCCGTGCCCGGCGTCATGCCCACGGAAACCGTGCAAATCGATGACTTTCACGCCTCGACTCTGTATATTTACCAGTTAAAACCAGCACAGTCCTAAACCGGGCTGAACGAAATCCCAAAACAATTATCCTAGAAACCTCCGTTGACCGCTTGCCAAGATGTGTAACATGGTGGTTCTAAACAGCTTTGTTATCGATTTTGCGTTCACCTGTATGGTGAGAGCGCTACGAGCTGGATTGCACGGTTTTCCGGGTGCATGGCGGCGTTGCAACTACAAGAGAAGGCAATGGAACGACCATTGCGCGTCGTTGCGCCTTGCCCTGCACCCGGAAA
>JBAYVP010000462.1:0-3514 GCA_041674485.1 Sulfuricellaceae bacterium
GTTAGAAGGCATTTATGACAGTTCTATCCCCTTAGATTATCGTTCTTTCTCAACACTGTCACGACAAGGTATCCTGAGCGGGGCCGGGCAAACCAGGAGTGAGAATATGTGGGGCATCCCTAAAGGCGAACGGCTGGTAAGGAGAATATTTCAGCTTAGAGAGGTGGACGCAATTTGCGACCACCTCAGATTTTTCTTTCACTGTAAGCTGAAACATGAAATCCGCCGGAAAACGCTCCCGGTTGCGCCTGACTTGTTCATTGAAGCGCTTGGTCGGCACACCATACAGTTGAGCCAAATCGGCGTCGAGCAGCACTTTTTGCCCACGAATGAGCAGGATGCTAGTCTCCAGCGTTTCGACAAGCTCGACAGGATTTGGCGCAACGCTTTCCACTTCACGCCTCGCTCAAGACCGCTTCAACATCGGGAAGCCCAGCGCCTCGCGCGAATCGAAATAAGCCTGCGCCACTTGCCTTGCCAGTGCGCGCACCCGGCCTATATAAGCGGCGCGCTCGGTGACGGAGATGGCGCCGCGTGCGTCCAACAGGTTAAAGGCATGTGAGCTTTTCATCACCTGTTCAAAGCCCGGCAACGCCAGCCCGGCTTCCATCAGGCGCTTGGCTTCGGATTCGAACATATTGAACTGCTCGAACAGCCAGTTGACGTTGCTGTGCTCGAAATTGTATTTCGATTGCTCGACTTCGTTCTGGTGGTATACATCGCCATAGGTCACGCCCGGCGTCCATACCAGATCGAAAACGTTCTCCACGCCTTGCAAATACATCGCCAGGCGCTCCAGGCCGTAAGTGATCTCGCCCAATACCGGCTTGCAGTCCAGGCCGCCGACTTGCTGGAAATAGGTGAACTGGGTCACTTCCATGCCGTTTAGCCATACTTCCCAGCCCAGTCCCCAAGCGCCTAGGGTGGGCGACTCCCAGTCGTCCTCGACGAAGCGGATGTCATGCACCGTGGGGTCTATGCCCAGTTCACGCAGGGAATCGAGATATAACTCCTGAATATTCAGCGGCGAGGGTTTGAGCACCACTTGGTATTGGTAATAATGTTGCAAGCGGTTGGGATTTTCGCCGTAGCGTCCGTCCTTGGGGCGGCGCGAAGGTTGCACGTAAGCGGCGCGCCACGGCTCGGGGCCGAGCGCGCGCAGGAAGGTGGCGGTGTGGAACGTGCCCGCCCCGACTTCCATGTCGTAGGGTTGGAGCAGAGCACAACCACGGTCGCCCCAGAAATGTTGCAGCTTGAGTATGATGTCCTGAAAAGTCAGCATGGAAAACCGTCGCGCCAGATTTCAAAGGATTGGATTCTACTGGTTTTCCGGGGCAGGCAAAACCCCGTGTAAAGCGTAAGAAAAATATAAATTAAATCAACGGCGTTTTGTTGAAAAAATGCCAAAACAAATTCCGCCTGTGTCAGGAAATCTGAAGTTATGCCTTTTTAAGAAGCGCCGATACAAGGTGCTGAGAGATTTAGTCGGACATAGTGGGCCATGCTATTTCCTGGCGCGACTTGAATATCCTATAGGATGAACGTTCCGCAAGTTTCAGAGCCTCCCTTATGGAATTGCGCCCAATTCGGAATTCCGGGTCGTTAAGCGTCGCCCGGTAAAAATCCGCATAGAAGGCGTCCGGCTCCACGACAATCACGATGGTCAGTGCAACCGCATCGGCAAGCATGACCTTCTCATATCCATAACGGCGCACCTCGTCCGGCATGATCCGCGTATCCGCTTTTTCCATCTGGAGGTCCAGGCTTACGTCCCTGGCAATCAAATGACGTTCGATGCTGCCCGGAATCATTATGCCATTTCGTGATTCCTGGCCGATCTCGACGATCACACGCGGCGTGACATAGGTTGGGAAAGCATGGCCGACGCCATGGTTGGCGATTTGCAGATTGACGGAAACATGGCCCTTGGCAACAATGGGGTGCGATGCTTCGATGTTGAGTCCCGACTTCACCATCTCCGGATCATGAATGCCCCGCCACAAGTGACGTCTATCCGGCATGTGGCAAGACTGGCAGGTGCGTTTTTCTCCGGCATGACGGCTGGTGCGCCACTCTTCATAGGTGTTTTCCAACAGTTTGCCGTTCAATGCCGGGCCGTCGGACTCGAATTGGTGACAAGTTGCACAAAATCGGGAATCCTCAAAAGCGTTCGTCGCCCGCCAGCCTTCGTGAGGAAGTTTTTGTTCGGGTGCGGGGA
Organism: Sulfuricellaceae bacterium; assembly: GCA_041674485.1. Taxonomy (GTDB): domain Bacteria; phylum Pseudomonadota; class Gammaproteobacteria; order Burkholderiales; family Sulfuricellaceae; genus JAGXQV01. Next base: position 2,219 of record JBAYVP010000462.1, read on the forward strand.
CTGTGCCGTTTTTCCGGCGCGGGCCGTAAACCTGGCGCGCGCGCGCATGGCATCCGGCACAACTCAGGCCATGCGCGGAGGAAATGCCGTCGGGGCGCGGCGGGATAAGACGCTTGCCGCCAGCCAACACCTTCCGCAGATGCTCGCCCTGCTCGGCAAGCGGGGCGTGGCATTGGATACAAGCCTGATGCTCGTCGGCGGCTTCCGCTCCCATCTGCTGCAATTGCCCAAACAGCCCCGGACTCATGGATCGGCTGTGCAATGCGGTTTTCCAGTCCTCGAACTGGCGGGGATGGCAGGTTCCACAGGAGGTTGGATCCAGGGAGGCTTCGAGCCGGCTGAAATGGCCCGGCGCAACACCTTGCAATGGCAAGGGATGCGACCAGTGCCGCACCAGGAATGTCTGGTGATCGTCGCGCTGCACAATCGGCTTGGATGAAGCCGATCCGGGAGCGGAATTCGGGTTGCAGCCGGCCAAAGCAAGCAGCATGGCCGCGACGCAACCTATTCGCCACATAGGGCCTTCTCGCGGGAGGAAATTGACCGGTTGGATTGCCCCCAGCGGGCGCACTGCCGCGTTGCATCCCGCTGGGAACAATCCAATCCGGTCAATTTCCCCCGCGCAAGGCATATCTTGTCCGCCCCGGATTGCTACCGCGCCTTACTTCTTGGCGCAGGGATTGGCAGGTTTCATCGCACAGGGATTTTTAGCACACGGATTGGCGGCTTTTTTCTTCATTTTTTCCATGACCGGCTTGGCGCAAGGATTGGCCGCTTTCGCGCACGGGTTGGCGGGCTTGGTCGTACAGGGGTTGGCCATCTTGTCGGCGGCAGCGGCGGGAAATGCCAGCGCTACGGCAATCAGGGACGCGGAAGCCAGGGTCAGCAACTTGCGGGACAGGTTTTGCATGGTTTTACTCCTTCAAGGTTAAATATTGCGCGGGGAAAATTGTCCGGTTGGATTGCCCCCAGCGGGCGCACTGCCACGTTGCAAATTGCTTGCGCGTGAGTGACCACGCGGCGCAATTTGCGCCTTGCATTGCATCCCGCGAAGGAACAATCCAATCCGGACAATTTTCCTTATTTCTTCGCGCACGGGTTGGTCGGCTTCGCCGTGCAAGGATTCGCGGGCTTGGCCGAACAAGGGTTGGCGGGGGACTTGGCGCCCGGTTTATCCTAGAAACCTCCGTTGAACGGGCTGGAGTGTGCGGTTTTCCGGGTGCAGGGCAAGGCGCAACGACGCGCAATGGTCATTCCATTGCAAGGAGTTGCAACGCCGCCATGCGCCCGGAAAAC
>JBAYVP010000463.1:0-3506 GCA_041674485.1 Sulfuricellaceae bacterium
CGAGATTTTCAATCTTGCTCTTGATCAGATCACTGATTTCTGAGGGGTTCAACTGCATGATTACTCCTAACGTTTGAGCGCGAACGCCATTTTTTGCAACTGGCCGCGCACGGATGCGTCAAACACGACATCTCCGACAGCAATGCGGACGCCACCGATCAATTCCGGGTCTACCGTAACAGAGGCTTGCACTTGCCGCTTATATTTGGCCACCAAGCGTTCCACAATATCCTTGACTTCCATCTCGCTCAGCGGAAAAGCGCTGGCAATTTCCGCTTCCAGCGTTCCGCCATGCGCCGCCTTGAATCCCTCGAATAGCGCCGCAATCGCGGGCAGCAGCAGCAGGCGACGGTTTTCCAGCAACAGACGCATCAGGTTCTTGCCTTGATCGTCCAGCCGGCTTTCGCATACCGAGAAGAAGGCGCGCTCCTGCTCGGCCTGCGTCAACTTGGGGTTGCCGATGATCTTACCCATCTGCGGGTCCGCCGCGACTGCGGCGACAAATCCCAGCGTCTCCGACCAGCGCTCCAGTGCGTTGCCCGCCTCGGCAAGCTGAAAAACCGCTTCAGCGTAGGGTCTGGCAACTGTAATTTCTTCTGCCATGATAGTCCTACAATTCGTTCTTGATGGCGCCTAACAGCTCGGCGTGTGCTTTGGCGTCGATCTCGCGGCGCAATATCTTCTCGGCGCCCGCCACCGCCAGTTCGGCCACCTGCTGGCGCAGACCTTCCTTGGCGCGGAACACTTCCTGTTCGATCTCCGCCTTGGCGCCGGCAAGCAAGCGCTCGCCCTCCGCCTTGGCATGCACCTTGGCTTCCTCGACGATCTCGCCCGCGCGTTTGTCGGCCTGGGCAATAATTTCCGATGCCTTGTGCTTGGCTTCCACCAGCACTTCGGAACCGCGCTTGGAAGCCAACTCCAGTTCATGCTTGCCGCGCTCGCCGGCGGCCAGTCCATCGGCGATGCGCTTGGTGCGCGCCTCCATCATGGAGGTAATCGGACCCCAGACATACTTCATCACGAACCAGATGAGTATCCAGAAAGTAATCAACTGGCCGATTATGGTTGCGTTTACGTTCACTTGTTAACCCCGGTTATCAAACAACAAGCAGTAATATACTGGTGAAAATTAATGGACGAACGGGTTGGCGAACACGAACCACATGGACAAACCCAGCACGATCATCGGGAAAGCTTCCATCAGTCCGCCGAAAAAGAACATATTCTTCATCAATTCCGGTTTCATTTCCGGCTGGCGCGCGATGCCTTCCAGCGTTTTGGCGCAGATGAGTCCCCAGCCCAGCGCTGAACCCAAACCTGCCGCAGCGAGAATGATGCCGACTGCCAATGCGGTCATGCCGTAAATTTCCATGATTGCTCCTTCTTTCAGTAGTTAATTATCAAAAAATCAATGCTCTTCGTGCGCCAGCGAGAGATAGACTATCGTCAGGATCATGAAGATGAATGCTTGCAACGTAATAATCAGAATATGGAATATCGCCCACGGCGTGGACAGCAACGGCTGCACCCAGAAGGGCAGCAACGCGATCAGCAGGAAGATCAGTTCGCCCGCATACATATTGCCGAACAGCCGCATGCCCAGCGACACCGGCTTGGCCAGTTCCTCAACGAGCTTCATAATGATGTTGACCGGCATCAGGTATTTGCCGAACGGGATGTACAGGAACTCCTTGCCGAAGCCGATCACGCCCTTGGCCTTGATGCTGAAGTAGACGATCAGCACGAACACCGAAATCGCCATCGCAAATGTCGTATTGAGATCGGTCGTCGGCACCACCTTGGCATGCAGTTCCAAGCCAACAATGCCGCCGATGAACGCCAACAGATCAACCGGCAACAAATCCATCGCGTTCATCAGGAACACCCACGCGAATATGGTCAGCGCCAGCGGCGCGATCAGTGGGCTGTGGCCGTGAAAGCTCTCTTTGACCTGGTTGTCGACGAACTCGACAATCATTTCCATGAAACTCTGCAAGCCGGTAGGCGCTTCCGAATTGAGGTTGCTCGCAACTTTCCTGCCGAAGTACATCAGAACCAGCGCCGTCAGCGCGCCGAACAGCATCGTGTCCAGATGCCACGTCCAGAAACCTTCACCCACCTTCCAGTTCGCCAAGTGATGCTGAATATACATCACCGGGTTGTCGGAAGGCGCCATTGCGCTATGCGATTCGCTCACAATATATCCTTGTAACTTTCTCTAAGTCCCCAGCCATACGCCAACTGGGAAGCCGCAAACGTCATCAGTGCCGGCGCCGCGCTCAAATGCAGCACACCGAAACCCACGCCGAATAAAACCAAAACCACGATAAATCGATTGACTGCGCCGGACAACAAAACTGCCAGAGCGCGCTCCGGCAGCTTTTCCGCTTCGGCCTGCTTGACCTTTCTCAGGAGCGACAACCCGTTGACCGTGCCCACGATCCCGCCGTAAAACGCCGCCTGACCTGCTTCCGCTGCGCCGCCCAGATAGCCGAGCGCGGCGCCGGCCAACGCGATGCTCACTTGCAAAGTAACTGTTCGGTGCGCAACGTTATCCATCGAGGCTGGCTAATGTCAATCGACGAGATTTTAAAGCACCCTTCAGCCGGAGTCAAATTTATCCGTATTATCAATAGCTTGATTTTATAAATTTGTCGGGATTATGGAGCCATCAATTGCACTGATAACTCTTTGTTACACAACGCTTTCAAGCCGATTCTGCGATGGCTGAGCTACGCTATAACGGCCTTTCACCGCAGAGATTTCAGAGGCACTGAGAAATGCAATGCAAGATCAGGCTCTGCTTAGGTAATGAGGTAGTAGAGGACGCTGAGGCGCTCCCCTCTGCTCTTCCGCTACGGTGATTAGATTTTTTAACCCTGGCTGCTTACCTGACATATTTGCAAGTTGCCGCATAAATCGCTTCGGCGGCCTCGGCGGCATGTTGCCGGCGGCCTCCGCGCCCCCCGGAATTGGCGCGCGCCTCTTCCATCCTGATTTTCTTTACGGCGCATTCGTTATCTTGTCTTGCCTTTGCCGCAGAGGCGCGGCGGCGCTGTTTATCCGTGGTTGCGAAGTTCAGCGCGCCGGCATAGTCGCCTTTGTTGAAGCGATCCTCGAAAAATTGGTCGGAAGGTTTTTTATCGGGGGCAACATAGGGCGAGGTCGAAATTCGCAACTGCTTGCTGGATAGCGCACTGTCGTCGCATGGGCTATCCTGAAACAATGTGGAGTCATTCTTGCCTACGCACTTGAAAGTGCCGGCCTGGGACGACACCGCGCACAGCAGCGCGATGGCAAGGGCGAAGAACCATTTCATGCTGTTCTCCTCGAACCTGGAGCTTCCGGCTGAAGTGCGCAGGAAGTTCCGCTGGATCATTTAACCTAGAAAGCTCAGTTGACCGCTTGCCAAGATGTGTAACATGGCGGTTCTAAACAACTTTGTCATCTATTTTGCGTTCACCCGTTTGGTGAGAACGCTACGGGCTGGATTGCACGGTTTTCCG
>JBAYVP010000464.1:0-3498 GCA_041674485.1 Sulfuricellaceae bacterium
CGTTGCAACTACAAGAGAAGGCAATGGAATGACCATTGCGCGTCGTTGCGCCTCTTGTGCCCAAGCCGCAGGCTGTCGGGTATGCCCTGCACCCGGAAAACCGCACACTCCAGCCCGTTCAACAGAGGAATCTAGGATGATGCTGAAAACGCGTAAAAGCCGGCTCCGCCCCCCCTCGCTTCGCTGACCGTGTCCCACAAGTCTTGCTGTACACGGGGAAATATGCATTCAACGAAGGAAAATAGGTTGAAATGCTACTTCCGGTAAGCCCAGCGTAGCATAACCGCGCCGGCAACCATCATCGGCAGCGACAGCCATTGCCCCATGCTCAGTCCTAACGACAGCAGGCCGAGAAAATTGTCCGGCTCGCGGGCGAATTCGGCGAGGAAGCGGAAGCTGCCGTAGCCCAGCAGGAATAGCCCGGACACAGCGCCGGTCGGGCGCGGTTTGGCGGAGAACAGCCAGAGGACGACGAACAGTGCAACACCTTCCAGTGCGAACTGGTAAAGCTGCGAAGGATGGCGCGGCACATTGTCGATTTGGGGGAACACCATGGCCCAGGCAACGTCGCTCGGTCTGCCCCACAGTTCGCCGTTGATGAAGTTGCCGAGACGCCCGGCGGCCAGTCCCAGCGGCACCAGCGGGGCGATGAAGTCGGTGAGGGCGAGCCAGGGTTTGCAGCTCTTGCGCGCGAACAGCCACATTGCCGCCAGTACGCCGAGAAAACCGCCGTGGAACGCCATGCCGCCTTGCCATACGGCAAAAATCTCCAGCGGGTGCGCAAGGAAATGCGCCGGCTGGTAAAACAGTACGTAGCCCAGCCGCCCGCCCAGCACCACGCCGAGCACGCCGTAGAACAGCATGTCGTCCAGTTGCTGCGTATTCCATCCGGCGCTGGGCTGGGTTTTGATGCGCCGCCGCCCAAGCAGCAGGAACAGCCCGAACGCCAGCAAATACATCAACCCGTACCAGCGTATGGCGAGCGGTCCGAGGTGGATGGCGACGGAATCGAATTGAGGGTGTACCAAGGGATAGGGCATCAGTCCATTACCCCACGATATAGATCGGCCAGCGGAATCTCCAGCGGCAGGCATTCCAGGCGTAGCATGTCGTTCCCCTCCAAAGTTTCCAGCAGCCATTCGTTCAGGCCGCGCCGCCGGTAAATTTCGACCAGGGGGGCATCTTGCAACAACAGGCAGGGGCGGGTCTTCACCAGCGGGTCGTCGTCGGACGGGTCGCAAACCAGCATGATGTCGGGGTAATAGTAGGTGGGAAACGAATCGGCGCGCAGTTTGACATTGCTGATGAAGACTTGGCACTGACTGTTTTGCGTGGCGATATTCAAGCGGGTTGCCAGATTAAGCGCGATGCGGTTATGCTTGACCGATGCGCTGGCTATCGCATAAGCGCTTCCTCCAACCAGTTCGTGGCGGACGCTGCTTTCTGCTTCCTGCGCGAGGTAATCGGCTTCTGAAAGCGGCTTCAATTTTACCTGAATCATGTTTTTTCCATGCTAACCCGGATACAGCGTTTTCAATCAAGAATAGTTACAAAAAACATTATGCCTTGCGCGGGGGAAATTGTCCGGATTGGATTGTTCCCGGCGGGATGCAATGCAAGGCGCAAATTGCGCGGCGTGGTTATTCTCACGCAAGCAATTTGCAACGCGGCAGTGCGCCCGCCGGGGGCAATCCAACCGGACAATTTCCCCCGCGCAAGGCATAAGTCCGTAGGATGGGTGAAGCGAAGCCGCACCCATCCTACGGACTCCGGTTCAGGTTGCACCGACGTATCCCATTGCGGATCATTCCCCGCTTGTCCGAAACCCGCCACACAGTCACCCGAGCCTTGTCCCCCCCCCCATTCACAGCGTCTTGGAAAAACGCGGCTTGGCGTCCGCCGCTTGCTTGAGATAGGCGTCGAAGGGCATCGCGATGTTGCGCAAAAATATCCGCCCGGTGTCGGTGACGGTGATTTTTTCCGGAGTCAGCGCGATTAAGCCGTCGGCTTCCATTTCCTTCAGCTCGCTCTGCGCGTCGGCGAAATGGGTGTTGAAGTCTATGCCCCATTGCGCGCCGAATGCGGCTTTGTCCAGTTCCAGGTCGCACATGATGCGGGTGATTGCGTCGCGCCGCAGCTTGTCTTCTTGCGTCACGCGCAGGCCGCGCTCTACCGGCAGGCGGTTTTCGCCGACCAGGCGGTAATAGTCCGGCAGTTTTTTGACGTTTTGCACGAACACGTTTTCGGTCTGGCTGATTGAGGACGCGCCGAAGGCGATAATGTCGCAGTTCTTGTGGGTGGTGTAGCCCTGGAAATTGCGGTACAGGGTCTTGGCTTGGCGCGCCTTGACCAGTTCGTCGTCGGCGCGCGCGTAGTGATCCATGCCGATGTAGACGTAGCCGGCGGCGTTGAGCTTCTCCATAATCAGTTGCTGCAAGGCGAGGCGCTCCGCCAATTTGGGGAGTGCCGCCTCGGGGATCAGCGTCTGGTGCTTTTTCATCCACGGCACATGGGCGTAATTAAACACCGCCAGGCGGTCGGGCGCGAGTGCGACGACCTTGTCCAGCGTGTGGCGGAAAGTTTCCACCGTCTGGTGCGGCAGCCCGACCATTAAGTCCAGGTTGATGCCGGTGAAGCCCTCCTCGCGCATCCAGCCGTAGACCTCGCGGATCAGGCTTTCCGGCTGGACGCGGTTGACCGCTTTCTGCACTGCGGCATCCAGGTCCTGCACGCCTAAACTCACCCGGTTGAAGCCGCTTTCGCGTAGCGCGCGCACATGCTCGCGGCTGAGTTCGCGCGGATCGACTTCGCAACTGATTTCGGCGTCATTTGCAATGCGGAATTTGCCGGCGATATAGGCGTACAGGCGGCGAATGTCGTCGGGCTTAAGGTAGGTCGGCGTGCCGCCGCCCCAGTGGAATTGCCGTGCGGCGCGATCCGGGTTGGTGAGGGTTGCGACGCGGGCAATCTCGCGGAACAGCGCATCCAGGTATTCGCTGGCCTTGGCGTATTTTTTGGTTGCCACCATGTTGCAGCCGCAGTAATAGCACAGCGTGTCGCAGAACGGGATATGCACGTACAACGACAGGTCGCGCCCCAGGTTTTGGGTTTGCTGCAATTCCGCCAGCCACTGCGCTTCGCCGAAACTTTCGGTGAAGTAGGGCGCGGTCGGGTAGGAGGTATAACGCGGGCCGGCTTTGCTGTATTTTTCGAGTAGGGCGGTGGCGAGTTGCATGGTTTTGTCTGTCATTGGGGGAGGGATTGTGTTTGAACCTAAATTCCTTAGTTGACCGCTTGCCAAGATGCGTAACATGGTGGTTCTAAACAACTTTGTCATCTATTTTACGTTCACCCGTATGGTGAGAGCGCTTTGATCTGGATTGCACGGTTTTCCGGGCGCATGGCGGCGTTGCAACTACAAGAGAAGGCAATGGAACGACCATTGCGCGTCGTTGCGCCTTGCCCTGCACCCGGAAAACCGCACACTCCAGCCCGTTC
>JBAYVP010000465.1:0-3492 GCA_041674485.1 Sulfuricellaceae bacterium
AGGACATATTTCGGGTTGCGGCAAAGGCTGTTTTAGCCTTGGTGATAAAGCGCATTCTCGACACCTTGCATTTTGTATATGCCAAGGAAACGTCACAACCTACATTATTTTTAATCCGTTCACCCTTCGACAAGCTCAGGGCGAACGGATTAAAAATAATGTAGGTATAACATCAGCATACGTGCCAGGGCAGGGTCAAACTTCCCCGTTCGTGGTGAGCCTGTCGAACCATGAACGGGGAAGTTTGACCCTGCCCGTAAGTGATGCAGATATTATCCAGCCAACCAAACAAACCTCCGCCAGTCGTGTCCTCAAAACCCAATATGAGCCTTTGTCTTTATGGGTTGCCGCCATGAGTCGAGTAGCGTCGAGCAAAGTTGCGCTAAGATTGTCCGGGATTCACGAACGTTTTCCATCGTTGATTTTCATCATGAATTTCTGAGAACAAATTTACCCTGGCAGGAGCCTTGTGCGGTAGTTCCGCTCGCAGGGATCTGTGCGGGGGGTGTCGGGCAACCGGCATTCCTACGATCCGTTGACCGCTTGCCACCATGTTACACATCTTGGCAAGCGGTCAACTGAGCTTTCTAGGATAATTGATTGCTTCATCACGGGTGATTCTTGCCAGCGCGCTTTCGATGTGGAAAAGTCTATTAAGTATTTCCGTGTCTCTTTCACGCGATGCGCTTTGTTCTGCTTGGATTTTCTTGAAGTGTTCGAGAACGATGTTTTCGACATTATCCTTCATGATTTCTCCTTTCAAGGCAGTGAAAGTGTACCCGTCCAAATGCTCAAGCGGAAGCTAGGTATGGGGTCAGGCCTAGGCTGTCGAAATTTATCATTTTTTGACAAAAATTCAGCGCCGGTTTGTGGATTTCCTCCTACGCAGCCGGTTTCATCCAGCCTCCAGCGGGTTGAATAATTTCAATTCATCAATCCAAGCGAAGTCGCCGGTATTGCACGTTGCCAGCACATATCCCCATTCCAGGCAGGTGGCGGCGATGAGGGCGTCTCCGAGCGTGAGTTTGCGTTGTTGGCGCAATTGAATGGCGATTTCGTAGCAGGCGGGAGTCAGGTAAATCAGTTCCAGATTATTCAGCGATTCCGTAAGTGCGGCTTTTTCTGCCGCATGTAATTTGTGGTAGCCGAGAATTTCCACTTTGCTGATGATCGATAACTTGGGGAGTGCTTCGACCAGCCAGTGGCGAAGTTCGGCATGTTCCGGTTTTGTGGCATAGATGAGGATGTTGCTGTCAACCAGCATAGCGTTTAATCCCGTCCCGGCAATGTGCGTTCATTCCTCAACTCGCGCTCCCATGCGACCGGATCGACTTCGGCGTAGGGGTTCATGGCTGCGGCTTTTTCCAGTGCGCTTTCCAAAGATTTCCGGCGCTCGTTGTCGGCGGGGAATGACTTCCCGGTTTTTCGTTCCAGGTAAAGTACATAATCCAAAACCTCACTTTGGAGCGGAAGGGGGAATTTCTCCAAGTGTTGCTGGATGACTTGTTCAAGTTTCATGAGGTTTCCTGGTTCAATTCAGGTTTGGCAATAATACTCTGCTTGAGTCTAAAAACAGGGAATGTGTCCGCAGTTCTTAAAACCGTGACTATATTGCAGGAAACACGGTACGGTCAGGTCATGCAATCGCACATCCGGCTTGAGGAAAATCACAAAGCGAGAGGTTTCCTCTCAAACAGCCGCTTATCCCACACAATCTTTTCCGGCGGTGATGCAATCAGCTTGCTCGAATCCGTATGCAATGGATTAACCAACACGTTCCATTCCAATCTCGCGACCACGGAGGGGACAATCAATAGGGCGCTTCTGGCTTCCTTGAGCCACTGGTCGCCAAAGAGTCTGGCAGCCGGGCTGTTTTCCGTGTCCCATTGGTCGGGAAGGGCGGTTGCGTGATGGCGCTCCATGCGGACCCCCTCCGGGATTTCGGCTATCACCAGGCAGTGTGTCGTCGGTGCGCGACCGATGCTTGCGTGAGCCAGCATCTCAAGCATGGCGCAGGAATAGCTCAGGGAACCATAGATAACCGGTCGTCCGGGACTGTTCCAGCGTCCGCCCACCAGCGCAGCACCTGTGCCGTCCCAAAGCGGGTGGCGTTCATCCGCTATCCGAAATATTTGCATTCAAGCAGAAATCCCGTAATAGAGCTTCCACAGTAACGCTTCGACGCGCCGAGCGCCCAATTCCGACATGGAGACATCAAGCGGTGTGCGCCCTTGCAGCATCGAATGCGGGGTGTTCAGGAAAGCCCGTGCGTCGTCTTCCGAATCCCATACATATTGCGCCGTGGCGAATATTCTGGCCAAGCGTTCGGCGCGCTCGGACTCAGTTGCCGAGAGGTTATTCCGGCGGCGCTTGTATGTGGCTTCCGGGACGATACGGTACAAGAGGCGCTTTCGCTCTTCGCTGCTCTTGCATAGGTGTTCGATGCCGGCCTTGAGTGCGCCTTTTGGGAGGCCTTTCGACACTAGGTCGTCGAGTTCGGCAAAAGAATGCGGCGCCGGCATGAGCGCCATTACGGCGGCAATCTTCTCAGGGGTGACGAGTACCATTTTACAACCTCAAAAGTATCAACTGATACTCTAACACTAGCTCGATTGATTCCTTGTGTCAAATTGGTGATGAGCAATTTCGTTGCGGGAATGGGATGCGGTTATCAGGGAAAAATTCGAGGAACGCCTGATGTCCGATGACCCCATGGAATATGCTCTTACCGCCGAGGGCAGCGTAATTGCCCGCCTGATCGAGGAAGGCAAGGTGAGCGATACCGCGTGGTTCGAGCCGGGGGTCGCCTAGTTGCTCGCCGGCAAGGCGCGCCGCTTTTTCATCGACAAGGCGCGCTTTGGCTTGGGTGGGTGGGCGTCTTCGCACCTATGCGGATTTTTGCATCATGTTGGGCTGCGAAAACCATGTAACTCAACGCTGCTGTCGATGGTTCGCTTGATTCACCGCCATCAAACCACCTTATCCCTCGCCTGCACCGGCAGGTCGGGGACACGATCCATGATCTCCAGAAAACGTTCGCGGCTGCCGCGCGCGGCATGTTCCTGAAAAAATTTTTCGGTGTTCAACGCCGACACTTTTTCCGCCACGGCCATGACAGTAAACTGATTCAAGGAAGCGTTATCCTCCTGCGCCATTTTCTTGGCATAAGCGTACAAGGAATCCGGGAGGCGAAGGGCAAAGTTACTCATGTGGGTTCTCCAATTGAGCGAGAAACTGGGAAGGGGTAAGCAAGCAGGGGGCAAGGCGCGCCATGGCCGCCTTGAAGCCGCAGATATTGATGGTATATGCCTGCAAGGCATAAAATCAGGCCGGAAAAATTTGCAGACGGATGTCGAACATTATTTAACCTCAGACCACCTGATCTCGCGGATTTTAATTGAGACGGTTGGCTGAACAGAAAAATATACAACGCAATATAATCAACAACATATAAATTTTTTTCTGCAAATTTCGGGTCAAAATAAATCTGAC
>JBAYVP010000466.1:0-3482 GCA_041674485.1 Sulfuricellaceae bacterium
CCTTACGGCCTGGGCACAAGAGGCGCAACGACGCGGAATGGTCGTTCCATTCCCTTCTCAAGGAGTTGCAACGCCGCCATGCGCCCGGAAAACCGTGCAATCCAGATCAAAGCGTTCTCACCATACGGGTGAACGCAAAATATATTACAAAGTTGTTTAGAACCACTATGTTACGCATCTTGGAAAGCGGTCAACTGAGCTTTCTAGGTTTAACTCAGCACTCAATGAAGTGTCGCCATGGTAGGCGGATGCAGCGCAAGCGTTAATGCTGACCGAGGTCAGCACCTTTTTGAGCGTGTGGGGTTGGGGGTGAGGCGTGGGCGGGGAGGACGGGTGAAGCGTAGCCGCACCCATTCTACGAGCGCTTTTTACGTGGGGGTTATGGGGTGAGGCGTGAGGGGGCAGGCAGCCCGCAGGATGCACCGAGGAACGAGGCGCATCGGTCGCGTATTGCCGGCGGGATGCGCGAACGATGCGCCTCCTGGCGTCGGCACATCCTACGGCACTGTCAACCTAAAATACTCAGTTGAACCGCAGAGACGCTTCAGGCGCTGAGAAAAAACAATGAGTTATGGTGTCGTGCGACACTACCCATTTGGCGAAGCGGAAAATTGTTGTAACTCATTGATTTATCTGCGTCTCTGCGTCTCTGCGGTTAAGCAAATGCGGTTTCTAGGGTCAACATTAAAAAGATTTCCGCCAGTCAATCGCAGCGTGGTCGATAGGCTCCAGCGGTTCCAGGATGGCGTGGCGCGCGCGGAATTCGTCCACCGCCACCTTGCAGGCGGGAACGGCATGGTAGTCGTCCACGATGACAAATCCGCCGGGCGCAACCTTATGGTAGAGATTGTTTAAACCGTCCATGGTCGATTCATACAGGTCGCCGTCGAGACGCAGCAATGCCAGCCTTTTGATCGGAGCGGAGGGTAGCGTGTCCTTGAACCAGCCTTTGAGAAACTTTACTTTGTCGTCGAGCAGGTCGTAACGGGCGAACAGGCTTTCGACTTCTTCCTGGCTCACGGCCAGATAGGGGAAGGCGTCCGCCGACAAATCCATATAGGAGCGATCCTGCGCGTGACTGGACTTGGGCACCCCGGCGAAGGAATCCGCCACCCAGACGCGGCGTTTCCTGATGTCGTGCGCCATCAGGTAGCCGCGCATGAACACCGTTGCGCCGCCCTTCCAGACGCCCGTTTCGATCAAGTCGCCGGGGATTTTTTCGGCAACTATCGTGTCTAGGCATTGTTGTAGGTTATCCAGGCGCGCTTGCCCGATCATGGTGTGGGCGACGAAAACGAAGTTTCTCATGATGTGCGCCTTGGCGCCGTTGGCGTCGTAAAACGGTATAAACCCCCCAACCTTGTGGCACGACTCGACAGACTTGCATAAGTCATGCTCACGTATCCCGAGATACTCGGGAATAAGCGCTGTGAGGTCCACCGGCTGCGGCCCGAAGTGGTTCAACAACAATAATAACCGCGCCTCGTTTTCCATATAGAGCTGGTTGAGCAGGCTCTTTTTGAGCAGCGACAGGTAACGTTCGGCAGGCACGGTGGGGAGGATCGGTGCGCGCGCTGATTTATTCTTATCCTTGCCTTTTCCCATGCTGTCTCCCTGCGCTATATTATTGGTCGCTTGGCATTCTACCATCGCGCAAGACGCCGGTTGCCTCCGCTGCCGGATTCCGGGGTGCGCAAACGATGCGCCTCCCGGCGGAGGCCAGCCCACGGCGTTGTCTACATTAAAAGGATTTCCGCCAGTAAACCGCGCTGTGGTCGATAGTTTCCAGCGGTTCCAGGATGGCGTGGCGCGCACGGAATTCGTCCACCGCTACTTTGCAGGCGGGAACGGCATGGTAGTCGTCCACGATGACAAATCCGCCGGGCGAAACTTTGTGGTAGAGGTTGTTCAAGCCGTCCATGGTCGATTCATACAGGTCGCCGTCCAGACGCAGCAACGCCAGCTTTTTGATTGGGGCAGTGGGCAGCGTATCCTTGAACCAGCCTTTGAGAAACTTTACTTTGTCGTCGAGCAAATCGTAACGGGCGAACAGGCTTTCGACCGCTTCCTGGCTCACGGCCAAATAGGGAAGCGTGTCCGCCGAACAATCCATTTCGAGGCGATCCTGCGCGCAGTCGGCCTTGGGCAATCCGGCGAAGGAATCCGCCACCCAGACGCGGCGCTTCCTGATGTTGTGCGCCATCAGGTAGCCGCGCATGAAAACCGTCGCGCCGCCCTTCCAGACGCCCGTTTCAATCAAGTCGCCGGGGACTTTTTCGGCAATGATCGTGTCCAGGCATTGTTGAATGTTATCCAGACGCGCCTGTCCGATCATCGTGTGGGCGACGAAAGAGAAATTTCGCGTAAAAAGAATCTCCTTGCCGTCCGTGCTGAAAAAGCCTAAAAAGCGCCCGTTCTTGCGCATGGCTTCAAGATTATGGTGGACGGGTTGATCGCGTATCCCGAGATACTCGGGAATAAGCGCTTCGAGGTTCACCGGTCGCTGCATGAGCAGACGGTCCAACAAAAAATCCAAGCGCGCCTCGTTTTCCAGGTACAACTGGTTGAGCAAACTTTTTTTGAGCAGCGACAGGTAGCGTTCGGCATGCACGGCGGGGAGGGGCAACAGGGTAGGTGCGCTCATTGGCTTAGTCTTGCCCTTGCCCTTGCCCTTGTTCTTACCTTTTCCCATGCCGCCCCTCCAGTGATGTTTATCGGTCGTTCAGTATTTTATCATCACGAAACCGGCGCCGCCATTTCCGCCCGGAATATTGGGCTGTACATACTGCGTATTCCGCATCTTGCAGCCCCCGGAACCTCCTGACCCTTGGGCCCCAGCAAAACCGGACGAAACACCCATGCTGCTCATGCTGGTAGAGTCGTTGGTGGTGCCTCCGCTGCCGGATTCAGGCAAGCCCAGCGGTGGCGCAACACCGGCAGACGCATAGACTCCCGGCGTCATCGCCCCCATCGACCCGGAACCGCCGAGGGAAGATGCGCCGGCTACCGCTGAGGAACCCGCCGTATTCTGCGCGGAAAGCCCACCTCCGCCGCCTCCAGACCCGGCATAGCCCCCGTTTCCCACGCCGCCCCTTTTGCCGGGAACCACCGCGAGCGGCGTCCCCTCGAAGTAGTATGCCGTTTGGTCAAGTCCGGGTCTGTTTGCATCGACAGCCCCGAACCCACCGGAGGCAATCATGATCACATGGCCGGCCTGGACGATCTGCGACGCCCCTCCAGATGCGCCCGCGCCTGTCGCGTCACCCACACCGCCCGCGCCGATGGAAAGGCGGCTGACCATGGAACCGGACGCGCCGACGGTGAAGACTGGCGAAACTATCCCCGTGCCGTCGCGGGCAGTGTTGGCGGTGGTAATGTTTGCGATGGCGCAATTCGGGGTTGCTGCATAGGATGGGGTTGTAGCCATGATTATCGTGCTCCGAGAAAGTAATTGATGAGATTGTTGCCGTCCTGGTTGAGGC
>JBAYVP010000467.1:0-3393 GCA_041674485.1 Sulfuricellaceae bacterium
AGCGTTTTCAACTCAGATCAATGTGAGGTTCGCTTTTGGCGAACAGCCAAACCGACTCACGCGAAGGCGCGAAGAGAAGCGAATCGGTATCTTTTTTTGCGCGTTGGGAATGAGACCGCCCATGCTTACTCGCCCCCCACTTCTTCGCGGCTTCGCGTGAAAAATTCTTATCAGAAATTGCGACCTTCACTTGAAAATCGCAACTTCACAAGCGACAATTTGTTGTCGTTTGTTATGGCATTAGAGCATAAAGGCTGTAACTATAATTTTTGTAATTGTTCTTGATTGAAAATGCTGTATTTGCCATAGACGAAATCCAGAAAATCGAACAATGGTCGGAAATTGTTAAACCTGGATCCCTTTTTCAGCTTTTTCGACAGGCCCAGTGCAAAAGGTGGCGCCGGTAAACTTCCGGGCAACCTGGCGCCCGCCTTGCCGTCGCGAAATGCCGTCGATGCAGCGCCGCTATCAGAGCTTGCCCAAGGAACGCTTTGAAACCCTGACGGCGAATATCAGAGAGGACGACGGTACGGCATTTGCCTTTACCGGTGCGCTGGATACCGCTAACTATGCCTTGCGCGGGAGAAATTGTCCGGCTTGGATTGTTCCTTCGCGGGATGCAACGCGAAAGTCGCGCCCGCCGGGGGCGATCAAACCGGACAATTTCCCCCGCGCAAGGCATATCATGGACGGCGTAGCATTCGGGGCTGGCTTGGTCAGGCGGTTACCGGTGCAACCGGTGCGGGTTGTACGTGCAGTGGCGCAGCTTTTATGCGTTGTTCGGCTTGCCACATATCGTAGGCGCTTTGTTCGGCAATCCATAGGCGGGCTTCGCCGCCGCGCTCCACGCCTAGCCATGCCTCAATGCGTAAAGCCATTTCGGGCGAGATCGCGGCGCGACCGTTTATCACGCGGGAAAGCGTCACGCGGGCAACATCCAGTTGTTGCGCGGCTTCAGTCACGGACAGCCCGAGCGCGGGCAATACGTCGTCGCGCAGAGTCAGGCCGGGGTGCGGCGGATTGTGCATTTTCATGTTCTGTTTCCTAAAACCGGACAAGCCGGAACCAAAAATATTTACCGCAGAGACGCTTCAGGCGCGGAGACGTAGCGATTTTGTAGCGTGTTGTATTTCTCCGCGCCTGAAGCGTCTCTGCGGTGAAAAGGAATCACCCGGAGAACCGCGCCAGTGCTTGATCTACGACACATCCTTCGCAAGAAATGTAAAGACTTGGCCGATAAGTTGCTAATGATAATCCTGATAATCGACCAGCACGGCGTCCTCGCCTTCAAAGGCGAAAGTCATGCGCCAGTTGCCGTTAACGCCCACCGAATATAGGCCGGCAAGTTCGCCCGATAATCCATGCAGATTCCAGCCCGGCACGTTCATTCCCTGAACGTTGCCTGCTTCGTTCAAGCGGCGCAGCATGGCAGCCAATCGCGGTGCATGGTGCGGCTGTATACCTGCTTTGCTGCCGGTCTTGAAGAAGGCTTGCAGCCCCTTATGCCGAAATTCTTTAATCATGGCCGATTGTATCGCGTAGCGTCACGAGATTCAAACAAACGATTAGCTGATTAACCCCAGTTTGTCATGAAAAAATATATTTTAAAATCAATTTGTTATATGCAATTTTAGGCGCCACAAAAACCGTAGTGTTGCAACCCTGTGATTATAATGATGTTTTTTATTGAATGACAAACTTGGAGTAGCGTTGTCAATAGGAGACCTGAAATAATGCTCTCCGTTATGCCATCATTTTGCCATGTTCCCATGGACGCACCGCGTGGCGCACAAAGGTGTATCCACCCAGGCTGAGGAACCCATACAAAAGTGGGCACGGCTTTATCGTGCCCATGCGGGAATTGCATCAACAGCGTGGGCACAAAAAGCGTGCCCACCTGGCTGTTGATAATTTGGATAATGTGAGCCATTACGGTACATTACAATCCATTCTCGTTACACGCGCCGCCAAACCGCCAGGTGGTGCTTTCAAAACGTGCAGACCTTGTGAAAACAGCGATTCGCTTTAGCTTGATATGGAAATAATTGACAATATAAATCACCTGCTCGGCGACAATCTGAGGCAGGCTATCAAGCCCGGTTCAAAGCTGAAAATCGCGGCATCCTGTTTTTCGATTTATGCTTTCGAGGCGTTGAAGCAGGAACTCGAACGCATTGAGTCGCTGGAATTCATTTTCACCTCACCGACCTTTATGCCCACCGAGGTCACTGACAAGCTCAAGAAAGAACACCGCCAGTACCATATTCCCAAGGTTGCGCGCGAACGCAGCTTTTATGGCAGCGAGTTCGAAATTCAGCTCAAAAACAAACTCACCCAGCGGGCAATAGCCAAAGAATGTGCCGATTGGGTGCGCCGTAAAGCCACCTTTCGCTCTAATCGTGGCACTGCCCCGATGCAACAATTCGCCGGGGTTCAAACAGCGGAGACAACGGCCATTTACATGCCGCTGCATGGTTTTACGGCGGTCGATCTTGGCTATCAGCGTGGTGATGCGGTATCGAATATCGTCAACAAATTTGACAACCCAGCCCACACGGGAGTTTTCCTGAACCTCTTTGAGCAAATCTGGAACGATCAGGAAAAGCTGGAAGATGTCACGTCGCGCATCTGTGACCATATCGCTTCGGTATATCAGGAAAACTCTCCCGAGCGCATCTATTTTATGATGCTCTACAACATATTCAGCGAGTTCCTGGAAGACCTCAATGAGGATGATCTACCCAATGACCGAACCGGCTACCAGGACAGCCTGATTTGGCGGAAACTGTTCAACTTCCAGAAGGATGCCGCCACCGGCATCATCAACAAGCTGGAAACCTTCAACGGCTGTATTTTGGCGGACAGCGTAGGCCTCGGGAAAACTTTTACGGCACTGGCGGTAATCAAATATTACGAGCTGCGCAACCGTTCGGTTCTGGTGCTCTGCCCCAAGAAGCTCGCGGATAATTGGCTGAACTACAATCACAACCTCACTACCAATATTTTTGCCAAAGACCGTTTTAACTATGACGTGCTTTGCCATACCGACTTGCAGCGCACCAGCGGCGAATCTTTCGGCACACCGCTGAATCGGATCAATTGGGGGAACTACGATCTGGTCGTCATCGACGAATCGCACAACTTCCGCAACAACGATGCCTTCAAAGACCGCGAGACCCGCTATCAAAAGCTGATGAATGCCGTCATCAAGCAGGGCGTGAAAACCAAAGTCCTAATGCTCTCGGCCACCCCGGTCAACAATCGCTTCAATGATCTGCGCAACCAGCTTGCCCTCGCTTATGAAGGCGATTCAGACAACCTCAACAAGCGGCTGCGCACCCAAAAAGACATCAACGAAATTTTTCGCCGGGCGCAGAGAGCCTTCAATAGCTG
>JBAYVP010000468.1:0-3388 GCA_041674485.1 Sulfuricellaceae bacterium
CGGGCTGGAGTGTGCGGTTTTCCGGGCGCAGGGCAAGGCGCAACGACGAAGAATGGTTGTTCCATTCTGAGGAGTTGCAACGCCGCCATGCGCCCGGAAAACCGTGCAATCCAGCCCGTAGCGCTCTCACCATACGGGTGAACGCGGAATGCATGATAAAGCTGTTTAGAACCACCATGTTACACGTCCCGGCAAGCGGTCAACTGAGCTTTCTAGGATGATGGAAAACATTCATGAATCCCAGGCAAACTGAGCCGCAACGCGGCTCAACTCATGACGGCAATCCATAAAGACAAAACCTTTTTCACCGCAGAGGACGCACAGGAAGAGCATGAGGGTTTTCCTCTGCGTCCTGTGCGTCCTCTGCGGTGAATCGGTTTTTTCCGTGCTGAGAACAAATTTACCCTGGGGGAGTCATAAGAAGCGCCAGTTTTAAAAACAGCAAAAAATATGCGCCGTCCGGTACTTGCAGCGGCAATTGACCATGGGCGAATATTACCGCAGATTATCCTGGAAAGCTCAGTTGAACGGGCTTTAGGGCGAACGGATTAACAATAAGACGGGAAATCAGGTTATGCCCTTTACCAGCAGGCGTTTGATTTGCCTATTCAGCTCGTCCGGGTCCACCGGCTTGTGCAGCAATTGAAAACCGCTGGCATTGGCTTCGCGCAGGCGCGCAGGCAGGGTGTCGCCGCTGACCAGGATGGCGGGAACGCTTTTTCCCAACTGCGAACGAATGATCCCGATGGCCTCTATGCCGGTTTTCCCGTCACGCAGGCGATAATCCGCGATAATCAGGTCGGGCGCATGATCCCCGATTTTGAGCAACGCTTCTGCGGCGCTTTGTGCGGCGACGGGATGATAGCCCTGGATTTCCAGCGACATGGTCGTGCCTTGCAGCACCACCGGGTCGTCGTCGATGACCAGGATGTTGGACAGCGCGTGCGCTACGGCAGTGTCCTCCAGCCGCTTGGTCAGGGACGGGGCTACGCCGACAAGCGGAACGCTGATCTCGAACATCGTCCCCCTGCCGAGGCGTGAACGCACCCGGATGCAATGCCCCAGCAGCTTGGCGACCCGCTCCACGATGGATAGCCCCAGCCCCAGCCCTTTGTGCCTATCCCGTTCGGGATTGCCCACCTGATAGTATTCGCGGAAAATATTCTCCAACTCTTCCTCCGGGATGCCTTTGCCGCTATCCCATACCTGGATAGCCAACAACTCCCGGCGCACCCGGCAACCGAGCAATATGCCGCCTTGTCGGGTGTGATGGCAAGCGTTGCTCATCAGATTGCGCAATATTTCCATGAGCAGGGTCGGGTCGGTGTAGACGGTCTTGCGCGCGCGGCGGATTCGGAATTTCAAGCCCTTGCCATCGATTTGCAACGCGAATTCGCTTTCCAGCCGCGCCAGCAGCGCATCGACGGACACCGCCTGCTTTTGCGGCACGACCACGCCGGCATCAAGCTTGGAAATGTCGAGCAGCGTATCGAGCAACTCCTTCAGCGCTTGGGCCGATGCCTCTATCGGCTTGATAACCTTCATATTGCTTTCGTTGCCGTGGCGGTGTTTCAGCACGGAAACCAGCAAGGACAATGCGTGCAGCGGCTGGCGCAAATCGTGGCTGGCGGCGGCGAGAAAATGGCTTTTTGCGGCATTGGCCTGTTCCGCCGCCTCCTTGGCCTCGCGCAATGCCTCGGTGGAAGCCCGCAACAGGCTCTGGCGGCGGTGCGCCACGCGGGCGAGGAACAGCATCACGGCGGCAGTGAACAGGAAAATCAGCCCATGAATGAACTGGTTGCGCCGCCAATTGGCGAGCACCTCGTCCTGGCCGCGCGAGAGTATCACGCTCAGCCCGCTCTCCTCGATGCGCCGGGTGACGAACAGGCGCGTCTTGCCGTCTATCGCGGATGGTCCGATGTGGCGCGTCACCGCCATGCCCGCACGGATATGCTCCTGAAACACTTGGCTAACCTTGGCTACGTTCTTGCCGAAGAATTTTTCCGGGTCGAAGCGGCGATAAATCAGGTCGCCATCACGGTTGATAATCACTGAGACACTGGCGGAATCGGCGGGATGGACGGGTTTCAACGCCTTAATGAAAAAATTGAAATCGATGGCGCCGCCGACCACGCCGACAAAATTGCGGGCGCCATCGATAATCGGCATCGTGAGCGTAATGGCAGTGACCCCCAGCAGGGACTTGTCCGGACGCGAAAGGTACAGTTCCGGCTGGCGCGCAGAATCAAGATGAGCATCGAGGTGAGCGGTGAAATACGCTTGCTGCGAAATATCGTAGCCATGCAGCGATGGATTGGAGGAAGACATCACGCGCCCGTCGCTATCGGTCACGAACAGGGCGCCAATGGTAGACCGATCCCGCAGGCGTTTGGCGAGCATCGCCGCGAATTCCCGGTCGTTGCGTAGCGGCTGCGTCATCAGCCGCTCCTCGGCGACCTTGTTCAGCAAGCGACCGACGCCGCGCAAAGCGCCGGCAACCTGCACTTCGGCATAGAGGGCATGGGCTTCGAGAAGGCGGTATTCGGATTCGTGCGTCTGCTGGTATTTGTCGTGGGACACCCAGGCGAGCGTGACACCGACGATCAGCAGCGCAGCAACGGGAACGATCCAGATCGACGAAAGAAAGGGCTTGCGCGGCGACTGCGGAAATATTCGCTGGTAAAGGCTGTTAATCATCCTGGAATATATGCCTTACGCGGGGGAAATTGTCCGGTTGGATTGCCCCGGCGGGTGCGACTTTTTTGTTCTCGGCACGGAAAAAACTGATTCACCGCAGAGGACGCGGAGGACGCAGAGGAAGAGCATGAGGGTTTTCCTCCGCGTCCTCTGCGTCCTCTGCGGTGAAAAAGGTTTTCTCTTTAATGGTTGCCGTCATGAGTTCAACAGCGTCGCGCTAAGATTGCCTGGGATTCATGAACATTTTCCATCATTGATTTTCATCATGAATTTCTGAGAACAAATTTACTCTGGCTCAGGTAGGTTGTCGCATTGCGCCCGCCGTTATGCATAAATGTCGTAGCAATACCGTAGGATGCGCTGACGACAGGAAGCGCATCGCTCGCGAATCTTGGTGGCAACACGCGACAGGTGCGCCTCGTTCCTCGGCACATCCTACGAGATTGCCGTAGCGCGGCGTTCACTGCATTCCCACGCGGCGCGCTCGTCATTGCTCCGCCCCCACACCCGCAAAATCCGGTGACAGGCAGGGCGGCATCCGTCCTGCCCACACAATTTTACTCAATTTTTCAACCTAGAAAGCTCAGTTGAACGGGCTGGAGTGTGCGGTTTTCCGGGTGCAGGGCAAGGCGCAACGACGCGCAATGGTCATTCCATTGCAAGGAGTTGCAACGCAGCCATGCGCCCGGAA
>JBAYVP010000469.1:0-3358 GCA_041674485.1 Sulfuricellaceae bacterium
AGCAGATGTTGATGCTCCAGAAGGCTGCCTGATGCGCTGAATGTAAGCATCCTTGACGCATCGATGCGTTTTTATTTATCAAAATCAATGTGTTGATAAATAAATCAAACTGAACCAGTACCAGCAAATCCCCTAGATCAGATTCTTTGACCACGCCATTTTCAAATGTCAGCAAAAAACGGTAGGCCTCGCGGCGTTCAAATTGTTTGAGTTTCATGTTCTTACTCCAAAGGAGAAATAGCGCATCCCGCCGGCAATACGCGACAGATGCGCCTCGTTCCTTGGCACATCCTACGAGTCTGGTGGAATATGCACGTTTTTGCGCCCACGCGGTCAGCGCCGGGAGGCCGCCCCTACTTCTTATTCGGACAATCCGCCCTAAGACAATCGGCAAACAGGTATAGCGAGTGGTCGCGGATCGCGAAGCCGCGTTCTTTGGCGATGTTTTCCTGGCGGGTTTCGATGTCGGGGTCGCAGAATTCTTCGACTTTGCCGCATTGCAGGCATACCAGGTGGTCGTGGTGGCATCCCTGATTGAGTTCGAACACCGATTTGTCGCCTTCGAAATGGTGGCGCACCAGCAGTCCGGCGGCTTCGAATTGGGTGAGGACGCGGTAGACGGTGGCAAGTCCCACGTCTTCGCCATCCGACAGCAGTATCCGGTACACGTCCTCGGCGGTGAGATGGCGCACTTCGCTGGTTTCGAACAGTTTGAGTATTTTCACCCGAGGCATGGTGACCTTCAGGCCGGCGTTTTTGATGTCGTGGGAGTCGCGCATGGGTGCATCATATAGCGATTGAAAAATACTTTCCAGCGCACGGCGGAGGATGGGATAATGTCCGCCATTTCTGGCTGTCAAAAACAGGTGGTTTCCGTGTTCAGAGTCGTTTCGCTTTTGCTGGTTGTCGGCATGTTGTCCGCGTGTTCCGTCGTGGATAAAATCACCCCGTACAAGATGGATATTCAACAGGGCAATATGGTGAATCAGGAGATGCTCGCCAAGCTCAAGCCCGGCATGACTAAATCCCAGGTGCGCTTCACGATGGGGTCGCCGCTGATTGTCGATGCGTTCCACACCGACCGCTGGGATTATGTCTATCGCCTGCAAAAAGCCGGCAAGCTGACCGAAGACCGCCATGTGGCGCTGTTTTTCGAGGGCGATACGCTCAAGCAGATTGTCAAGGATATTGCGATTGCCGCGCCGGATGCGCCGCAAGAGAAGCCGGCGGGCGATGCCGCGCCTGCCGCCGATGAGAAGGGTTTCTTCGGACGAATGTTAGAGAAAGTGGGGCTGTAGATCATGACGATATTGAATATTGCGGTTGCAGGCTGTTCCGGGCGCATGGGGCGCGCCTTGCTTGAAGCGGTGACGCAGGCGCCCGATATGCGCCTCTCAGGCGCGCTGGAGCGCGCAGGCAGCCCATTTCTGGGGCAGGATGCGGGCGAATTGTTCGGCGCAAGATGTGGCGCCAGGATCGTCGAGAGTGTCGCGGAGGCGTTGCAGGAGTGCCATGCGTTGATCGATTTCACCCGCCCCGAGGCGACGTTGCAGCATTTGCAGTGTTGCCGCGAGCGCGGCGTGAATATCGTGATCGGCACCACCGGTTTCACGCCCGCGCAGAAACAGGCGATCAGCGCTGCCGCGCAGGACATCGGCGTGGTGTTCGCGCCCAATATGAGCGTGGGGGTGAATCTTAGCCTCAAGCTGCTGGACATCGCCGCGCGGGTGCTGGCCGAAGGCTACGATATTGAGATCATTGAGGCGCATCACCGCCACAAGGTGGATGCACCCTCCGGCACTGCGCTACGCATGGGCGAGGTGGTGGCCAACGCATTGGGACGCGACCTCGCCGAGTGCGCCGTGTATGGCCGCGAGGGCGTCACCGGCGAGCGCTCGCCATCTACTATCGGTTTCGCCACGGTGCGCGGCGGCGATATCGTCGGCGACCATACGGTGCTGTTCGCCGGCATCGGCGAACGCGTCGAAATCACGCACAAGGCCAGCAGCCGCGCGACGTTTGCGCTGGGCGCGCTACGCGCCGCGCGCTTCCTGGCGCAACACGGCAAGGGGCTGTACGATATGCAGGATGTGCTGGGGTTGTCTTGATTCTTCTCTTCCGGGGCAAGGTCAAAGATGAAATTCAATGATGCTCACATTCATGCATTTTGGACAATCATGAAGAGTCGTAGTCGTAGGGTGGATAAGCGTAGCGCATCCACCAAGCCGGCGCGGAAAGGTGGATGCGCTACGCTTATCCACCCTACATTTTATTCTCTTCCGGTGTTGCACGGCTTGAACCTAGAAACCTCCGTTGACCGCTTGCCACGATGCATAACATACTGGTTCTAAACAGCTTTGCCATATATTTCGCGTGTACCCGTTTGGTGAGAGCGCTTTGATCTGGATTGCACGGTTTTCCGGGCGCAGGGCGGCGTTGCAACTACAAGAGAAGGCAATGGAATGACCATTCCGCGTCGTTGCGCCTCTTGTGCCCAAGCCGTAGGCTGTCGGGTATGCCCTACACCCGGAAAACCGCACACTCCAGCCCGTTCAACGGAGGTTTCTAGGTTGAATTGACCGATGCCGCGCCTGATTCTTTTTAACAAGCCGTTCGGCGTCATTACGCAATTCAGCGCCGATGGCAAGCACCCTACCCTGAAAGATTTTATCCCGGTGTCTGGAGTCTATCCGGCCGGGCGGCTGGACACCGACAGCGAAGGCCTGTTGGTTTTGACCGATGACGGGGCGGTGCAGCACCGCCTGAGCCATCCCCGCCACAAGCTGCCGAAGACCTATTGGGTGCAGGTGGAAGGCGCCCCTACCACGGAAGCGCTGGCGCTGCTGCGTAGCGGCGTGGATTTGGGCGATTTCACCACGCAACCCGCCGCAGTGCGCACTCTGGATGAGCCGGCCATGCTGTGGCCGCGCACCCCGCCAATACGCCAACGTAAGGAGATTCCCACCAGTTGGATGGAGTTGGTGATCCGCGAGGGGAAAAACCGCCAGGTGCGGCGCATGACCGCCAAAGCCGGATTTCCCACGTTGCGCCTGATTCGATACGGTATAGGCGAGTGGAACCTTGACGGTTTGATGCCTGGAGAATGGCGTGAAATCCAGGTTCGCCTCCCAGAACCACCAGGAAAGCTGTCAACCAAACGCGTAGCGAGTCGTTACTTGCAATGACGCAACATTCGTGTCAACGCTCTTATACTTTGCGCGGCCACAATTTACGTATTTATCCATCGTCTCGCGGGCGCGGCTTCCGCGTTGCAAATTGCTTGTGTGGTAATGCCACACGGCGCAATTTGCGCAGCAATCGCATCCCGCGAGACGCGGCTAAATCCGCAAATTGTGGC
>JBAYVP010000470.1:0-3331 GCA_041674485.1 Sulfuricellaceae bacterium
AACGCTGGAGGGCGGCGAGTCGCCAACGGATGTGGTATTGGCGGATAGGCAGATGTTTGTGGCAATCTTGGTATGGGTATGTGCTTGCGTTTTGGCGCTGTGGCCGACGCAGGGGTAATCATGACGATTGATTCTGACCCAATGAAACTATCAAAGCTCGAGATTGTTGGTGCTCTGCTTGTCGCTGTGTGTCTTGCGATGATGCAGATGAGGAACATTCAGTGGAAATTTGACTCGCGGATGGGGGATCAGATCGCCGCGATGCAAGGCATTGTAAATGGGTTGCCTCATTGGCGCATGTATCAAAGCAGAGTGTTGGGTCCCTATTTGACGGATTTCACCAGAATTATTCTTGGAATCGATTTCCCGGAAGCGTATGTGATTTCGACGACAATTCTTTTGGCTATTTCTTTTTTCGGTTTGATGTGGGCGGCTTGGGATATTCTTGAAACCAAGCTGGCCGCATTGGCAACCGCGTTCGCAGTATTCGCGCTCAATGTCATGTTGATGCAAGGTTCCTGGATTTACAGTTGGGACTATATCGATCTTATTGTCTTTTCGGCTCTGGTATGGGCCATTGTGACCAATCGCTCGCTGCGGGTCATCGTGCCTATTCTGATATTGGAAACGTTCAATCGCGATGTGATTTTGGTGCTGTGCTGTTGGCTAATATTAGATGCGATCATTGGAATAACTTCTTCAAGCAAGGTGTGGCCGAAGGTTCATTTTCATCTAAATCTAAAGCAACTCCTGTGGGCGTTGACTCTCCTGCTGGCGGGGTATTGGGTGATCGAAGCCTTGCGTAGCCTGCTATTGGTGAAGGAAATCGGACCGGATATGTTTGCCGGCGTCGCTCCCCAGGCAGGGGGACATAACGTGTTTTACACTTTGCCGTCAAACCTGCGCCGATTTTTTGCCACCTGGGTCATGCCATGGCAAGGAATGGCTTTGCCCATCAACCTGTTCATTCTTGGCCTGCCCGCTATAATGGCGGGCGTATTTTTCTGCAAGCAACCGGGTTTGGTGCGGGCAAGCATTCTGCATTTTATTTTATATATTTCCACGTTCGCATTCGGTGAGATTTATGAAACCCGCGTATGGGTATGTTTTATTCCTTATCTGGTGTTATGTTCCCCCTTCATGCTTCATGGGTCTTTGGCGCTTGAAGGCCATACTCGGCGCTAGCCCGGATAGTTGAAATCGATCCTCATGTCGCCAAATATTTCGCGCTTTCCCTCCGCAATATTGTCTTGCTGCATGATCGTTTACAGGATTGTGGCGGCGAGATGATCGGGTTCATCTTGTCGTTTGTAGCGGCTGCGATCAGTGGCATTGTCTCGCTGATACCCGTCCGGGTGGAGCTGCTGAACGAGCTTGGCGTCGTTGCGCGCAAAATTGGCCATCAAAAAATTGCAGCGATTCTCTTTACCCGCGCCACTCGAAGAAATCCGTCTTACGGCACGGCATTTTTCAATTTGGGGCTGACCTTGAACGATTTGCGTGATTTTGATGGCGCCATCGCTAGTTACGCAAAATCGATTCGACTCAAGCATCGCGAAATAGATAGCGAAACCAATCTGGCTGCTATCGATCAGAGTCAAGGCAGACTGGAAGACGCGCGAGCAAGGCTGGAGCGCGTGTTGTCCAGGGAACCTGCCAACATCGTCGCCAGAATGAATATGGCATTTAACCGGAGTTGTAACGGATTGAGACAGGAAGCGCTGGCCGAGATCAGATCTATCCTTGCCGAACAGCCGGATTACGCGATGGCGCATTTCGCGGCGAGTCTCGAATTGCTGAGGCAGGGGCAATGGGAGGAGGGCTGGGAGGAATATGAGTGGCGTTTTGTGAGATCCGAGCAGCATAAGAAAGCGGACTTGACGGCCCCCTCCACGACAGCCCAGCTCTGGAAAGGCGAGGATCTCACCGGTAAGCATATTCTGCTGCGCGCCGAGCAAGGCATTGGCGATACGATCCAGTTCTGTCGTTTTGCCACCGAACTTCATGCCTTGGGAGCCAGGGTGTCTCTTTCGGTTCCACCGACCCTGATTGGCCTCATCACCAGTATCGTAGGCATACAGCAAGTGTGTGCTCTGGGAAAGGAAAAGAGTCTCGAACCTTACGAGTTCTGGTGCCCGCTGTTGAGTGTTCCACACTGGCTCAATGTGACCGAACAAAGCATTCCCTGCCGCATTCCGTACCTGCAAGTCGAAGATCACATCGTGACGGCGTGGAAAAAGCGTTTGATGCGGATGGGTGAAGGCCCCAAAATTGGCCTCGTCTGGTTTGGAAACCCTTTGTTCCCCAAGAACTGGGCGCGTTCCTTCACGCTCGCCGACTACGCACCGCTTGCTGAAACGGCTTGCAACTTCATCTCATTGCAATGCGGGTCAAAGGCCGGTGAAGCGGCGCATCCACCTCGGGGCATGAAGCTCGGCCAGGTTTCGCAATGGTTAACGGACTTTTCGCAAACCGCAGGAGCGATCGCCAATTTGGATTTGGTCATTACCGTGGATACTTCGGTAGCACATCTGGCCGGCGCGCTGGGTTGCCCGGTGTGGACCTTGCTCTCCTCTGACGCCGACTGGCGCTGGCTCCTGAATCGCAGCGACACACCCTGGTACCCGTCCATGCGCCTGTATCGGCAAGCCACTTTGGGGCATTGGACGCCCGTAATAGCTGAAGTTGTCCATGACCTGTGTACCCTGGTTGCCAGTAATGGCTTGACAAGAGCGGTCAAGTCTTAGGCGCGGAATTAGGCAAGAATTGGCGTGCGCCATTTGCCGACAAGGTGTGATATGATCTACGGCACGCGCGGAATCTGCAGTGCGCTTTTTTGGAGGGATCACTAACATGGCTGCCTTTATGGAAAATTCTGAAGGTTTTACCTTGGTCGAGTTGGTTGTGGTAATTGTCATCTTGGGCATTCTGGCGGCTGTTGCCGTACCAAAGTTTGTGAATTTCTCTGCCGAGGCGAGTTCTGCAGCAAGCTTAATGGTGTCTGGAGCTAATGCTGAGCATTCAAAAAATTTGGATGCGTGCACCTCGGCAGGTATCTCTGCTACAAATTGTGGATGATGAAGCGGGTCGATTGAACGCTATATAGCGGTTTGCTCACCAACGCTAGATCGAAAAAATGTTATGTAAGCGGCCTGCAGCGATGCAGGCCGTTTTTGTTTCAATGCAGGCCATATCGTACCTGTCCGCATAACATTCTGCGGCTCCCTCACTTCCAGCGAGACAGTTCATTTCATGCATGCTTCAGCGTACAAGACGGCCGGGCAATTTTTTGACGTTTATGCTTCGATGCTGTCTTCGGGGATTGTGGTCG
>JBAYVP010000471.1:0-3322 GCA_041674485.1 Sulfuricellaceae bacterium
GAAAACCGTGCAATCCAGCCCGTAGCGCTCTCACCATACGGGTGAACGCGAAATATATGACAAAGCTGTTTGGAACCACTATGTTACACATCTTGGCAAGCGGTCAACGGAGGTTTCTAGGTTCATAGCCGATCTTGGTGGCGTCCGGCTTGATCCAGGCGTCGGGCGTGTAGGGCAGCACCTCGCGGCGGATGAAAGCTTCAATGCCGCCGGCTTCAAGCAGCGGAATTTGCTCGGTGTCGCGCAGGTCGGCGTCAGGCTCGTATTCGACGATGGCGGGCTTGCCGTCAATGGTGGCGGCAAACAAACCGTGTAGCGGGTCGGTCTTGACCTTGCCGGGTTTGTGCAGCTTGGCGATCACCGGCGGCGCGGTTTCGACGCGCCAACTCACGGCTTTGAGGACTTGCTTGAGGTCGGCGGCAGGAAGTTTGACGCCGGCCTGCTTGAGCGCGGCATCTACGCGGTTGCGGAAGAGGTTGTGGTCTTCGAAAAGCGCGTCGCCCAGCGCCACCCGCAACGCCGTTGCGGCTTCGAGCAAACGACCGTCGCGCTCCCAGGTTTTACGGAAAATCATACTGAAAAATCTTGCTAATCAGGAATAAAAAAGGGCGCCCCTCGGACGCCCTTTGCGACTGACGAAAAGCCGCGCCGCTTAATCTTTCTCGCCGGATAGCGCCATCAACAGTTGCAGCAGGTTGACGAACAGGTTGTAAATATCCAGATACAACGCCAGCGTCGCCATGATGTAATTGGTTTCGCCGCCGTGGACGATCTGGCTCACGTCGTACAGGATATAGCCGGAAAAGATCAGCACCGCTATCGCCGAAATGGTCAGCGCCATCGCCGGCACCTGGAAGAACATATTGGCGAGCGAGGCGAGAATCAGCAGCACCAGGCCGATAAACAGGAACTTGCCAAGGAAACTGAAATCTTTTTTGGTGACCGTGGCAATACCGGCCAGCGTGAAGAAAATCACGCCCGTGCCGCCCGCCGCCAAACCGACCAGTTGCGCGCCGTTCTTAAGATGCAGGGCGACTTGCAGAATAGGCCCAAGCATCATCCCCATGAAAAAGGTCAAGGCCAGCAGCAGCAACACGCCGAAACCGTTGTCGCGGTTGGCGGCGATCCCCCAGAACAGGCCAAACATCACCGCCAACATACCGATGAAACTAAGCACCGGATGCTGCGCCATGAACGAAAGATTCATGCTCATCCCGATGAACGCGCCGATCACCGTGGGGATCATCGTCAGGCCGAGCATCATATAAGTGTTGCGCAAGACCTTGGCGGACGAAACCGCGAGTTCGGTGGAATAACCGGGAAGCTGTTCCTGAGCATTAGGGCCAATAGTACGAAATTCAGGTTGCATGTGTTTTCTCCAAAGGATATAACCTATCGTAAGACTACCGAATGTGTGGGAAAGTTTCAACTCCCTAGCAAAAAAAAATGTCTGACGGTATGATGCGCGTTGCTTTGGAGGTGTGGCCGAGTGGTTTAAGGCA
The DNA here is from genome assembly GCA_041674485.1 of Sulfuricellaceae bacterium. GTDB lineage: Bacteria > Pseudomonadota > Gammaproteobacteria > Burkholderiales > Sulfuricellaceae > JAGXQV01. Next base: position 1,503 of record JBAYVP010000471.1, read on the forward strand.
GCAGTCTTGAAAACTGCCGTAGGGGTGACTCTACCGTGAGTTCGAATCTCACCGCCTCCGCCAATACATCAATGAATACGCGCCTTCCGGGGCGCGTTTTTATTTACCCATCAATTTGTCATGCCATTGGATGATGGAATGACTCAATTGCGGCGAATAAAAAACCCGGCACATGGCCGGGCAGATTGCTGTCTCGGTGGGTAGGTCAGCGGTAAAGCTCTAGCCGGTACAGCCTATGGCTGGCCTCCTCCCATTTCTTCGGCATGAGCTGCGTACACAGTGGCATCGACTACGGCCTTCGCCATTTCGATCAGGTAGGCTGCGCCATAAACCACCGCTGGGGTCACGTCTTCGGCGATACCGGCAATGGCTTGCGCCGAATCCAAAAACAAAGACACCTGTTCAAGCGCGCCCTCCAGCGGGATACCCTCACGCACAGAGAACAGCTTGTCTTTCCGGGGACTGCATGAGAAGAACGGATAGTTTGCGGCCTGGTGCGTCGGCGTGGATGATGCTGCGGGTTGAGCGCCGACGAGTGCTGCCGCTTCCAGGGCGTCGCGCAGGTGCGCTCGTGCCGTGGTAACGGTCAGCATTGCCGCAGTTGCGCCCTTGTCGTCTTCGGGAAAGAAGCGCGCAAGCGTGTTGATGGTGCTGCTTAGTTCTTGGATGGCTGCTTTGATGGAGGTGGTGGTGCTCATGGTGGTGGGACTCCTGTACTTGCGAATTGAGTTTTCCGCACACCTGAAGACCAAGTGGCGGTTGTCCGCCTGTACTCCTGGAGACCAATCCAGTGCTGCCGTTGTTGCGGCATTGGGCGAATAATGCGCCGGGTTGGTAATGGCGTCAATATCAGAAACGCAACTCGCCAGCCCGCACGGCGACGTTGTGCGACTGGGAACAAGGCCGATACACGCCGCCCGGCGGGATGCTTTGCCTGCTGAGGATGATCGACAACCACCCCGAACTGGCGAAAGTACACGAACGGAAAATCATACTGAAGAATCTTGCTAATCAGGAACTATCTTGACAATGCTTTCGTTTGGCGATAGCGTCATGACCCATGATTACGAGTTTCCATAGCGATGAGACGCGCAAGATTTGGGAGGGAGCGTTCTCCAGAATCCTGCCCAACCAAATTCAAGCGGTGACAAGGCGCAAGCTGCGGATGCTGAATAACGCCCAGCGCATTGACGATTTGCGCATGCCGCCCGGAAACCATCGGGAAAGACTCGGCGGTGACCGGGACGGACAATGGAGCATCCGCATCAACGGCCAGTGGCGCATCTGCTTTGAACCTAGAAACCTCCGTTGAACGGGCTGGAGTGTGCGGTTTTCCGGGTGCAGGGCAAGGCGCAACGACGAAGAATGGTTTGTTCCATTCTCTTGTAGTTGCAACGCCGCCATGCGCCCGGAAAACCGTGCAATCCAGCCCGTAGCGCTCTCAAGAAACAGCTTTTTTATTCATATATATCAATGGCAAGTATAAACACAATGGCGGAATGCAAGCCATTAAACGAGCGCCAAACAGCAGCCATAACCCCTGTTTCTTGCCAACGCCTTTCGGCCTGCGGACGAATATTTCACTCTCACCAAACGGATAGCCGTGAAATAATAACAAAGCTGTTTAGAACCACCATGTTACACATCCTGGCAAGCGGTCAACGGAGGTTTCTAGTCACTTACCAGTCAAGTCGTTGCATTTTTTGCGAAGAATATGTCGTAGATCAAGCGCTGGCGCGGTTCTCCGGGTGATTTTTTTCACCGCAGAGACGCTTCAGGCGCGGAGAAATATAACGGATGGTAAAATCATACCATTACCC
>JBAYVP010000472.1:0-3312 GCA_041674485.1 Sulfuricellaceae bacterium
CAGAGAAACCAATGAGTTACAACAATTTTCCGCTTCACCAAATGGGTAGTGTCGCACGACGCCATAACTCATTGTTTTTTCTCAGCGCCTCTGCGTCTCTGCGGTTCAACGGAGGTTTCTAGGGTAAAATGCTGGAGTTCGTCCCCCACCCCCACCTACCGGGATTTTTGAAAAATCCGGCGATTGCCGCAGATGTTTATGGCAACGAGGTTTTTCTGTAATGTTACTTGCCTTCGTCATAGCTTTAGCCTAAACTGGGAGGGCGTCTCAAGTAATCGAACTTACAGCCGCTATTGCTTATAATTAACGTCGTTATCAGGAGCACCCAAAATGGAAAACCATCCGGCGCCTTCCGCACTTCCGTTTCCAGTTAAGGCCTATTTTGACTCCGATGCCGATCAGGATTTGGTGGCGGTGTTTCGCAGCGTGAACCCCCCAGGCAATAACGGCTATGCTTGCAGTTTCGAGAGTTTAAAAAACACGAGCGAGGCGCATACGCGCAAAAGCGCGGATAATTTATTGGAAGCCTTTTCCCAGCTAAGAAAAGGGGCAAAAGGCAGCTGAGTTGCACCGCTTGCAAAGGCGGCGATCCTATTTAAAACAACTAAAACAACCGAATTTCCGCACGGAAGATGGCACAGAATAATAACGCATTACTGATGGCCGTCCGAGGCGACATCGAAACAGCATCCGATTTAAACACCTTACTCAGCTTTATCGATGCCACACTGATTCAACCTGTTATCACTGGCTCGCCGGCTTAGGCATCACCCCGTCTCCCCCGCTTTTCAATAGCCACCTCATGGCGGATGTCCTTTTGCATTTTAAAAGAGACATGAAAGAATACAAAGACCCCAACGAATATAAAGTTGGCGGCTATATGTGTTTCTGGATAAAAAAGCTCAAACCCTTCCGAATGCAGGAAAGATTGGGGCATTACACCAATGAAGCCCTTGCGCTGCAAATCGGGTTAAATATCGTGGCAGACGCAAAGGGTTCCGCGCGTCGCGTTTTACCTATGGATGTCTATTTGAATCTTGGCTACGATTTGCGCTATCGCACGGTTACGCCCAGCGTCATCGCGAACCAATTTCACCTGCTCTATTTGTAATCAGTACGTAGTGATGCGGCCTTCGACCCGTCCACGCCATAGGATGCGCCGTTGCGACAGGAGGCGCATCGTTCGCGCATTCCGGCGGCCATTCCCCCTCACCGCTAGCCTCTAACCCCTAGCCCCCCCCCCAACCCCGCCACCGCCAAAGAAGGTGCTGACCCCGGTCAGCATTAAGTCTTCCGCCGCATTCGCCTACCATGGCGACACTTAATCCTAGAAACCTCCGTTGAACCGCAGAGACGCAGAGGCGCTGAGAAAAAACAATGAGTTATGGCGCCGTGCGACACTACCCATTTGGTGAAGCGGAAAATTGTTGTAACTCATTGGTTTCTCTGCGTCTCTGCGTCTCTGCGGTTAAGCAAATGCGGTTTCTAGGTTAATTGAGTGCTGAGTAAGTGTTGAGTGCCGCGTAGCGCCAATTACTCAGCACTTTGATTAACACCCACTTTATTTTTACAAGGAAAACCCATGCAAACGTTGACCTACAACCAACTGGATGAACAACGCGGCGTCTCCAGCGCCACCGTCACCGCCCCGGCGGACGGCGTATCGGATTGGGTGCTGGGGCCGTGCGGCGCTTACCCGCTGACCATTGCCGTGCATCCCGGCGCAGGCGGCACGGCAATGTGCCGGATCACCACTTCGCGCATAGAAGAGATCGTGGCCGGAAGCGCGCTGTGGCAACCCTGGGGGCTGGGCGCAGTGGCGACGGACACCATCGACGCGCTGCAAAGCCCGGTCGTCGCGCTGCACCTGGCGGCGACCGGCGCGGCAGCGTCCATGGACATCGTGGCCGGAGACTAGCCATGCCACTATGGGCCACGCAAAGCGGCGATATGAGAAAAGGCGATTACGACAAGGATAGCGACGGAATCGCCGACTTGCCCATCGAAGCGCTAAACAACTTGCTCGCCGCAGCAAAAGCGGAAATCCACGCAGAAATCGCGCAGACCGCAGCAACCAACGCCGAGGCCATGATCCAGGCGTATTTGGCGGCCAGAGGGGAGGGGTGAGGGGTGAGGGGTGAGGAGTAAGGCGGGTGGGGTGAGGGGGCGTGAGTGAGGAGTGAGGAGTAAGGCGGGTGGGGTGAGGGGTGAAGCTTGGGAATAGCAATGCACGCTTCCCCTCACTCCTCACCCCTCACTCCTCACTCATTAATTGATTTTGCCGCTCATCCTGCTATCATGAAAGCATGATTACCGCCATTGAAGCCGCCAACTATTTCCTGAGCAAACAGGATAGTGACGAGCCGGACATTTCAAATCTCAAGCTCCTGAAGCTGGTCTATTACGGTCAGGCGTGGTCGCTTGCGTTCCGTTCCAGGCCGTTATTCGCAGAACAGCTTGAGGCATGGCAGCATGGGCCGGTTGCACCGTCCGTGTATCAAAAATTCAAATCCAACGGCGGGCAGGCGATAGCCAAACCGGAAACGCAGCCTGAGTTGCCGGAGGCGGATCGCGAATTACTGGATATGGTCTATGCCGAGTATGCCCAGTACAGCGCTTGGCATCTGCGTCAACTCACCCATTCCGAGCCGCCTTGGAAAGATGCACATGCGGTGTTTGAGGGCGCGGAAATCAGCATGGATTCCATTTCCCGGTTTTTCCGCGAAAAGCTCAACGCCACCCCGCCCGATTTTGAACGCCTATGGGAAAGATCGCAACCGATTGACGATGTGATTGCGCTGCTTGCGGCCTGATGCCGAGGATTTCCGCAATTCGCCTTGACGCTGAGACGATTAATGCGTTGAAACTTTCAAAGCCATCTTCTGCACTTCTGGTGAGCACGCTGAAACAAAAACTGATGCTGTCGAATATCGATATTTCCTGCTTTTATCAAGGTGTCGCAACAAAGTTTATCAAAGTGGACAGCGCACCGTCGTTTCATGTCACCGTTGAGATAAAGCTGATATCGCCAACCGATTGCATCGCAGTCGTCGCGCAAATAAACTAGCGAAACACCCGTGACCGACCCCCAACCCGCCCCGGCGGGTTTTTTTACGCCCTCGTAAAGTTCCGTAGCGCCGTAGGATATGCCCCGTTCCCCGGTGCATCCTCACTATATTGTAGGAGCCGGTAGATACTGTTATCGCTGTCAACACCCATGCATAGTTGGGTCAAAGGATTTGCCCGACTTAAGTACGCCGAAGGCGACATGAACGATCTTGCGCATCATGGCGCCGATGATGAGCTTGGGAG
>JBAYVP010000473.1:0-3303 GCA_041674485.1 Sulfuricellaceae bacterium
ACCGGCGCAGCCCAAGGCCGATCCGGCGAAAGCGCAATCCATCGCCGGCGGCGTGTGCGTGGCCTGCCATGGCGTCGACGGCAACAGCCCGTTGCCCGCCAACCCGAAAATCGGCGGCCAGCAAGCCGCCTATATCACCAAGCAGCTCCACGACTACAAGTCCGGCGCGCGCAAGCACCCCATCATGGTGGGCATGGTGGCGGCGCTGTCGCCCGAGGATATGTTAAACCTCGGCGCGTATTATAGCGGCCAGAAACCCAACCCCGGCGTGACCACGGACAAGGCGCTGGTGGCGAAGGGCGAAAAAATCTACCGCGGCGGCATCACCGCCGGCGGTGTTCCCGCCTGCGCCGGCTGCCACGGGCAGTCCGCGCTCGGCATCCCGGCGATGTATCCGCGCCTATCCAATCAGCATCGGGATTACATCGAAATCCAGATGAAAAACTTTCGCAGCACTGAGCGCGCCAACGATTCCGGCAAAATGATGCAGGGCGTCGCCTCGCGCATGAGCGACGCCGATATCAAGGCCGTGGCCGAATACCTCAGCAGCTTGAATTAAAAAAAGTGCTGAGTGCTGAGTTCCGAGTGCTGAGTGTCCGGGAGAGGACTCAGCACTCGGCGCTTAGCACTCGGTGCTGACTTTTGATGGAATCCTCCCCGCCTCCGCCACACGCCGCTCGCCATCGGTCTGCCCACAGCCCGGTTTTTGAACTCCTCAGTTCGATGCGCTTTGCCATCAGCCTGCTGACGGTGCTCGCCATCGCGTCGGTGATCGGCACGGTATTGCAACAGAACCAGCCTTATTCGAACTACGTGATCGAGTTCGGCCAATTCTGGTTCGACGTGTTCAAGCTGATCGGCTTGTTCGACGTTTACCATGCCTGGTGGTTCCTGCTGATTTTGGTGTTCCTGGTTATCTCGACCGGCTTCTGCATTTATCGCCAAGCGCCGCTGATGCTGCGCGAAATCAAATCGTTTCGCGAGCACGCCGGCGAAAACTCGTTGCGCGGCTTCGGCCATCGCGCCGAATTTTCAGCCGCGCCGGACAACGCTGTGGCCTCGCTTACCCGCTACCTCACCGGGCAGGGCTATCGCTACAAGACCGTAGTCGGCGGCGACGGCGCTACGCTGATCGCCGCCAAGTCCGGCAGCTTAAGCCGGCTCGGTTACATCCTCACCCACGCGGCCATCGTCGTTATCTGCATCGGCGGCCTGATCGACGGCAACGTGCCGCTGAAAATCCAGGAAGCGCTGGGCTACAAGAAAATCGAAAAACGCGACCTGCCGCAAAACGAAGTGCCCGCCATTAGCCGCCTGTCCACCGCCAACCTGTCGTTTCGCGGCAGCATCTCGATACCCGAGAACGGCAACGCCGATGTGGTGTTCCTCAACGTGGCGGACGGCTATCTGGTGCAGGAATTGCCGTTTTTTATCACGCTGAAAAAATTCCGCATTGAGCATTACCCCAGCGGCCAGCCGAAATCGTTCGAAAGCGATCTGGTCATCACCGACCCGCAAACCAAAAAATCTTTCGAGCGCACCATCGCCGTCAACCATCCGCTGATCTACAAGGGCATCGCCATCTATCAGGCAAGTTTCGGCGACGGCGGATCGAAGTTAGCCTTCAACGGCTGGAACCTGTTTTCGCCGGCGACCAAACCGTTCCCGTTCAACGGCGTGGTCAACCAGAGCGCGCAGTTATCCAACGGGGAACTCAGCTACAGCGTGGAAATGGGCGATTTCCGCAAGTTTAACGTGCAGAATTTTTCCGAAGCCGACCCGGACGACCCCGCCAAGCCCAAAGCCGGCTTCCTGCAAAACATGAACAAGATGCTGGAAGCCGGCGCTTCCAGCGTCGCCAAAAAGAACCTGCGCAACGTCGGCCCCAGCTACCAGTACAAACTGCGCGACGCCCAGGGACAGGCGCACGAATACCACAGCTACATGCAGCCGGTGGAAATCGAGGGGCGCAATTACTGGGTCAGCGGCATGCGCGCCAGCCCTGCCGAGCCGTTCCGCTACCTGCGCTTCCCGTCCGACGAAAACGGTGCGCTGGACGGCTACATGCGGCTGCGCGCGACACTATTCGACAAGGCTGCCCACGCGGAAATCGCCCGGCGCTTCACCGTCGGCGCGCTGCAAGACGGCGCCAACCCGGCCTTGCGCGCCAAGCTCAATGAGAGCACCGAGAAAATATTGGAACTGTTTTCGCGGCGCGGCTTGGACGCCTTGGGGAAATTTATCGAGGACGGCATCCCCGAAGCCGAGCGCGAAAAGGCTGCGGAAACCTACATCAAGGTGCTGGATCGCGCGCTATTCGAAGCCTTGCAATTGTCGCGCGAGCGCGCCGGCCTAAAACCCGCCGAAGCCGATGCGAACACCCTGCAATTCGTGCGCGACAGCCTGAATGCGCTTAACGACAGCTTCTTTTTCGGCGCGCCGGTCTTTCTCCAACTCACCGGTTTTGAGGAAGTCACCTCCACCGGACTGCAAATCACCCGTTCGCCGGGCAAGAACATCGTCTACGCCGGCTCCTTCCTGCTGACGCTGGGGATATTCGTTATGTTCTACGTGCGGGAACGCCGCATCTGGTTGCTGGTCAAACCGCACGCCGGCCTAACCCTGTTCGCCATGTCGAGCAACCGCAAAACCATAGACCTGGACAAGGAATTCGAGCGCCACAAACGGAATTTGGGCGAGTTGCTGGCTGCTTAGGAACTGCCCAATAATTACTTCCTTTCTGGTGCAAGTCGCTCGCATTGGCGCTCCCTCCCCTGCAAGGGGAGGGTTGGGGTGGGGATGGGGTAGCTTGGGCAAAGAATCGTTTGTAGCAACGCTTTTGTGCTCGGCAACCAGCCTGACACAGAGAAGCGATGCCTTTGCATTGAGGAGTCCGAATGCCGGATCGCATTCACCCATCCCCACCCCAGCCCTCCCCTTGAAGGAGAGAGAGCCGCAATGCAGGCACGGATCGGGAAGTAATTAATGGACAGTTTCTTAGATAAAGCTATTGAACCGCAGAGGCGCTTCAGACGCAGAGAGAAAATAATAACTTCCGGCATGAGCGGCCCTAGGCTGTCGAAATTTATCATTTTCTGATAAAAATTCAGCACCGGTTTTTGGATTTTTTCAACTTGCGGACAGGGTCAAATTTTCCCGTTCATGGTTCGACAGAAGCTCTACCACGAACGGGAAAATTTGACCCTGTGCCTCGCACGTATGCTGAGGTTGCACCATGACAACCTACCTTATTTTTAATCCGTTCGTCCTGAGCCTGTCGAAGGATGAACGGATTAAAAATAA
>JBAYVP010000474.1:0-3289 GCA_041674485.1 Sulfuricellaceae bacterium
GTGTGCGGTTTTCCGGGTGCAGGGCAAGGCGCAACGACGCGCAATGGTCGTTCCATTGCAAGGAGTTGCAACGCCGCCATGCGCCCGGAAAACCGTGCAATCCAGCCCGTAGCGTTCTCACCATACGGGCACACGCAAAATAGATGACAAAGTTGTTTAGAACCATCATGTTATACATCCTTGCAAGCGGTCAACGGAGGTTTCTAGGTTTATACTTGGGGGCAATTGACCGGATTGATCGTTCCCACGCTCCAGCGTGGGAATGCACGCATGGGACGCTCCAGCGTCCCAATATGGCAGCTAGAACTAGAACGGTAAGCGCATAGATATTTCGGCAGGCGAATCGTCAAAAGCTTTGTGGTTTTGCCGGTTGGATGGGAACGCTGCGCGACGCTGGAGCGTCCGGGGCGGCATTCCCACGCTGGAGCGTGGGAACGATCAATTGGCATTGGGTCCTCTGTTGTCACAGTTACAGAGGGAACGCTTGCGCTTTTCCTCTGCGTCTCTGCGGTTAAACCATGTTTTCCAGATTCAGCGGCATTGTCCAATCGAGCCGGCGGCGCATATGCGACCGTCGCTCCAGATCGCTTGATCCAGTTTGGCGCCATCCAGCACTGCGCTTTCCAGGTTGGCGCCGCGCAGGTTTGCCTGGCTCAGGTCGGTTTCGCGCAATTCGGCATTATTCAAGTTGGCGCCTTCCAGGTTGGCATTTGCCATGTTGGCCTGGTTCAGGGTGGCGTAGGATAAATCGGCCTGGGTAAGGTTGGCGGAGGGGAAGCGGCTGCCGCTCAAGTCGGTGCTGTTGAACTTGACGCGGCTCAGGTTGGCGTCGGAAAAATCGCTCCCCGTGAGCAAGGTGCCGCTCTTGTCGCATCCGCGCCAGTTCACTTTGGGGGTGGGTGCGGCATTGCAGTTGGGCAATGGCGGTGGGATGAACACCTGGGGTTCTTCCTCCATATCCTGCAATTGCGACGCGACGAACGCCGCCAGCCCCGCCACCGCCAGCAATGCCGCTATCGCCCCGATCCATTTCAGCAGCGGATGGGTGGGCGCGCCAACCTCGTGGTGTTCGTCCGCCGGGCGCTCCCAGCGGATGGCGGCCTTGGCGCGCTCTTCGCGCCATTTCAATTCGTCTTCGTCGAGGACTTCTTCCGGTTCCTGGGGCGGCGGCTCCGGCAATAAACCGGGAAAGCGACTGAGCGGCAGCCAATTCACCTGATCCGGGCTGATTTCATCGCTCAGCGCAATTTCCCCCGCTGCAAGGGAACGCACGATTTCCTTGATAGGGAATTGCCCTAGCACCTTGCCCTCGTGTCTGACGAACCAAAGCTGATTTATAGTCATGGCATTAGAATAGCATTTTGCTGTTGCATTGCGATTGCGATTATCACTTCCTGCTCAAGTGCTCCAGGCCTTGCGCCGCCCTCAGGCAAAGTCGCTTGAAATCCAGGTAGCTATGCTCGTCCAACTCGCAGCCGGCATGTCTTCTGTCGGCGTAAAACAGGCCGATGGGCTTGTCGCGAACGAATATCGACATGGCGAAAAAGCCTTCTTTTCCGCCTATCGTATCGCTCAGGCGTTGCGGGATGAGCTTGGCGAAAGACACCTGGTTGGCGGCGTTCACCCATACGCTTTGCACTTTGCCGAGCAGGCGGGCGAACAGGTGGGGTGCCGGCACGTCGAACTGAAAATTCCTCAACGGCGAATCCTCTGCGGCGCCGAGCACGTATTTGGCCTTGAGCGCACTGCCATCGGGGGTCATCAGAGCAAACACCACCCGGCTCAAGCCTATGCCTTCATGCATCCCCTTCAGCACCAGCGACATCATATCGTGCAGGTTGAGCGTCTCGTCCAGATGCCTGCCGATTTCATCCATCACCCAACGCAGCTCTTCGGGATGCGGTGCGAGGCACACCACTGCCTCGCTTTCGTCTTCGTCTTCCTCCTCCGGCCATTCGCCCGGCAGCATGGGCAACCACGCTGCAGCAGGCGGCACATGGAAGGCCTCCCAGTGGCGTCCTGCGACAACCGCATTGTGATGCACCAGCGCAATCACCTCGTCGAGGGTGTAATTGAACTGGCTGGCGATGACCTCAAAATCGGACAGCAGCCTGGCCGAGCACCAACCGCTTGCGGCATGGCGCGCCAGCGCCGCGCCGATGATGGCGATCAGTGCGCGCGGATTGCCGGCATTTTCGTCGTCCATGAACAGCCGCAGCAATTCCGGCAATTTCCAGGCTTGCACCAGCGCCTGCTGAAATTCCCACAGGGTAAAGCCCAGCAGGCTTTTTTCCGCTGCTTCCCGGCCAACCTGGTCGCGCCGCACGGTTCTGAGGATGCGCCGCATGACTTCGGGGGCGACGCACCACATCACCATTTCGCCCATGTCGTGCAACAGCGTGCCGACATAGACTTCCTCGGATTTGATGTCGGCGCGCAGAATCGCCAGGTCGCGCGCCTGCCAGGCGGCATGGTGGGCGCGGCTCAAGCAACTGAGGAGGCCGTTCATTTCCCGCTCCCGCATGGTGTCCTCGATTATATTCAACGCCGCGAAATGCGAGAAAAAAGGCGGCACGCCGAGCATGAACACGGCGCTCTGAACGGTGGCGATTTCCGCGCTGAACCGCCCATGCGAGCGGCCATTGGCTAATCCAATGACTTTCAGGGTCATCAGCGGGTCGTGCAATACGATAGCGGAAATATCCGGCGCGGAAAGCTTCTCGGCATTTTTGGCCATGCGGGAGATGGCCATGGCCGTCCGGCGCAGCACCGGCAAGGCTTCCAGCCTGATTTCGCCAACCCATGACGCCAGGCTTTTCATGACGCGGCAACTATCCAGAGGACAGAGGACAGAGGACAGAAGACAGAAAAACCCGCCGCGAAGGTTGCGTTCTGTCTTCTGTCCTCTGTCCTCGGACAAGGTGAAAAATTCGGGTATTCCGATTTCATATCGTTAATTTGAAAAAAGATTGTTAGTAATTTATCGGCCAAGTCTTTACATTGTTGAATGTATTGTAGATCAGGTGTTAGTGCGGCTCTCTGGGCAGCGGGGCCAGGTAGGGTGGATATACCCAAAGGGCACAAGAGCGAAGCGCATCCACCTGAACGTTCCGGGACACTGTTCGGTGGATGCGCTTCGCTTATCCACCCTACATCCTGCGGTAATCCTAGAAACCTCCGTTGAACGGGCTGGAGTGTGCGGTTTTCCGGGTGCAGGGCAAGGCGCAACGACGCGCAATGGTCGTTCCATTGCCTTCTCTTGTAGTTGCAACGCCGCCATGCACCCGGA
>JBAYVP010000475.1:0-3283 GCA_041674485.1 Sulfuricellaceae bacterium
ACTGCGGCACATTTTTGGCGACAGCTCAATTCCGAACGACGACACGACCACGCCACGCGATCGAAGATGGCGGCGTGAACAGGCAGGCGTCTTGAATTCAGTTGCACCATCCGGCAGGACAGGTTTTCAGCCTCAGCTTGAATCAATCAGGCGAACAGCCTCTCTCCCCGGCGGTGACGGAAGGGCATCTTTTGCCTATGAGGTTTTGCTTGATCGGGAGGCAGGCGGGTATTTGTGTCAAGCAGTTCGCCGGCGCTTGAAGTGCCCCCGCGAACCTTATATCATGAGGTGTTGATTTCTTTTTGGTCGGGGGGATCGGGAGCTGCGGCAACGCGCTTCATCCTAGAAACCTCCGTTGAACAGGCTGGAGTGTGCGGTTTTCCGGGTGCAGGGCAAGGCGCAACGACGCGCAATGGTCGTTCCATTGCCTTCTCTTGGAGTTGCAACGCCGCCATGCGCCCGGAAAACCGTGCAATCCAGCCTGTAGCGCTCTCACCAAACGGGTGAACGTAAAATATATGACAAAGTTGTTTAGAACCACCATGTTACACATCTTGGCAAGCGGTCAACTGAGTTTTCTAGGTTTAACCATGTAGAAACTGAGTTTTTGTGCGATAAAAGTTCATAGCCCCGTTTCGTAACTACTCAGGGGGCTAGGGATCAGGGGCTACGCGGGGATGGGAACACGAAAAACAAGCATGGACTCCGCGTTTACAACCGGCTCAAGAAGCGTTGGGACGCGAAAGACAGGGCTGTCTTCACCGACGGACATTCTCGCGTAGCCCCTAGCCCCTTCCCCCTGAGTAGTTACCCCGTTTCCCCGTCCAGATAATACCAGCATCCTTGTTCCCGGACGAAGCGGCTGATTTCGTGCATACGCCCGCCCTTGCCGGCTCTTTTGAAGCGCGCGACGAATTCCACCGTGCCGTCGCTATCCCCATCCTCGCCCGCCACGCATTTCAACACCTTCAACCCCAGCCAACGCAATCCGTCGTCCTCGGCAAGAGCGAGGCAATCCGGGCGGGTGGTGGGATGCCAGGTGCGCAACAGATAAGCCTCGTCGCGCCGGGTATAGGCGCAATAACGCGAGCGCATTAAAGTTTCCGCCGTGGGCGCGGGCATTTCCCCAGCCAGATAACGCGCGCAACAAGCGGAAAACGGCTTGCCGGAATCGCAGGGACAAAGAGGATGGGATGGAGTTTTCATGGTTTTTCCCTGCGTAACACCTTCCGTGCCCGGCGCAATATCAACCTTGCCGCCCTACGGCTGGTAGCCCGGTATCCGGCTGTCGTCCACCGGGTCGATCTGCGCCGCTTCGAGGAATTCCCTGGCGTAGCGCAGGTAGACTTTTTCCCGGATAAACAGGTCGAACAAGTCGGGATCGACATGGTGGTCCAGCTTCATCCTGCCGAGTATCGTAAGCGCCTCGGTCAGGGTTTTGCCGGGTTTGTAGGGTCTGTCCTTGGCGGTGAGCGCTTCGAATATGTCGGCGATGCCCATCATGCGCGCCTGCATCGACATCTGCTCGCTGGTCAGCCCTTTGGGGTAGCCCTTGCCGTCCATGCGCTCGTGATGGCCGCCGGCGTATTCCGGGACGTTGCGCAAATGTTTGGGCCACGGCAGCGCTTCCAGCATCTTGATGGTGGCGACAATGTGATGGTTGATGATTTCACGCTCTTCAGCGGTGAGCGTGCCCTTGGCGATGTTCAGGCATTCCGTTTCGTTGACGGAAAGGAACGGCGCATCCTGGCCGGTTTCGTCGCGCCAGCGGTAGGCTGCGATGTCCTTGACCCGCTGTTGCAGCGGCGCGGACATGAATTCCCCGCCGACGTTGCTTTTGCGCAGGAATTCGCGATCTTCATCGAGTTGCCGCAAGCGTTCGCTGTAGGCGTCTTCCAGCGCGGCGACGGCGGCGTCGCTATGCGTTGTCAAAGCCAGCCTGGCGCGCAGCATGTCGATTTCGGCATCGCGCTTTAACACCTCGAAGCGGGTGTCTAACAGGTGGATGCGGTCGAACAGGGTTTCCAGTTTGGTGGATTTGTCCACCACATGCACCGGGGTGGTGACTTTGCCGCAATCGTGCAGCAGGCCGGCGATTTTCAGCTCGTAAATATCCTTGTCGGACAGGTGAAAGTCTTTCCACACGCCTTGCGTCGCCTGGTTGGTCGCTTCCGCCAGCATCAAGGTGAGCACCGGCACGCGCTCGCAATGGCCGCCGGTGTAGGGCGATTTTTCGTCGATGGCGATGTTGATGAGTTTGATGAAGGATTCGAACAACTCCTCCAACTGGACGATCAACTGCCGGTTGGTGAGCGCAACCGCGGCTTGCGAGGCGAGGGATTCCACCAGATGCTGATCCTCCCGCGAAAAAGGCACGATCGCCCCGCTGTCCAGGTCTTGCGCGTTGATCAATTGCAGCACGCCGATAATCTCGTTCTCGTGGTTCTTCATCGGCACGGTGAGGAACGATTGCGAGCGATAGCCGTTCTTTTGGTCGAACGCGCGCGTGCCGGTGAAGTCGAAACCTTGCGCGGTATAGGCATCCTCGATATTGACGGTTTTATCGTTAAGCACGGCGTAGGCCACCACCATCGAATTGTTGGGCTGCCCGGCGGCGTTGTGCAATTGGATGGGCGGCAGCGTAATGGGCTTGCCGGTGGCGCCGCCGAACGCGAACCCGAGAGAATCGGTGCGCATGATTTCGAAAGTCAGGTTTTGCATGTCATGCACGCGGTACAGCGTACCGGCATCGGCATTGGTGACTTTCTTGGCGGCAAGCAGGATGGTTTCCAGCAGATGGTTGATGTCCTTTTCCGCCGACAACGCCACCCCGATGGCATTGAGTTGTTCCAGGCGTTCGATCAGGTTGCCGGCAGTCGCGTCGCTCATTTGTTGCTCCTTATGAGAGAAATTTCCACGTTTTCCGTCTTTCAACGTGCGAATTTCATGCTACCAGTTTTTAACCTAGAAAGCTCAGTTGAACGGGCTGGAGTGTGCGGTTTTCCGGGTGCAGGGCAAGGCGCAACGACGCGCAATGGTCGTTCCATTGCCTTCTCGATAAGTTGCAACGCCGCCATGCGCCCGGAAAATCGTGCAATCCAGCCCGTAGCGTTCTCACCAGATGGGTGAACGCAAAATATATGGCAAAGTTGTTTAGAACCAACATGTTACACGTCAATGCAAGCGGTCAACTGAGCTTTCTAGTCTCTTATCAGCCAAATGATCTCATTTCATGACAAGAATTTCATGCAGACTGTCAAAATTTATGTTATTTTTGATCTGC
>JBAYVP010000476.1:0-3282 GCA_041674485.1 Sulfuricellaceae bacterium
CACAAAAGCCAGCGCAAGAGCATTGAAGCTGTGTGCAAGATTATCAACAAGCAGCTTGCCGTGATTGACCGCGACATGGATAGCTTGCTCAAAAAACACTTTGCCGACAAAGTGTCTTTGCTCTCCCGCCTGCGGGAGAGGGGCTTTTGGGCACTTGTGTGTAACGATGAGCGCCGGAGCGTGGGAACGATCAGACTTCTTTTCGCGCCTTCGCGTCTAAAGCGTGAGTCAGCTTGGCTGTTCGCCAAAAGCAGCTAACAGATAGGATGGGTGAAGCGAAGCCCCCTATGATATTACCCCCCCTAACCCCAATGCCTGTTTTCACCCTCTCGCCACCGCCACCTTCACGATGAACAACCAAATATTGCTGGAACGCAGCCGCCAGGCGGTGTGGCATCCCTGCACCCAGATGAAGCAGCACGAGACCTTGCCGCTGACGCCGATTTCCCACGGCAAGGGCGCGTGGCTGTACGATTTCGACGGCAAGCGTTATCTCGACGCCGTCAGTTCGTGGTGGGTCAATCTGTTCGGCCATGGCAATCCGCGCATCAATGCGGCGCTCAAGGATCAGTTGGATAAGCTCGCGCATGTGATGCTTGCCGGTTTCACCCATGAGCCGGTGGTCGAATTGTCGGAGCGGTTGTCCCGGCTGACCGGCTTAGGGCATTGTTTTTACGGCTCGGATGGCGCATCCGCCACTGAGATCGCGTTGAAGATGAGTTTCCATTTTTGGCACAACCAGGGAAAAACGGAAAAAAACCGCTACGTCAGCCTACAAAACGGCTATCACGGCGAAACCGTGGGCGCGCTGTCGGTCACCGACGTGGCGCTGTTCAAGGACACTTACGCGCCGCTGCTGCGCGCCGGCGTCCAAGTGCCGACGCCCGATTGGCGCTTGGCCGGGGCCGGCGAGTCGGCGCGCGATTTTGCGTTGCGCTGCGCGGACGGCCTGCGTCATCATCTGGAAAAGCACCACGCGCACACTGCCGCGTTTATCGTCGAGCCGCTGGTGCAAGGCGCTGCGGGCATGGCGATGTATCATCCCGAATATCTGCGCCGCGCGCGCGCGATTTGCGATGAATTCGGCGTGCATTTGATCGCCGATGAGATCGCAGTGGGGTTCGGGCGTAGCGGGACGATGTTCGCTTGCGAGCAGGCCGACATCCTGCCCGACTTCCTGTGCTTGTCCAAGGGCATCACCGGCGGCTATCTGCCGCTGTCGGCGGTGCTGACGCGCGACGATATTTACCGGGCGTTCTATGACATTGATGTGACGCGGGGTTTCCTGCATTCCCATTCCTACACCGGCAATGCGCTTGCCTGCCGGGCGGCGCTGGCGGTGCTGGATATTTTCGAGCAGGATGGCATAATCGCGGCCAACCGCGCCAAGGCGGCATTGTTCAATCAGGCAGCCGCCCCCTTGGCGGCGCACCCGCGCGTGAAAAATTTCCGCAACACCGGCATGATCTGGGCGTTCGAGGTGGATGGCGCAATGCCGGATTTCGCGCGCCGCTGCTTCGAGGAAGGGCTAAAGCGCGAAGTGCTGCTGCGCCCGATAGGCAACACCGTTTATTTCATGCCGCCCTATGTAGTGGATGAGGCCGAGATGCGCCACCTGCTTGCGGCGACATTGGAGATACTTTCATGCATTATATAACCCGCGCCATCCTGCTGCCGGCAACCCTGTTGTTGGCGTTCGCAACCCATGCCGCTTTCTTGCCCGCGCCGGTCGCCAAGGCGCTGCGCGAGGCCGGCATACCCGAGCAGAATGTCGGCGTCTATGTCCAGGAAGTCGCGGCAAACCGTCCGCTGCTGGTCAACCAAGCGCGCGCGCCGATGAGTCCGGCATCGACCATGAAACTGGTCACCACCTATGCCGCGCTGGAATTGCTCGGCCCGGCCTATACCTGGAACACCGAAATGCTGGCCGCAACATTGCCGGAAAAAGATGTGCTCGGCGGCGACTTATACCTCAAAGGTTCGGGCGACCCGGCGCTGACCATAGAGCGCTTCTGGCTGCTGCTGCGCGATTTGCGACTAGGGGGCTTACGCGAGATACGCGGCAATCTGGTGCTGGACGACACCCGCTTCGCGCCGAACGGCGGCGACCCCGGCGCTTTCGACAGCGCGCCGCACCGCTTGTACAACGCATTGCCGGAAGCGGTGCTGGTCAATTTCAAATCCACCCGCTTTCGCCTGATCGCGATGCCGGGCGGACGGGAGGTGCGCATCCTCGCTGATCCGGCATCGTCCCAGTTGCAGATCGTCAACCGCCTGAACGCCACCGAAAGCGATTGCGGCGATTGGCGCGAGGACATGGATGCGACGGTGAGCCGTAACGGCGGCGACACCGTCACCGTAACCTTCAGCGGCGATTACCCGCTTGCCTGCGGCGAAAAGCCATGGCATCTGGCGCTGTTCGACAACACCGCCTACATTCACGCCTTATTCCGCCAATTGTGGGAGGAAAGCGGCGGTGCGCTCAAGGGTGCGGTGCGGCGCGGCGCAGCCCCCGCCGCCGCGCTGACGCTCGCCGCCCAGGAATCGCGGCAACTTGCCGAGATCGTGCGCGACGTTAACAAATTCAGCAACAACCTGATGGCGCGCCAATTGCTCCTGACGCTCGGCGGCGGCAGCGTGGATGCCGGCGCGCAAGCCATCCTGGAATGGCTTGCCGAAAAAGGCCTGGCGTTCCCCGAACTGGTTATCGAAAACGGCGCCGGCCTGTCGCGCATCGAGCGCATCAGCACCGAACATCTGGGGCTATTGCTGGTGGCAGCCTACCGCAGCCCGATGATGGCGGAATTCGTCTCCTCGCTGCCCATCGCCGCAGTGGACGGCACCATGAAAAAACGCCTCACCGAGAGCGCCGCAGCAGGGCACGCCCACATCAAGACCGGCTCGCTGAAAGGCGTCAAGGCCATCGCCGGCTACGTTTACGACCGCAGGGGCAGAGTGCTTGCAGTGGCGTGCCTAATCAACCATCCCAATGCCGCCGCCGGACAGGCCGCGCAGGATGCGTTGCTGGAGTGGGTTTACGAAAGACGGTGAGTGTTTTTTCTTTCCGTTTTTCCGAGAATCCTAAGCCGGCTTAGGATAATGTGCGGAGATGGCAGATGAACACCCAGGGTAAATTTGTTCTCAGCATGGAAAAACCCTATTCACCGCAGAGGACGCGGAGGACGCAGAGGAAAAGCATGAGGGGTTTCCTCTGCGTCCTCCGCGTCCTCTGCGGTGAAAAAGGTTTTGTCTTTATGGGTTGTTGCCATGAGTCGAGTAGAG
>JBAYVP010000477.1:0-3267 GCA_041674485.1 Sulfuricellaceae bacterium
GAAGGATGAACGGATTGACTTTCATCTGTACCATGACGAATATAAATGTTTTTTAATTGCGCGTAATGTTGAGGCTTGCCATTTTCCTCCATTCATCCTTCGACCCTTCGGCGAAGCTCAGGGCAGGCTAAGCTCAGGACGAACGGAGGAAAATGGCAAGCCTCAAAGTTCTCAAGAAACCGCTTTTTTGTTCATAAATATCAATGGCGCACATAACCACAATAGCCGCATATTATCCCTTAAACGAGAGCCAAACAGCAACCATAACCCCTGTTTCTTGCCAACGCCTTTCGGCCTGCGGACGAATATTTTACTCAGGGCGAACGGATTTTTCCTAACTTAATGGCAGTGCTTGACTTCCAAGGGAACGCTTCAGGATAAATTCGTTCTGAGGAACTTATGGGGAATTCCTATGAATCGTTTGCTCTACCTCACACTTTTGCTGACGGCGCATTGCCTGACGCCATCGCCCGCGATGGCCGAACCCGGCGCGCATGTCCACGGCATCGCCAAGCTGCAAGTAGCCGTAGACGGCGACACCCTGACGCTGGATTTCGAAAGCCCGCTCGATAACCTGCTCGGTTTCGAGCATATGCCGCACAGCGAAAAACAAATTGCAGCGGTTCGCGCCATGGCGGAACGCCTGAACAAGCCGGGCAACTTGTTCCTGCCCACACCTGCCGCATCCTGCACGGTGCTATCGACGAAACTGGAATCGCCGGTGCTGGCGCCGGCTAAAAAAGCCAACGGTGACGGCCATGCCGATCTCGACGCCGAGTTCATATTCAAATGCGCGCAGCCGGGCGAGTTGCGCGGGCTGGAGGTCAGGCTGTTTGACGCTTTTCCCAATCTGCGCCGTCTCGATGTCCAGGTGGCCGGCGCGCGCGGCCAGAGCGCCGCCAAGCTGACGCCCACGCAACGCCGGATTTCCTGGTAAGGCGGCATGAATGTCCCCGTCATACGCATCGACAACCTGCTGTTCCGCTGGCACGCGGGGGAGGAACCCTGCCTGGATATTCCCGACATGGAAATCCATGCCGGAGAACGCATTTTCCTGCACGGCCCCAGCGGCAGCGGAAAAAGCACCCTCCTGGGACTGCTCGGCGGCGTATTGACGCCGGAACGCGGCACGGTGCGCTTGCTGAACAGCGAATTGAACCGCATCGGCGCAGCGGCCAGGGATAAATTTCGCGCCGACCATGTGGGCATTATTTTTCAGCAGTTCAATCTCGTTCCCTATCTTTCGGTCATCGACAACGTGATCCTGCCGTGCCGTTTTTCGGCGCGGCGCGGCAAGCTGGCAATGGCGGAAGGGCGCTCGTGGCGCGAGGAAGCCGCGCGCCTGCTTGCCCACTTAGACCTCGATTCGGGACTGTATCGCCGCTTGGCCACCCAGTTGAGCGTCGGCCAGCAACAGCGCGCCGCAGCGGCGCGCGCGCTGATCGGGCGTCCTGAAATCGTCATCGCCGACGAGCCGACCTCCGCGCTGGACGCTGAGCGCCAAGTGGCGTTTCTCGATCTGTTGCAGCGGGAATGCGCCGAGGCGGGCGCGACCCTGCTGTTCGTCAGCCACGACCGCCGTCTGGCGCCGGCCTTCAACCGGGAAATCGCCCTGCCTGCGTTAAACCGGGTGGGAGTTGAACGGGAGACGACATGAAACACCTGATCCTACTAGCCGCGAAAAGCGCCTGGAATCGTCGCCTGACCTTGGGGCTAGCGCTTGCCGCCGTTGCATTGAGCATCACGCTGCTGTTGGGCGTGGAGCGCATCCGCCATGATGCCCGCGAGGGGTTCGCGATGTCGGTGTCGGGCGCCGACTTGGTGATCGGCGCCCGCACCAGCCCGGTGCAATTGATGCTCTACGCGGTGTTTCGCATCGGCGAGGCCACCAACAACATCCGCTGGCAGTCTTACCGCGCGATAGCCGAAAATCCCGCAGTGGCATGGGCGATTCCCTTATCGCTCGGGGATTCGCATCGCGGTTTCCCGGTATTGGGCGCCACATCGGCGTATTTCGAGCATTTCCACTACGGCGAAGCGCAGGCGCTGGCGTTTTCTTCCGGCAAGCGTTTCGATGGCGTATTCGACGCAGTGCTGGGCGCGGAAGTGGCGCAACGCCTGGGTTACCGGCTGGGCGACAAAATCGTGTTAAGCCACGGCATGGGCGACGAGGGACTCGCGGAACATGGGGACAAGCCGTTTACCGTGGTGGGCGTTCTCGCCCGCACCGGCACCCCGGTAGACCGCACCATACATGTCAACCTGGAAGCCATCACCGCGATTCACCTCGACTGGCAAGGCGGCGCGCCGCTACCCGGATTTTCGATACCCGGCCAATACGTGCAGAAATTCGACCTGACGCCCAAGGAAATCACTGCCGCGCTGATCGGCCTGAAAAGCCGCGCCGCAGTGTTCAAAATCCAGCGCCATGTCAACGAATATGCCGGCGAACCCTTGTTGGCAGTGCTGCCCGGCGTCGCCCTCGACGAACTCTGGCAAGTGGTCGGCGTGGCGGAACGCACCTTGCTGGCGGTTTCCTCAATGGTGGTCGCGGTCGGGCTGGCCGGCCTGATCGCGGTGATCCTCGCCAGCCTCAACGAGCGGCGGCGGGAACTCGCGATACTCCGCTCGGTGGGCGCGCGACCGGAAGACGTGTTCCTGCTGCTGACAATCGAAGGCCTGTTCGTCACCGTTCTCGGCTCGCTACTCGGCGTGGCGCTGCTTTCCATCCTGACGGCGGTGGTGGGTCCGCTGCTTCAGGCGCACTACGGCCTGGTCATACACACCCGCTTCGTTTCCCTCGCCGAACTCAAATTGCTGGGCATCGTCGTGATCGTCGGCTTGCTTGCCAGCCTGGCGCCCGGCTACCGGGCATACCGGCTCTCATTGGCTGATGGCCTATCCCCGCGAATTTAACCTAGAAACCTCCGTTGACCGCTTGCCAATATGTATAACATTATGGTTCTAAACAACTTTGCCACATATTTTGCGTTCGCCCGTTTGGTGAAAACGCTACGAACTGGATTGCACGGTTTTCCGGGCGCATGGCGGCGTTGCAACTCCTTGGAATGGAATGACCATTCCGCGTCGTTGCGCCTTGCCCTGCACCCGGAAAACCGCACACTCCAGCCCGTTCAACGAAGGTTTCTAGTACCATGTAATATCATTTATTTCGCATTGAGGAAGATTGACTGGCAATTTACAACTTCGGATACGCGGATTAAGCTGACTCTCCTTATATCCGAAACTATTGTTGTTACGTTGTAC
>JBAYVP010000478.1:0-3255 GCA_041674485.1 Sulfuricellaceae bacterium
AAATGTAGGAATATTTGGGCGGACGTGAATCGGTGGAACGTCTGTTTTTGCCCGCATGACCGAGGATTCTTGTTGCCCGAAATTCGTGCGTTACCTCTTTGGTTCCGGCTTGTCCGGCTTAGGGTGAATTGGCCGGGGGCGTCTGCGGCTTCCGGCTCCGTGCGCGGGTTCGTGGCTCCTATTTCCTTGTCGAGAATATCCAGCACCCAGCGGCGGAACTCCTTGGCGATCTTGGTGCGCGAGAGCATCGCCAGCAGGTGGCAACCACGCAGGGAAAAGATGCGGGTTTCCTGTTCGCCACCTGCCGTCGGCAACTTGACCACGGCGGTCATGCTTTCGGTGAACTCGTCGGCATGTGCCGCATATACCTGTTGCAGTACATCACGGCGCTTGTATCCCAAGGCTACAGCGATCTGCTGTACCCTTAGCCAAGGCTGACCGTTACGGTCAACAATGTCGAATGCGGTGGATTGAAAAACGAGTGCGGTGGCGTTCATGACATTACTCCTTTGCGAGATTTAAGCCCTTTTGAAGGGGCGGGCAGGATGTTCAAAACCGCGCAAAGACGGCGAACGGTATTTCCCTTGCGGGTGTTGTATTGCCGTTCCATCCCGCCCAAAGGAGTAAAACCAATGGACGAAAAAATAGCCACAGACTTTCGGGGTGACATTCCGCTTTGCGTGGTGTTTTGAAGCACCGTGCAAACAGAATACCCCCGCCCCATTGCCGCTGTCAACAAAAAACCCGCACTCGGCGGGTTTGGCGTTTCAGGCAATCACGACTTCCTCAGAAAAACTGTTTGGCGAAGTTAGCGACGGCCAGCGCGATGAGGATGCCCATCATCCAAGTGAGTTTGTCGAACTTCCCATCATGCTCAATAAGCTTGCGCTCTATTCTGTCAATATCAGACCGCGTTGCCAGCGAAGTATCGAGCGCTTCCGAAAGGATGTCGCGCTGTGCGTTGACAAACGCCTCCGCCTGCACGGGCGGAACGCCCGATGCTTCGAGTTGTTTGACGTATTTTAGTGTATCAAAAGTGATTGTGCTCATATCTTTATGATTAGCCCCGTTCGCTTCCGCCTGTCAACATTTAAAAGACTTCCGCCAGTAAACCGCGCACGGGTCAATCACCTCCAGGGGTTCCAGGATGGCGTGGCGCGCGCGGAATTCGTGTACGGCGGTCTTGCAGGCGGGAACGGCATTGTAGTCGTCCACGATGATGAAGCCGCCGGGCGAAACCTTGTGATAGAGGTTCGTCAGCGCATCCATGGTCGATTCATACAGGTCGCCGTCGAGACGCAACAACGCCAGCTTCTTGATCGGGGCGGTGGGCAGCGTGTCCTTGAACCAGCCTTTGAGAAACTTTACCTTGTTGTCGAGCAGATCGTAACGGGCGAACAAATCCTTCACCTCTTTTTGGCTCACGGCTAGGTAGGGGAAGGCGTCCGCCGAAAAATCCGTTTCGAAAAAATCCTCCGCGCAACTGGCCTTGGGCAATCCGGCGAAGGAATCCGCCACCCAGACGCGGCGATTCGCGATATCGTGCGCCATCAGCCAGCCGCGCATGAAGATCGTCGCGCCGCCCTTCCAGACGCCCGTCTCGATCAAGTCGCCGGGAACATTGTCGGCCAATATCGCGTCAAGGCACTGATGAATGTTATCCAGGCGCGCCTGCCCGATCATCGTGTGGGCGAGGAAAACGAAGTTTCTCATGATGTACGCTGTGGCGCCGTTGGCATCGTAAAACGGTACAAAGCCCCCAATCTTGTGGCACGACTCGGTAGTCTTGTATAAGTCATGGTTGCGTATCCCGAGATACTCAGGAATCAGCGCTTGGAGGTTCACCGGTTGCGTCCCGATGTGGTTCAACAACAATAATAACCGCGCCTCGTTTTCCAGGTACAACAGGTTGAGCAAGCTCTTTTTGAGTAGCGACAGATAGCGTTCGGTATGTCCCGTGGGGGGAGGAGGCATGGCAGATGCGCCCGTTGGCTTAGCCTTACCCTTACCACCGTCTTGTTCCATGCTGCCCCCCCTGTGCGTATTATTGATCGTTCAATATTCTACCATCACAAAGCCGTTTCCGCCGTTTCCGCCAGGGTAACTGAGCGCCGCTCCACCGCTGCCTCCCGACCCCTGAGCGCCTGCGTAGCCAACACCCGAAGACGACCCGCCCCCGCTGCCGGATTCCGGTGTGCCGGGCGGAGGGGCGACGCCGGAAGACGCGCAGCCCCCCGGCGTCATCGCGCCCAGCGATCCGCTACCGCTAAGAGAGGATGCGCCGGCTGCCGCTGCGGAACCTGCCGTATTCTGCGCGGAAAGCCCACCGCCGCCCCCTCCGCAGCCGGAGTATCCCGTGTTGGGCGCCGCGCCGGCGCCCCCCCCTTTGCCGGGAACCACCACCAGCGGCGTCCCCTCGAAGTAGTATGCCGCTTGGTCGGGTGCGGGGGCATCCCAACGGGGCGCCCCGTTCCCGCCGGAAGCGACGATGACCGCGCGGCCTACCTGAAGGATCATTGATGAACCTCCAGGAGCGCCCGTGCTGCCCGTGCCGCCCGTGCCGACAGTGATCGTCAGCGTTTCCCCCGGTGTGACGTTGAGATCACCCCGTAGAAACAGCCCACCACCGCCACCGGAGCCGCTAAATAAATTGCCGCTACCCGCATAGCCTCCCGCCCCACCCCCGCCCAGCGCCGACGCGCGAATGCGCGTCACGCCCGCCGGCACCACCCAAGTGGTCGAGCTGGTCCAAAACTGGCGATTGCCCACGTCGTTGGTCGCGCACATCTGCTGAAGCACCTTGCGCGACCCCGGCCAGCCTAACAGTCCGTTGTTCATAGGTTCCCCCCTTCGACGACGATATTGAACGATTCGGCGTTATGAGTCGCCGCGCGCACCGAGTAACCGGTGGGGAGGTACAGGGGCGGATCAATGTCGGTCACGCCGGCGAATGCCACTGCCGTGCCGGAAGGCGTCACTGCCGACACCGCGACCTCCTTCCACAGGAACGCCGTCGTACCGTTATGGATGAAGAAGCGGATCATGCCTGCCGACGTGGACGCGCGCGCGACGATGGAAAGGCGGCTGACCATGGAACCGGACGCGCCGGCGGTGAAGACTGGCGCAACCGTGCCCGTGCCGTCGCGGGCGGTGTTGGCGGTGGTAATGTTTGCGATGGCGCAATTCGGGGTTGCTGCATAGGATGGGGTTGTAGCCATGATTATCGTGCTCCGAGAAAGTAATTGATGAGATTGT
>JBAYVP010000479.1:0-3245 GCA_041674485.1 Sulfuricellaceae bacterium
AACCTAGAAACCTCCGTTGACCGCTTGCCAAGATATGTAACATGGTGGTTCTAAACAACTTTGTCATCTATTTTGCGTTCACCGGTTTGGTGAAAGCGCTACGAGCTGGATTGCACGGTTTTCCGGGCGCATGGCGGCGTTGCAACTCTTCAAGAAGGAGAAGGCAATGGAACGACCATTGCGCGTCGTTGCGCCTTGCCCTGCACCCGGAAAACCGCACACTCCAGCCCGTTCAACGGAGGTTTCTAGGTTCAAGCCAGCCTGTTTCAGCAGTTTGTGCGTGATGCAGGCCCCGAGTTCCTTCGGGTGCGGCACTAGGAGTCTGTCGGACTTAAGGCAGATTTGGGTTCTCAGCGCCTTAAAAGCGCGAAAATTACTTGGATTTAAGCGAATTTATCCCTTTTTTGGCATTATCCTAGAAACCTCAGTTGAACGGGCTGGAGTGTGCGGTTTTCCGGGTGCAGGGCAATTTGCGCCTTGCATTGCATCCCGCTGGGAACAATCCAATCCGGACAATCTCCCCCGCGCAAGGCATACAATGGTGGTGACGCCCTTCACGGGTGAGCGAAATTCGCCTATGAAACAAAAGACCAGCGAGGGCGCACGTAATTTACTTGTGCCCTTTGGGTATGAAATATCCGGGTTGACTCCATGTTGAGTATAATACAGCGAGATGCGCTAGAATTATTTACACGACCTTGAATTGGGTTGCGATCGTAAACGCACATCTCTATAACAGCAAGCAAGCCTGCGGATCGAATTGGTTGAGGTTATCCGGGGTGGCATCATCAGTCGTTATGCCCGCCGACGTTGACGAAAAGCACAAGCTATGGAGCTTGACCGCCGCCCCGCTAATCACTTGGCTAACCCGGACGATGTGGTTTCTTGGAGTGAAGTAATAGCTGCGTCCAACCCAACACCAATAAGCGCTCTCCCCCTAACCCTATGCACAAAGACCTCCCTCCCCGACTCAACCGCAAACTCGAACTCGCAGAGTTGCTCGACTGGCTGGTGGCCGACGGGTTGGCGAACGCCGCCGATGCCGACAAGCTGAAGCTGACCCGCCGTGCGGTGGGCAAGAGCGAACTGCATCCCTTGGTGATTATCGCCACCCAGCAGTGGAAAAGCCAGCTTCCGCCCCATCCCGCGCTGGATCAGGAGGTGCTGTCGGAATGGCTGGCGAAGCATGTCGGGCTGCCCTATTACCATATCGATCCGCTGAAGATAGACGTGGTTTCGGTGGCAGGGGCGATGTCACATGCTTATGCCGAGCGCTTCAAGATTTTGCCGGTGGATTTTAATGCGCGTGAGGTGGTGGTGGCGACCGCCGAGCCGTATGTCATCGAATGGCAAAAAGAGTTGGAGCAGGCGCTGCATGTCACCGTTAAACCGGTAATCGCCAGCCCTTCCGACATTAGCCGCTATCTGGCCGAGTTTTACAATCTGGCGCGCTCGGTGAAGCGGGCGATGCAGTCGAAAAACGTCAACGTGCCATCCGGCATTGCCAATTTCGAGCAATTGGTCGAGCTGGGGCGTAGCGGCAAGCTGGATGCGAACGACCAGCATGTGGTGCAGATTGTCGATTGGCTGTTGCAATACGCGTTCGAACAGCGCGCCAGCGATATCCATATGGAGCCGCGCCGCGAATACGGCGATGTGCGCTTTCGCATTGACGGCGTGATGCATGGCGTTTACCAGATTCCGAGCGCGGTGTTGAACGCGGTGACCAGCCGCATCAAGGCGCTGGGGCGCATGGATGTGGTTGAGAAGCGCCGCCCGCAGGACGGGCGCATCAAGACCCGCACGCCCAACGGCGACGAGGTGGAACTGCGCCTGTCCACTATGCCCACCGCTTTTGGCGAGAAGCTGGTGATGCGTATTTTCGACCCGCAAGTGCTGGTGCAGGATTTCCGCGAAATGGGCTTCGGCGAGGAGGAACTGGGCAACTGGAACCGCATGATCGCCCAGCCGCACGGCATCATCCTGGTGACCGGGCCGACCGGCTCGGGCAAGACCACCACGCTATATTCCACCCTGAAACAGCTTGCCACGCCGGAAGTCAACGTGTGTACGGTGGAAGACCCGATAGAAATGGTGGTGCCGCAATTCAATCAGATGCAGGTGCTGCACAATATCGGCCTGGATTTCGCCAGCGGCGTGCGCACCTTGCTGCGCCAGGACCCGGATATTATCATGGTGGGCGAAATCCGCGATACGGAAACCGCCGAAATGGCGATCCAGGCCGCGCTCACCGGCCACTTGGTGCTGTCCACCTTGCACACCAACGACGCGCCCTCGGCGATCACGCGCCTGCTCGACATTGGCGTGCCGCCCTACCTGATAGACACTACGCTGCTCGGCGTGCTCGGCCAGCGCCTGGTGCGCACCCTGTGCCCACATTGCAAGGAGCGCGGCGTGCTCGACGAACACCTGTGGAAAGCGCTGGTGGCGCCGTGGAAGTCCGCCCTGCCGACGGCGATAAACCAGCCCAAGGGCTGCCTGGAATGCCGCATGACCGGCTACATGGGGCGCATCGGCATTTATGAAATGCTGGTCATGTCGCCCGCCCTGCGCCGCCTGATAACCGCCAATTGCGACATCAATGCGTTGCGCGAGCAAGCCTATAAGGAAGGCATGAAGCCGCTACGCATCAACGGCGCGCAAAAAGTCGCCTCCGGACTGACTACGATAGAGGAGGTGCTGAAGGTTTCGCCGCCGCCGCAAATTAACGGTTGACTGGACTTGCCCGGCATTCGCACCGGGAACAGGGCGGCCACTGAAGGACATTGATCGTTCCCACGCTCCGGCGTCACTGCCATTAAGTTAGGAACTAAGCCTCGGCGTCTCTGCGGTGAAAAAAATCACACGGAGAACCGCTCCAGTGCTTGATCTATGACATATTCTTCGCAAAAAATGCAACGACTTGACTGGTAAGTTACCAAGAGCCTGCTCATAATCTTTTTAAATGCAGGCATAAAAACACCAAATATACCATCTTAATGCTGTTGTTTAATAATCGCTTGCAGTTTTTCCAAAGACGGCGGTGTTTTTCCAGCCAACCAAACGAACGCTCAACCACCCAACGCTTCGGCAGCACTGCAAAGGTGTGGAGTTCATTGCGCTTACAGCATTTTCAATCAAGAACAATTACAAAAATTATAGTTACAGCCTTTATGCTCTAATGCAATAACAAACGACAACAAATTGTCGCTTGTGAAGTTGCGATTTTCAAGTGAAGGTCGCAA
>JBAYVP010000480.1:0-3228 GCA_041674485.1 Sulfuricellaceae bacterium
CCGTTTGGTGAGAGCGCTTTGATCTGGATTGCACGGTTTTCCGGGCGCATGGCGGCGTTGCAACTCCAAGAGAAGGCAATGGAACGACCATTGCGCGTCGTTGCGCCTCTTGTGCCCAAGCCGCAGGCTGTCGGGTATGCCCTGCACCCGGAAAACCGCACACTCCAGCCCGTTCAACTAAGGAATTTAGGATAATCGGTTGTGGTTATCCCAAGCCGGACGAGACGAAACCCCAAAAGAGGATGGGTAAAGGGTGATGGAGAGGTGTTTTTCATCACCCATTACCCATCACGCTTTGCCCATCACCCGTCAGGCTTATTTTGCCGGCTTGGCCAGTTCTTCCAGCAGGTTGTCCTGGGCGCAACGCAGTTTGGCGCCGCGGCGCGGCGCTTTGCGCTCGAACGTGCCGCCGGCGCTCATTTCCCACGCCTGGACGTTGTCGCTCAAATAAGCGCTCAAGCCTTCCCGGATGACGCGTTTTTTAAGCTTGGGGTCGAGCACCGGAAAACAGGTTTCGACGCGGCGGAAAAAGTTGCGCTGCATCCAATCGGCGCTGGACAGGTACAGGTGCTGCGCGCCATCGTCGAGGAAGTAGAATATCCGCGAATGTTCAAGAAAACGCCCGATCACCGAACGCACCCGGATGTTTTCCGAGACGCCGGGTATGCCGGGGCGCAGCGAGCACACGCCGCGCACGATGAGGTCTATCTTGACGCCGGCCTGGGAGGCCGCGTATAGCGCGCTGATGATCTGCGGTTCGAGCAACGAATTCATTTTTGCGATGATGTGCGCTTTCTTGCCGGCCTGGGCGTGTTCGGCTTCGCGCCGTATCATTTCCATCATGCCGGGATGCAGGCTGAATGGCGATTGCAGCAGATGGTTGAGCTTGCTGGCCTTGCCCAGTCCGGTGAGTTGGACGAAAATGTCGTTGACGTCGCTGCCGATTTCGTCGTTGCAGGTGAATAGGCCGAAATCGGTGTACAGCTTGGCGGTGCGCGGATGGTAATTGCCGGTGCCAAGATGCACGTAGCGGCGCAGCTTGTCTTCTTCGCGGCGCACTACCAGCAGCATCTTAGCGTGGGTTTTGTAGCCGACCACGCCGTAGACCACATGGGCGCCGGCCTGTTCGAGGCGTTCCGCCCAGTTGATGTTGGCTTCCTCGTCGAAGCGCGCCATCAATTCCACCACCACGGTGACTTCCTTGCCGTTTTGCGCCGCCTTGATCAGCGCTTCCATCAGCATTGAATCGGTGCTGGTGCGGTAGATAGTCTGGCGTATCGCCAGGACAAGGGGGTCGCTCGCCGCCTGCTGGATAAAATCGATCACCGGCGTGAAGGACTGGTAGGGCTGGTGCAGCAGAATGTCGCCGTTGCGGATCGCCTGGAAAATATCGGAATGCTTGGCGACCTCAAGCGGCAGGCTGGGCACGAACGGGACGAATTTGAGGTCGGGGCGGTCCACCCGGTCGGGAATCTGCATCAGGCGCACCAGATTGACTGGGCCGTTGACGCGGTACAGATCGTCCTGGGTCAAGCCGAATTGGCCGAGCAGGAAAACCGCCATTTCCGGCGTGCAGTTGTCGGCGATTTCCAGCCGCACCCCGTCGCCGAAATGGCGGTGCGTTAGCTCCCCCTCCAGCGCGATGCGCAGATTTTTCACCTCTTCCTCATCGACGAACAGGTTGCTGTTGCGCGTGACGCGGAACTGGTAGCAGCCCTTGACGTGCATCCCGGAAAACAACTCGCCGACATGCGTGTGCAGGATGGAGGTGAGGAACACGAAACCGTATTCGCTGCCCGCCACTTCCTTGGGCAGGCGGATCACGCGCGGCAGGGAGCGCGGCGCCTGGACGATGGCGGTGCCGGAATTGCGCCCGAACGCGTCCTTGCCCTCCAGCTCAACCGCGAAATTCAGGCTCTTGTTGAGCACGCGCGGGAACGGATGCGCCGGGTCCAGGCCTATCGGCGTGAGCACCGGCATCAGTTCGCGGAAGAAATACGAGCGGATCCACTCGCTTTGCTCGGGCGTCCAATGGGCGCGCCGGATAAAGCGGATGCCTTCCTTGGCCAGGTCCGGCAGGATGCCGTCGTTGAGCAGCCGGTATTGGCGCTCCACCAGCTTGTGCGCGGTCTGGCTCACCTCCTTGAACGCCTGCCGCGCCGCCAGCCCGTCCGGACCGGTGAGGGTGGCGGGATCGTACTTGACCTGCTCCTTCAAGCCGGCGACCCGCACCTCGAAAAATTCATCCATATTGCTGCTGACGATGCACAGGAATTTCAGGCGTTCCAGCAGCGGATTGCGCTCGTCCTCCGCCTGTTCCAGCACGCGCTGGTTGAAGGCGAGCAGGCCGAGTTCGCGATTGATGAAATATTCGGGAGCGTCGAGATTAGGCATATCCGTAGGCAAATCCGTTCGAGGGGTTGGCAAAGTGGTGGGCATGTAGTCTCATTATGGGTAATGCGTAATGAGTAATGGGGGATGGGTGATGTAGAGGTGGTTTTCATCACCCATTACCCATCACCCACCCCCTTTTTGGTTTAGTGCCTGGGCGGCACGAAACCGGCAACAGCTTCGGCGCCATCGCCGAAGAAATAGGCCTCCACCTGCTGCGCCAGATATTTGCGCGCCTGCGGATCGGCCATGCTCAGGCGATTCTCGTTGATTAGCATGGTCTGCTGGCGCAACCAGCCGGCCCAGGCCTCCTTGGAAACGTTCTCGAAAATCCGCTTGCCCAAATCGCCGGGATAAGGCGGGAAATCCAGGCCATCCGCTTCGCGGCCCAGTTTGATGCAATTGACTGTACGTACCATCCTTATAACTCCATGCCGGTTGCGATAAGCTCATGATACCCAAAATCCTTTGGCCGTACCACCGGCACACGATAAGGAAGCCGTCCGCCGGGTGAATTCCTGTAAAAAAACGGCGTCGCCGGCATAAATATGTTTATGGGCGCGCATGAATTCGGCTAACATTTTGGATTTTGTCGCTTGGTTTTTTGCCAAACATATGGATATGATCCTAGAAACCTCCGTTGACCGCTTGCCAAGATGCGTCACATAGTGGTTCTAATAAACTTTAGTCATATATTTTGCGTGTACCCGTATGGTGAGAACGCTACGGGCTGGATTGCACGGTTTTCCGGGCGCATGGCGGCGTTGCAACTTCTCAGAATGGAACAACCATTCTTCGTCGTTGCGCCTTGCCCTGCACCCGGAAAACCGCACACTC
>JBAYVP010000481.1:0-3220 GCA_041674485.1 Sulfuricellaceae bacterium
GTGTGCGGTTTTCCGGGTGCAGGGCAAGGCGCAACGACGCGCAATGGTTATTCCATTGCAAGGAGTTGCAACGCCGCCATGCGCCCGGAAAACCGTGCAATCCAGCCCGTAGCGCTCTCACCAAACGGGTGAGCGCGGAATGCATGATAAAGCTGTTTAGAACCACCTTGTTACGTATCTTGGCAAGCGGTCAACTAAGGAATTTAGGTTTATATTCCCCATAAGTCACATGGAAGTGAGGGGGCGCATGTTCATCCCAAAACATCTGGATGAGCATGCCGTAAAACATGCTGATTGTTGGCATGGCTTTATCCATCTGGAACACTTTGTGGAAAGCATCATCCTAGAAACCTCCGTTGAACGGGCTGGAGTGTGCGATTTTCCGGGTGCAGGACATACCCGACGGCCTTCGGCCTGGGCACAAGAGGCGCAACTTTGCTGCATGGTCATTCCCTTCTCCTTCTTGAGAAGTTGCAACGCCGCCATGCGCCCGGAAAACCGTGCAATCCAGCCAGTCGCGCTCTCACCATACGGATACACGCGAAACACATGGAAAAACTGTTTAGAACCACTAAGTTATATATCCTGGCAAGCGGTCAACTGAGCTTTCTAGGATCACTCGTCGCCGACAACTGGCGCCCGGTGGGGAACCCTATCCAGAACCGCCCGAAACGCTGCGGGATCAGCGCGGCTGGCGCGTGTGCGCAGATACGTCTCTGCCGTCAGCGCGGAAATTTTCTCGGCTACAGCGCTCATGACGAACTGGTCAACAGGTACGCCGTCCAAGTCGGCCATCTCCTGGAGGTGACGTTGAATGGAATTGGGCAAGGTCAGATTCAAAGTAGTCATTGCAGTTCCTCCAGCATGATTTTCGGGGTGACAACTTCAACGCCAAACCGGGTCGCGGGTCGAAAATCCTTGGTATTGAAGCTCACGATACGCGGCACTTGCGCGGCAACTGCCAGTTCCAGAACCATATCGTCGTTGGCATCCGGCAGACAGGGGCGCCACAGAAAATAGACCGCCTGAAAATCAGCCAGAGCGCACAGATTATCAAGCACAATATCCACCTCCGAATCACTCAGATCCAACACCACCTGATTCCGCTTGAGCACATCTTCGTATTCGAACAGCAAAGGCGTCGACAGTGCGATACGCACATGGCCATCAGAGATAGCCTTGAGCAGTTGGTGCGATTTTCCGCTGGCTGAATACAGGCCGGCATAAAGCACATTGGTATCGAGGACAATGCGCGGCGGTGTTTCAGTCATGGCGGCGCCCCTAAGATAAAGTGATCAGCACTTCCTGCGAACTCAATTTCGTCATGTTTAGCCGTCTTTTTACGGAAAATCGCCTTGCCCGTCAAGGAGGCGCCGGCATATCCCGCAGCCCGCGCAGGCGCCCAAGGAAGCGCGGGGAACGGCACTTTGTGCTGAGGTACTGAAGCTCAACTTCTGCAAAAAAAGCGCCCCAGTCGGAGCGCTCATTTCAAAGAGTAACCTGCTCCGCAAAGCAGAAAAGGATTGGAAATCCAACCGCACTTCGCCAAGCTTCCATGACGGCGGCGTTCCCGTCAACCCCGATTTTTATCGCCGAATTCCCAAGAAAACCCGAATTTCGTCTTCAGACAAACATCAGAAACCTGACATATCTTTGATTGTCTTCATGTTTTTCGTGGGCCAACCGAATTTTCCAGGATAACCGGCATTGACCGGCGCACCGCAGTCATGGATACTTTACCCCCTTCGATTTAACCTCCGTATCCTTACCTTGAAATCCACCATCAAGCGCATCATTTTCGACGAATGCATCGGACCAACCGCCGAGGTGATGGCCGAAATCAACCGTAGACTGGGCGGACGGACGGTGGAGATCATCGCCATATGCACTGAACACCCCGGCATGCCGGATGTTTTAATCCTCGACAAAATGCTGGACACGCATACCTTGCTGGTCACCCAGGATCGCGTCCTGCATAATCTGGCAATCGGGCGCGGATTTCACTCGCTGGTGCGCACGCCGGAGAACGGCTGGCGCGATAGCCGCCTCGCACATGTCGCCGTCCGCGACAAGCACCTACCCGTGCCCGCCCGGTCGGAAGGCGATGGTTTTTTCACCCCGCAGACAGGCGACTTGCTCGCCATCAACCAGACCCTGAATAGTCTCTGGAGCGAACACCAACTCAAGCATTTCCGCACCAAACGCCGCCGCATCCGCGCCCATTTCGGCTCAAGCGAAACCATAGGCGCTGTCGCCATCACGATCGCTCAGCGGCTTACCGGGCAGGGTGTGCTTGGCGGCTATAAATTGAAAGTGGACGCCCGCCATAGCGTCAAAGGCCTGTTCCCGGCCAGCGAAGGCTATTTCCTCGAACCTCGGGGCAAAGCACACCCGCTGCTGGCGACCTGCTGGGCGCTCAGCCATCTCCATGCCCTTCATTTGACGAGCCAACCGCTGGTGCTCTACCACCTCAATACAGACGCACTGGCGCGATGCACCGCGCTGATCGACGGCAGCGACATAGCGCGCGCCCCCATCGACCGCGCGGCAGCCCGCCTGCTCTTAGCCGCTGCCTCACCCAAGTTCGAACCGTGCGTAAAGGGCTTCTTCTTCGACCAGATGAGCGGCAAACTCGCCCAACTGGCACGAAGCTTCTCCAACGAAGTGGTTTCAGCCGATATACCGGCCATGGCCGCAGCCTTGACCAGCGAGAGAAGCGACTCAAACAGCGCCGACGAATAGTATGCCTTGCGCGGGGAAATTGACCGGATTGGATTGTTCCCAGCGGGGATGCCATGGGCGCAAATTGCGCCGTGTGGAAAAATGAGCACACAAGCAATTTGCAACACGAAAGTCGCGCCCGCTGGGGGCAATCCAACCGGACAATGTCCCCCGCGCAAGGCATATTTTGCCGAGCAATACAAAACTCGCGACGAAAGCTTGGCCCAGGCGTATCGTGGTGGGCGCTATACGTTGCCCAAGTGGGTGAATATTTTGGCGTAAGTCGCCACCGTAAGCCGGGCGGTGAAACGAACGGAAGGCCGGGGAAGAAATGTCAAACGTAAGGCCTGACCCCAGAGTAAATTTGTTCTCAGAAAAAATGTAGGGTGGATAAGCGCGAGCCGCATCCACCTTTCTACGCCGATTCGGTGGATGCGCTACGCTTATCCACCCTACGACTTGCCCGAGATTCATGAATGCTGGGCATCATTGATTTTCA
>JBAYVP010000482.1:0-3193 GCA_041674485.1 Sulfuricellaceae bacterium
CCGATTCACCGCAGAGGACGCGGAGGAAAAGCATGAGGGGTTTCCTCTGCGTCCTCCGCGTCCTCTGCGGTGAAAAAGGTTTTGTCTTTATGGGTTGCCGCCATGAGTCAAGCAGCGTCGAGTAGCGTCGCGGCTCAGTTTGCCTGGGATTCATGAATGTTTTCCATCATTGATTTTCATCATGAATTTCTGAGAACAAATTTACCCTGCCTTCTTTATTGCCCTACCCGCCTCAGCACGGAAGAGCCATGCCTTCACCGTTTGGCTTCCAGCTCCTCCCAGCGCGCCATGTTCGCCAGCAGCAGGTCGTCGATTTCGGCGTGGCGCGCTTGCAGGCGCGTTGCTTCTTGTGGGGCGGTGCGGTAGAGTTCGCCGTCGGCAAGCTTTAGGCCGATTTCCTGTTGTTCCTTTTCCAGCGCTTCGATCTGGCCGGGCAGGACTTCCAGTTCGCGGTTTTCCTTGAAGGTGAGCTTTATTTTAGTCGCCGGTTTTTCGGCGGGGGGTTTGGTTTTGGGCGTTTCCGGGGATTTCTTCTCAGGCTTGGTCAAGGCGGCGGCGCGGCAGCGCGCCCAATCCTGGTAGCCGCCGGCATATTCCTGCCATCTGCCCTCGCCTTCGTAGGCGATCACCGAGGTGACCACGTTGTCGAGAAAAGCGCGGTCGTGGCTGACCAGGAACAGGGTGCCGGAATAATCCAGCAACAGTTCTTCCAGCAGTTCCAAGGTTTCGATGTCGAGATCGTTGGTCGGTTCGTCGAGCACCAGCACATTGGCGGGACGAGTGAAGAGTCGCGCCAACAACAAGCGGTTGCGCTCGCCGCCGGACAGCGATTTCACTTGCGCGCGGGCGCGCTGCGGCGGGAACAGGAAATCGCCGAGGTAGCTGATGACGTGCTTTTTCACCCCGCCGATGTCGATGAAATCGTTGCCCTGGCTGATCACGTCGGCGAGTGTGGCTTCATCAATGAGTTGCTCGCGCAGTTGGTCGAAATAGGCGACCGCGAGCTTGGTGCCGAGGCGCACGGCGCCGCTATCCGCTTCCAGTTCACCGAGAATCAGGCGCAGCAGGGTGGTTTTTCCCGCGCCGTTGGGGCCTAGCAGGCCGATCTTGTCGCCGCGCTGGATGCGCGCGGAAAAGTCGCGAATCACGGTTTTGTCGCCGAAGGATTTGTAAACGTTCTCCAGTTCCGCCACCAGCTTGCCGGAGCGCTCGCCCTGGTCAACATTCAGCACTACCGTGCCGGATTGCTCGCGCCGCGCCGCGCGCTCGCGACGCAATTGCTCCAGGCGGCGCACGCGGCCTTCGTTGCGGGTGCGGCGCGCTTCCACCCCTTTGCGTATCCACACCTCTTCTTGCGCCAGAACTTTGTCGAATTTCGCATCCATCACCGCTTCCGCCGCCAGCATATCCGCCTTGCGCGCCTGATAGGCGGTGAAATTGCCGGGAAAGCTCGCCAGCTTGCCGCGATCCAGTTCGATAATGCGCGTGGCGATATTGTCGAGGAAACGCCGGTCGTGGGTGATGAACAACACGCTGCCGCCGAAATCCTTGAGCATGGCTTCCAGCCATTCGATTGCAGCTAGATCGAGATGGTTGGTCGGCTCGTCCAGCACCAGCACGTCCGGTTCCGCCACCAGTGCGCGCGCCAGCGCCACGCGCTTTTTCCAGCCGCCGGATAGCGCGCTGATTTTCGCATCCTCGGGCAAGGCCAGCCGGCTCATTACGGTTTCAACGCGCGCCTGCACACTCCAGCCGTCCTGCGCTTCGAGATCGTGCTGCAAGGTCTGCATACGCTCCAGCAGCGCGTCCATGTCGGCGTCCGCTTCGCCCATCGCGTGGGTGACGGCGTGGTAGTCGATCAGCACCTGGCTTAAAGTCCCCAGCCCTTGCGACACCGCTTCAAACACTGTGCTGTCCGGGTGCAGCGACGGCTCCTGCGGCACAAACCCAAGCTTCAGCCCCGGCGCGCGCCACACCCGGCCATCGTCGGCTTGCGCCACGCCGGCGATGATGCGCAACATGCTGGTCTTGCCTGTGCCGTTGCGCCCGATCAGGCCGACACGTTCTAAAGGATCGAGAAGAAAATCGGCTTGATCGAGCAACGGCACATGACCAAAAGCGAGAGAGGTTTTTTCCAGGGTGATGAGGGGCATTTTTTTAGAGGCTAGTAGAGGTAGGGGCTAGAGACTAGAGGCTAGAAGGCGCGTAGCGCCAGTTTTTACTAGCCTCTAGTCCCTAGCCTCTATGGACGTTTAAAGCGTATGCGGGATTTCTGCGGCGAACTGCTTTTCATGTGCTTCCTGGCAGCGGATGCAGCGTTTGGCGGTCGGGTAGGCCAGCAGGCGATTGTGGGCGATATTCGCGCCGCAATCGATGCATTCCCCGTA
The DNA here is from genome assembly GCA_041674485.1 of Sulfuricellaceae bacterium. Classification (GTDB taxonomy): domain Bacteria; phylum Pseudomonadota; class Gammaproteobacteria; order Burkholderiales; family Sulfuricellaceae; genus JAGXQV01. The sequence continues at coordinate 2,388 of JBAYVP010000482.1, forward strand.
TTCGCCCGAATCGATGCGCGCCAGCGCCGCTTCGATGTCGCGCACTTCCTTGACTTGGCGGTCCACCATCGCGGCATCGATATCCGCCAACATATCGGCGACCGACTGGTCGCCCAAATCGGCGACGCGGCCTGACAGGTCGATATAGTGCTGCTCGCCGGAACGTGCCAACTCGTCGCGGATTTCCTCCAGCAACAGGGATTTATGTTGGCGCAGCAGTGCCGCCAACTCTTCGATTTGCTTCCTGGTCAAAGCGGGCATGAGCGCGTACCTTCAAAAAATAGTGAAAACGTCGAGGGAAGAATTGTATGCCGAGTCGCCAGGATGTGAAAGGTTAATATTTAAGGGTAAACCTCTTAATTTTACTTTATTTTGACCCGTTAAATTCGAAACAAGTCTAATGTTGCTATGATCCTAGAAACCTCTGTTGACCGCTTGCCAAGATGTGTAACATGATGGTTCTAAACATCTCTATCATGCATTCCGCGTTCACCCGTTTGGTGAGAGCGCGACTGGCTGGATTGCACGGTTTTCCGGGCGCATGGCGGTGTTGCAACTCGTAAGAGAAGGGAATGGAATAAAATCATTCCGCATCGTTGCGCCTCTTGTGCCCAGGCCGAAGGCCGTCGGGTATGCCATGCACCCGAAAAACCGCACACTCCAGCCCGTTCAACGGAGGTTTCTAGTCACTTATCGACCAAATCTTCACATTATTTGCGAAGAATGTGTCGTAGATCAAGCACTGGCGCGGCTCTCCGGGTGATTCTTTTTTACCGCAGAGACGCCGAGGCGCGGAGAAATACAAC
>JBAYVP010000483.1:0-3159 GCA_041674485.1 Sulfuricellaceae bacterium
GCTTGGGCACAAGAGGCGCAACGACGCGGAATGGTCATTCCATTCCCTTCTCTTGTAGTTGCAACGCCGCCATGTGCCCGGAAAACCGTGCAATCCAGCCCGTAGCGCTCTCACCATACGGGTACACGCGAAATATATGACAAAGTTGTTTAGAACCACTGTGTTATACATCTTGGCAAGCGGTCAACTGAGCTTTCTAGGATTATGCAGGTCAAGCCGCTTGTCTCTCGAAAACGCGCTAATATGCCGGAGCATAGGTGTTCGGTAATTTCCCTCTCCCAAAAACTACGGGGCACATAGCCCCGTAGTTTTTGTCGTCACAGCCGACGCCGGTCAATAAATATCGTGTTGCGTGTTATACACGTTGAATTTGCCGGTCGGGGTGATCAATTTCGGGTCTTTGATCACGGCTTTGAGCTTGCGCGTTTTGTCGTCCACGATGACCAGCGCCGATGCCTTGTCCTTCGCGCTCCACACCGAGAACCACACTTCGTCGCCAGCCTGGTTGTATTCCGGCTGCACTACGCGCTTGGCGCCTTCGCCCAGCCCGGCCCATTCGGCGATGGGCAGCACTTGGAAGCCTTTTTCCAGGTTGGCAATGTCGAACACCGCAACGGACTGGCTGATCTTGGCGTCGGGGTTAAGCGGCGCATCCACCCACAGATTTTGGGATTTGGGGTGGGTCTTGATGAACAGCGAGCTGCCGCCCTGATGTTGCAGGGTGCGCACCACTTTCCAGGCGTTTTGCGGGTGTTTTGCCGGGTCCGTGCCGATCAGGGAAATGGTGGGGTCGCCCAGGTGGGAAGTGGCCCACACCGGACCGAACTGAGGATCGACAAAATTGGCGCCGCGACCGGGATGCGGCGTTTTGCCCACATCGACCAGTTTCACCAGCTTGTCGTCCTTGGTGTCGATCACCGCGATTTTGTTGGAAGCGTTGGCCGCATCCATAAAATAGCGTCCAGTGGAATCGAAACCGCCGTCATGCAGGAATTGGGCGGCATTGATGGTGGTCACCTTCAGGTTGTCGAGGTCGGTATAGTCCACCATGTTGACCATGCCGGTTTCCTTGGCGTTTACCAGGAACTCGGGGTGGAAATGGGACGATACGATGGCCGCAACGCGCGGCTCCGGGTGATAATCGCCGGCCACCGTCGAGCCGCGGGTGGAGACGATTTTGCGCGGTTTCAGGGTGTCGCCGTCCATAATTACGTATTGCGGCGGCCAGTAGGAGCCGGCGATGGCATACTTGTCCTCGTAGCCCTTGTACTTGGAAGTTTCCACCGAGCGCGCTTCGAGGCCGATTTTGAGTTCCGCCACGGTGTCCGGTTCAGCCAGCCACAAGTCGATCAGATTGAGCCGGGCATCGCGACCGATCACGTATAGGTAACGACCGGATGCCGACATGCGGGAAATATGCACCGCATAGCCGGTCTTGAGTATTTTGACGATTTTTTTGCTGTCGCCGTCGATCAGTGCGATTTCGCCGGAGTCGCGTAACGTGACCGAGAACAGATTGCCCAGGTTGAGGTTGTTCATTTGCTTGGTCGGGCGCTTGTCCACCGGCATGAGCATTTTCCAGGAGGCCTCCATTTCTTTCATGCCGAATTCCGGCGGCGAGGGCGGCGTTTGCTGAACGTAGCGCGCCATCAAGTCCACATCGGCGTCGTTCATTTCCCCCGAGGTGCCCCAGTTCGGCATCCCGGCGGGGGAGCCATACTTGATGAAGACTTTCAGGTATTCGCTTCCCTTGGCGAGGGTGAGGTCCGGCGTCAGCGCCTTGCCGGTGGCGCCCTTGCGCAACACGCCATGGCAGCCGGCGCAACGTTGGAAGTAGACTTGCTTGCCTTTCTCGAACTCTTCCGCAGTCATCGGCGGCGCTTTGGGGTTGATGTCCTGATGCATAGGCACATCACCGAGAGGGGATGTTCCTGCCTGCTGATAGGCAGTCGTCGCCTTGTCGCCATGCTTTTCGGCATCGGCCGCATATGAAACGCTGAACGCTCCGGCAATGGCCAAAGCAAGCGTGGAAACTGCTAGATATTTACTATTCATGTACCCCCCTCGTTGATGGAAAATAACCGATAAATCATGCTTCTAAATCATGCTTCGTAACCGCATAATCATACAAGCCACGCGCATCAACATTGATCCAGATCAAGCAATATCAAAAAACCGCCAAGCTCTCCCACCTGAAACCCGCGTCGCGAAAACAAAAAAGCCGGCGCGAGGCCGGCTAATCTTACCTACTGCTCTGGACGATTATTTCTGCGTCATGATCCACGTGACGACTTTCTTGATTTCGTCATCCTTGAGTGCGCTAGCGCCCCGTGGCGGCATCGGAACTTGTCCCCACACGCCCATGCCGCCGGCTATCACTTTCTTGGTCAGTTTATCGACCGCGTCGGCGGCGCCGGCGTATTTCTTGGCTATATCCTTGTAAGTTGGGCCTATCTTCTTCTCGGCGACATCATGGCAAGCCATGCAGGTCGCCGCTTCCTTGGGCGCCGGCGCAGCCGACGCTTGTCCGGCAACCAGCAGGGTGGCAGCGGCCACAATAATTCCAGAAACAGCTTTCATCGAAACGCTCCTTAAAATTCAAGTCAGAAAAGTGGACAATCTTACCAGCCAGACTAAGCTTCCGCCAACATAAGCAATTTATTCACCTATAAAACCGCTTTTGGTCAGCGCAACGCCGCTCGCAGGCATTTTTTGCTCGTTAAAATACAAAATCAACATGGTTCAACCTAACCCGGACTAGCTGGAACAAAAAACATTCACCGCAGAGGCGCGAGAGATTCCGTGATTTCTCCGCGCCTCTGCATCACTGCGATATGCCTTGCGCGGGGGAAATTGTCCGGCTGAGGGTGAAGTCAAAATACGCGCATGGCTTTGCGACGCACCGCCCACGCCAAAACACCCGGCATATGGCGCACAGCATCCCCTGCACGCCATGCAGGCGTATGTTCGTACAACACACCCGCATCAACCTTGATTAGCGTCAAGAATTTTGCATTTGATCGTTCCCACGCTCCGGCGCTCATCGTTACACACAAGTCGGAGCGGGAAGCCCCTCCCCCTTCAAGGGGGAGAGCGTAGCGAGGGGGCAACCGGGAGGGGGATGGGGTAGAACGACACAGGCTAAAATCAATATCTTAC
>JBAYVP010000484.1:0-3150 GCA_041674485.1 Sulfuricellaceae bacterium
ACCAAAAACATTTACCGCAGAGACGCCGAGGCGCAGAGATTTTGTAGGGTAATGGTATGATTTTACCATCCGTTATATTTCTCCGCGCCTGAAGCGTCTCTGCGGTGAAAAAAATCACCCGGAAAACCGCACACTCCAGCCCGTTCAACGGAGGTTTCTAGGTTCAAGCCTTATCGTGCAGCAGCATTCCTTGAAAGTGGGTAATCGCCTTATCCAAAGCGAGTATTTCCTCCGAGGGAATCTGCCGTATGGTTTTGCCGGTTTCTTTATCCACGACCTTGACGACCGTTCTTTCGGTATCCTTGTCGATGGAAAACTTCAAATTGACCGACGCCAACGATTCGATATTCGTCTTGAACTGCTTGATTGCGACATCGCGTTGCGATTCGCTTAATTGTTCCGTCGGCGGTTTTTGCCGTGCGGGCGTCGTTGCAGTCGGCGTATCGCCTGCCGCGTCAGGTTGAACCTGCGTCTTCTTTGGCCCATCCGTTGGTGCGGGAAGGTTGGGCGGCCTGCCTGCATTTATGTTCTGAACATCCATGGCAATTATCCTTCATTCGGGAGTTTGTCCCCTCCAAAAAGTGAATACACCATGTTTACGCTGCGGTGCTGACTAAAGACCCCACCGGATTCAACGCGCCGCCCTGCAAATTCCGGCTCAATTCATGAAGGAAACTCTGCAAGTCCGGTGTATTGCCCGAGGCCGAGCCGTTATCCAGCGCCTTAACCAGGTTGTCGAAAGAAGATTTCAGTTTGTTCGAGGCATCGCTTCCCGAATTCACCTGTTGCGCAAGCTCATCGAGTTTAGACGCCAATTCGCCATAACGCTTGTCGGCTGAGGCATTGCCGGTTGCGTTGGTGGTCGCACCCGCATTGGCCGAGGAATTCGCCGGGCGCGCGGCCTGAAAGAGGTCGTGCAGGAAGGAATGCAGCGCTTGCTTTACATTCCCGCCGCCCGAGGAGACGGATGTCGTGCTGGACGTTGCGGCCTGACCCGTTGCCGTCTGGCTGGCCGATTGAGATTGAGCGGGAGCGTTAAGCCCCAACTTTCCCAACGTCTGGAAAACCGCGCCAAGCACGCCATTCCCGCGCTCCACACGCGCCCCATCGCCATCCCGGCTCTCCTTGCCGCTCTGCGGCTTCGCCGCCTGCTGCAAGCCGGCAAAGCTGGACTGAACCCCAGAATAAGCGTAAGCGCTTGAAATAACGTTAGTATTCATGATATCTCCTGATTTATCCGGAAATGCGTTTCATAAGGCGATTCACCACCTTAGCTTGCTTTACGGCAGGATTCCGAAATACTTTAGGATTTTTTTGTGAGGAGTTGGGGGTGAGGGGTGAGGGGTGAGGGGTGAGGCGGGAGGGGTGAGGTCGTAGGTGCGAATTTATTCGCACAATCAGGCGCTTGTGTGCGAATAAATTCGCACCTACATCACCCAAATACACCTTCCGCCTCACCCCTCACCCCCAACCCCTCACCTCTACAACTATTTCCCCCCCCAAGGCATAACCGGCACCGTGGATATGCTGTTCGCCGGCGCGCCTTCGATCAGTTTGCGGCTGATGGCTAGATAGATGAGGGTGCGGTTCGCCTCGTCCCACAAGCGCACGATGCGGGTTTCCTTGAAGAGGATGGAGGTGTCTTCGGTGAAGACGGTTTCTTCCTTGGGCAATTTGGCCGGCAGGGTGATGGCGCCGGTCTGGCGGCAGGCCAGCGAGAATTGAGAAGGGTCTTGCGCGAGGCCAAGGCTGCCGGAAACGCCGCCGGTCTTGGCTTGGCTCACATGGCAGGTCACGCCCGGCGCCTTGGGGTCGTGGAACGCTTCGACGCACACCTTGTGGTTGGCGCCTATGAGCTTCCAGGCCGTCGTGACGCAGCCGACAGTATCGGCATGGGCGGATAAGGCTGCGGCAAACAGGCCGACGGTCATAAGCAGTGTGCATGCGATGGTTTTTCCAGGTGCGGGGGTTTTTCGTGCGGTAATCATTTTGGGGGGAACTCCTAAAATAAAAAAGTACATGGAAACTTGCCTGCCGCAGCCCTGACCAGATGAAATGCTTTCACCGCAGAGGCGCAGAGGCGCAGAGGTTTTATCCTGAAATACTCAGTTGAACCGCAGAGACGCTTCAGGCGCTGAGAAAAAACAATGAGTTATGGTGTCGCGCGACACCACCCATTTGGTGAAGCGGAAAATTGTTGCAACTCATTTATTTCTCTGCGCCTCTGCGTCTCTGCGGTAAATGTTTTCCGATTCCGCTTAGGACTTACTTTCCCTTTCCCTGGGCGTATGCTTGCGCGGCTTCTTGAAGGGCTTTTTGCCCTGCTCGCCGCCGTTGGGTTTCGGCTGATCGGCGTGTGCATGTGCCGGAACATGCACACGCGCAGTCGGCGCACGCGTTTCCATGCGGTTCGCAGATGCCAGGGTAATCTCCAGATCGTTGATTTCATCCCATTGTTCGTCGCTGCGCTGCCGCTCGGGAATGGACAGAAGCTCTTGAAGGCGAAGACGGGGACGAGGAGAAACCGGTTGTCTTTCATTCATGGCGGCATTATCCAATATTCCGAGTAAGTTTATATTTTGCGCAAGGGGTTGAGCAGGGCGGAAAGTCCGTTATGGTCCAATTCCTGCATCAGCGCTAACAGGGCGCCGATTTCGCCGACAGGAAAGCCCTGGCGCGCCAGCCAATTCAGGTACGGCCCCGGCAGATCGGCAATCAGGCGGCCTTTGTACTTGCCGTAAGGCATGACGGTGGTGACTAGGCGCTGTAAATGTTCGGGGTTCATTGCATTGACGCTATTTCTTTATGGGCAGCGCGGCGCTACGGCGAGTGTGCCTGCGGCTTTGATGATGAAGCGCATATGCCGGATTCGGGACGCGGCGCGTCCCAACTGCATTCCCACGCGGCGCGCTCATCGTTACACACATCTTTTCAATCATTTGATTACATGAAGAAAAGATGGAGCACGGCGTTCCCTCCCCGGAAAGCGGGAGGGTTAGGGTGGGGATGGGGTGGAAGACGCAGGCAACAATGTAAGATATTGATTTTAGCCTGTGTCGTTCTACCCCATCCCCCTCCCGGTTGCCCCCTCGCTACGCTCTCCCCCTTGAAGGGGGAGGGGCTTCCCGCTCCGACTTGTGTGTAACGATG
>JBAYVP010000485.1:0-3137 GCA_041674485.1 Sulfuricellaceae bacterium
GAGAAGGCAATGGAACAACCATTGCGCGTCGTTGCGCCTCTTGTGCCCAGGCCGTAAGGCCGTCGGGTATGCCCTGCGCCCGGAAAACCGCACACTCCAGCCCGTTCAACTGAGCTTTCTAGGTTAATTTTGAACTATCCGGTGATAATCTTGGGGGCGGGCGGGCACGCAAAGGTATTGATCGATGCCTTGCGGCAGCAAACTGTCGAGCTTACGGGGATTGCCGATGCTGACCCCGGTAAGAAGGGACAATTGCTGTTCGACGTGTTGGTGATTGGCGATGACGACGAAGTAATGAACTACCCGGCGGAATCAATTTGCTTGGTGAATGGTGTTGGCTCCGTCAGTGTTAATCCGCAGCGCAGGCAATTATTCGAACAATTTAAGAATCAAGGCTATCAATTTGCCACGGTGGTTCACCCTTCAGTGATTATGGCGGCTGATGTTGTTCTCTCCGAAGGAGCGCAGATCATGGCTGGCGCGGTTATCCAATGCGGATGTAGTATCGGTAAAAATTCAGTTATTAACACTGGTTCTATTGTGGACCACGATTGTTATATCGGAGACCATGTACATATTTCTCCGGGCGTAGTGCTTTCCGGTGGAGTGTGCGTTGGAGAGAATTCTCATGTTGGTGCGGGAGCAACAGTAATTCAAGGAATTCGGATCGGATCTAACAGCCTAGTGGCAGCTGGCGCCGTTGTAACTAAGGATGTGCCGGATGATGCGATAGTGATGGGTGTTCCAGCGAGAAAGCAATTAAGGTGAATATGAGTACTTGGAAAAAAACTCTGGTGCTACCAGGAACATCTATTCGAGACGCTATCCGGGTGCTGGACGAGAATGCGAAACAGATCGTTCTGGTTGTGAATGAAAGTAATCGGCTGCTTGGAACCGTTACGGATGGCGATATTCGCCGCAGTATCTTGAAAGGTTTGTCGCTGGAAGAACCAGTGCAAAGCATCATGAACACCGACCCGACCGTTGCAATGATAGATGAAAGTCGGGAAAGTATTTTGGCTGCAATGCAACGCACCCGGCTGCATCACCTGCCTCTAGTAGACGAGAATCGCCGTGTTATGGGCTTGGAAACGCTTGACGAGTTAATTCAATCGAGCGCCAGAGAAAACCGGGTCGTATTGATGGCGGGTGGGCTGGGGGAACGCTTGCGTCCCTTGACGGATAAGTGCCCCAAGCCGATGCTTAAGGTCGGCAACAAACCGCTGCTGGAAACTATTTTGGAAAATTTTATTGAATATGGTTTTCATCGGTTTTACATCTCAGTCAATTATATGGCGGACATCATCAAATCTTACTTTGGCGATGGCTCCCGCTGGGGCGTCGATATTGGTTATCTTCATGAAGATCAGCGGTTAGGGACTGCGGGGGCGTTGAGCCTACTACCGGAAAAACCGGCGGAAGCGTTACTGGTAATGAATGGTGATCTGCTAACCAAGGTGAATTTCAAGCAATTACTTGATTTTCATGCGGGGCACCAAGCACATGCAACTATGTGTGTACGCGAATATGATTTTCAAGTCCCTTACGGAGTGGTCAAAATTGACAGCCACCGTGTTATTAGTATTGACGAGAAGCCAATCCAGCGATTTTTCGTTAATGCGGGCATTTATGTGCTGGAACCGGAAGTCCTGGATTTGGTTTCCCAAAACACTTACTTTGATATGCCTACGTTGTTTGAAAAATTGATTGAACTGAAAAAAGAAACGGCGGTTTTCCCTATCCGGGAATATTGGCTTGATGTCGGCCAATTGGTTGATTATGACCGGGCTAATGGTGAATATCGGGATGTTTTTTTATGAATGCCGGCATTTACGTGCTTGCGTTTGTCACCCCGTGGCGCATATACCGGCCAACATTTTTTATTGACAGGCTGACTTTGTTCGAAAAATTATTTACGGTAGAGCAAACCGTTGCTGCCTACCCATTGCTGGAATGCTGGTCGAATATTGGACGCCAGGAAGAATTTGACCGGGCGCAGCAAGTGTGTTTATGCGAGGCGCCAGTATGATTGCCGGGGGGAGAGCGCTTGGGCTGATTCCGGCGCGCGGCGGTTCTAAAGGGGTGCCGGGCAAGAATATCCGGTCTGTGGGAGGTAAACCGCTGATTGCTTGGACAATCGAGGCGGCAAAGGCTTCGCGATACCTGGATAGAGTGATCCTGTCTTCTGACGATGAAAAAATCATGACTGTTGCGCGCGGTTATGGTTGCGATGTGCCTTTCAAGCGTGAGGCTAAGCTGGCTGCGGACGATACTCCAGGCATAGATGTCGTGCTGGATACGCTGGAGCGTTGCCCCGGATACGAGTGGGTAGTGCTGTTGCAACCAACATCGCCGCTACGCACGTCTTTGGATATTGATGCGACGATTCAACAATGCGTGGCCTTGAACGCACCCGCCTGCGTTTCGGTGTGTATGACAGAACAAAGTCCATACTGGATGTACGTAATTCAGGATGAGGCGCATTTGCACCCGATCTTGCCACCAACGGGAATCAGCCGTAGGCAGGATTTACCGCCCGTGTACGTTTTGAACGGAGCCGTCTACGTGGCACGTACTGAATGGCTGATTAAGGAACGTGGCTTTATCACAGCCGAAACAGTTGCTTATAAAATGCCTAATGAGCGCTCCATTGATATTGATACCGAACTGGATTTTTTGCAGCTTCAAGCAATTGTTGAAAAGCTATTAGTATGTTCGCGATCTCCGATCACATAGCATTTCTGGCTCATATTGGATTTTGAGGACATATTTCGGGTTGATGCATAAACCATTTGAATTGTCACGATAAAGCCTGCCTCAGGCATCTTGTGTTTTGTATAAACTCGAAAACACTTGGATAAATTGGCAATTTTTTCTGAGAAGATGTGATGAGTTGTCCAGATTTGAATGCGTATTTCGCTCAACGTGACCGGCTGTTTCGGTCTATCGTGACCGCTGTTTGAAGGATGCTGCGCGGGGGTTGAATTTTACCTCAATCGGTCACGATAGGTTCTGTCGAAGTGTTCTCGGCATGTTTTTTTCTGAGCGATTCTCCCTTCAAGGCAATGCGGTGTGAGGCATGCACCAGCCGGTCGAGAATGGCGTCGGCCAGCGTTGGATCATTCAACCAGGCGTGC
>JBAYVP010000486.1:0-3115 GCA_041674485.1 Sulfuricellaceae bacterium
TCCACGAGAAAACAGCTTGACCAGTGCCTGTTCGATAAACGCTTCAGTATACGTTGATTTCATTATTGCCTACACCCTTAAAAGGTTAAATTCTGAGGCGACAACTAGTCTGACACAGGGGGTCCCTCGGCACATCCTACGGGCTGCATCCCACGCCGGAGCGTGGGAACGATCAAAATCTTTTTCACCGCAGAGGACGCGGAGGACGCAGAGGAAACCCCTCATGCTTTTCCTCTGCGTCCTCCGCGTCCTCTGCGGTGAAAAAGGTTTTTCCGTGCTGAGAACAAATTTACCCTGGGGCATTGCGCCGGATGATTGCGGCTGGGGGATGGGCGGTCCCGCCCGTCCTGACGATTGGCGGGCGAGACGCCCGCCCCCGGTTTTTTAACACACCTCGCCAAGACCAGGGTAAACTCCCACCATACCGCCAAAAAGGGAGCCTGCCCCATGTCCGACCACTTCGACCTCATCGTCAGCGTCAAAGACCACAGCGCCACCTTCCGCCTGCTGGATAACAGCGGCGCGCAAATCGCCTACCGCCACACCGACTTCACCCAAATCAGCCTCAGCCGCCAACACGGCCTATTCAACCTGCGCGACTACGTGCAACTCTACGTGGCCGCCGACGACGAAGCGGCTGCGGTCGCAGAAATCGGCGTGTGCATAGCGGAAGACGTACTGGGGCAAGAAATCTTCGAACCCCTGTGGCGCGCGCAAACCCCGCGCACCCTGCGCATCCAACTGCCGGGTGCAACCGAACAGCAAAATCCGCTCGCAACGGACCTCGCGCGCGTCCCGTGGGAAATCGCACGCCCCGCCCCCAACCAGCCGACGCTCGCGCAGCGCAACCTCATCGTCCGCATCGTCAACGACCTGCACCCCCCAGCCTCGCAGCCGCTGGAACCGGCGTCGGACGAAGCGCTGCGCGTACTGTTCATCTTCGCCGAAGCGCGCGACGCCAACCCGCTGAGCTTGCGCCGCGAACGGCGGGAACTGATGGAGCTTTTCGAACAGGAAATCTACCCGCAGCGCCGCGTCGTCGCCGACATCCTCAGCCACGGCGTCACGCGCGAGCGGCTGGAAGAACAGATACAACAAAACAACGGCTACCACATCGTCCACTGGAGCGGGCACGGCCACAAAAACCAACTGTTACTCGCCAAACCGGGCGGCAAAAGCGACCATCTTTCCGGTGAGGAACTGCTGGCGCTTTTCACCGACGCGGGCGTATTCCTGCCGCGCCTGTTTTTCCTCAGCGCCTGCCACTCCGGCGACATCCTGACTGTGCGCGACTGGAACGACTTCCTCGCCGTCGCCCTTGGCAAAAAAACCCACGCCGCAAAAACCCGTGAATTGGGCGCGCCCCCCGCCACCCTCAAAGACCTCAACCTCGAACAACCGTCCGGCTACACCGGCACAGCCCATGCGCTGCTGCAAGGCGGTGTGCCCTCGGTCGTCGCGATGCGTTACGCGGTGGGCGACGACTACGCCCGCGAACTGGCGGTGGAATTCTACCGCGCGCTGCTCGCCCACCCCCAGCCGAAAGACGCCGCCAGCGCACTCAACCTCGCGCGCCGCGCGCTGCTGAAAAAACACGACCCCGCCCACTACACCGCCTGCGACCACGCCACCCCGCTACTCTACGGCGCGGAGCAGCCCGGCCTCACGCTAAACCCTGGGCGCAGCGCCGCACTCGACCCGCGCAACCCGCGCCTGCACCACATCGCCGAATTGACCAGCGCCGCGCACCGCTGCTTCGTCGGGCGCACCTGGGAACTGGCCGGGCTGGGCGCGAACTTCATTGCGCCGGGCGCACCCCAGCCGCTTGCCGTCCTCACCGGGCTGGGCGGCATGGGTAAAACCGCCCTCACCGCCGAAGCGCTGGCGCTGTGGGAAAAGCACTTTACCTGGGTGTTGCTCTACCAGGCCAAACCCAACGCGCTGAACCTCGACTCCACCCTGCGCGACATCCACCAAAAGCTTAACGCCGAACTGGGGCGCTACCATCACCATATCAAAGCCAATCCCGCCGACGCCATCCACCGCGAGGCCGACGCTGGCTTTACCGGAGACGAACGCTTGGCGCGGCTCACGCGCAACTTGATACGCGCGCTGCGGGACGAAGCCATCCTGCTCGTGCTGGACAACTTCGAAACCAACCTCGAAGCGCAAAATAATGCCGAAACCGCGGCAGCCTGCCAGGACCCGGCGTGGGATCGCTGCCTGAGCGCGCTCGCGCGCGAACTTGGCGGCGCGCCGTCGCGGGTGCTCATCACCAGCCGCCGCCCGTTGGCAGTAACCGAAAGTCACTCCCCTTTCATCGCACCGCTCGGCCCGCTGCCCAGCGGGGAGGCGGCGCTCTACCTGCGGGAACACCCGGTTTTAAGCAAAATGGTATTCGGTGCGGATGACGCGGAACAAACGCTCGCCCAACGCCTGCTGCAAGCCAGCCGCTTCCACCCGCTGCTGATGGACCGCCTCGCGCGGCTGGCGGCGGACGCCGGGCTGCGCCCCCAACTCATGCAGGCGCTGGCGACCTTGGAAGCCAGCGGAGACTACGCTCAACTCCCGGAACTCTTCGCCAACCGATCCGGCGACGCTCAGGAGCGCGCCTACCTGAACGACGCGCTCGCTGCCTCGCTGGACCAACTCATCCACGCCGCCGGCGCGGACGCGCGCTGCCTGCTGTGGATGATCGCGACCGCCAACGAACCGGTCGCGCTCGGGCTGCTGGAGAGTGTGTGGCGCGGGGAGGATGGCCAACAGCAGCAACTGCGCCAAATCAAGCAAATGCTGGAAATGTTGCCGCAACTCCCGGCGGAAACCCAGGCACAGTTGAAAGCACTGCCGCCGGAGTTTCGCGCACTGCTGGACGCGCTGCCGCCGGACAACCCGGCCAGACCGGACAGCGCGCCGCTGCTGCAGCGCCTGGTCAGCGTGGGACTGGCGACGGAAGCGCGCCGCGACCCCGAAGACGAAAACCCCGACCTCGGTTGCCACGAACTGGTGCGCGAACGCATCCGCGCCTGGATGGAACGCCATCCGCAAGACCGTGCGGAACTGACCGAAGACGCCATCCGCCTCGCCTACGCCGAGCGGCTGGCGGCAACATTCA
>JBAYVP010000487.1:0-3112 GCA_041674485.1 Sulfuricellaceae bacterium
ACCCGTTTGGTGAGAACGCTACGGGCTGGATTGCACGGTTTTCCGGGCGCATGGCGGCGTTGCAACTACAAGAGAAGGGAAGGGAATGGAACGACCATTCCGCGTCGTTGCGCCTTGCCCTGCACCCGGAAAACCGCACACTCCAGCCCGTTCAACTGAGCTTTCTAGGATGATCTGTGTTTATCCGTCCTTTTACTTATGGCATCTGCTGAGTTTTTCAGTTAGGCTTCTCACTCAGTAGGGGGGGGCGCTCTTGATGGCGCGGTGTGCCGGGTGATTGGGGGTGGGGGTTGTTGGCGCAATGGAATCCGGTTTCAAGTGCTCACGCGAATCATGGGGTTTCCGGCAGCGCTGGTAAGTTTTTTGTTTTATTACTTGATACGTTAAGGAGCATTGTTATGAAAAAGTTATTGGCAGTATCGATATTCGTCTGGTTGTCCCTGTTTTCGTTCACCGCCCAAGCGGGCGAGTTTCACGATCTGCGCGAAAAAATCCTCGCCGTCCGGTCATCTATGATTGACTTGCTGATGCATAAAGACAGCCGAGTCCCTCAGCAATGGAAAGCAGCGGACGAGAAGTCCGCTGCCGCGAAAGCTGCGCTCGCGGCTTTGAAATCCCCGCCCGGCAAAGAAGCGAAGTTCACGGAGCTGAAAACTCTCGTGAAGACCTTCCTGGATACCCGCGACAAAGAACTGCGCGAGGCTCTGGTCGGCGGCAATGAAGCCGAAGCAAAAAGGATACTTACAGTTGTTCAAAAAGAGCGATTCCTAAAGATTACGGCTCTCTCCGAAGATCTCGACAAGTAATCCCGTCACCCCATGATTTGCGTGAGCGCTTGAAAACGTTTGTGTTGGCGCACCTTGAGCAATATATTCAGCAAGGTTATAGAGACCGGAGCAGGTAAAACGACAGGATTTCACGCGGAGACGCGGAGGTCGCGGAGTGGTAATGGCTCGTCATGTCGCTTTACTAACTCCGTCCCCTATATATCCCTTCGGTATCGCCCTGACCTTCTGACCTTGGTGTCTGCGTCGAATCCGGCACGGAAGCAGATCGGAGTTTTTCTGACATATAGAGGAGAGGTGAAATGTTCAAGAATATGAATATCGGCTTGCGCTTGGCTCTGAGCTTCGGTCTGGTGCTGATCCTGCTGGCGGCCATCGCTTTTATCGGCATCACCCGGCTGTCCGCCGTCCAGGGTAATTTTGACATGGCGGTCAAACAAAATGCCGTCAAGATCAAGCTTGCCAACGACATGATCGCTCGGATTAACGCCATCGCCCTTTCGGCGCGCAACATGGCGCTTACCGAGGATGCGAGCGAAGCACAGCGCGAGGCCGACCGTATCGCCAAGGTGCGCACGGATTACGATGCCTTGCGCGACAAGTTGGAAAGCATGCTCAATACCGAGGCGGCCAAGAAGATCATGGCTGACATCAAAAACGACCAGACGATTCTCAAGCCACTGATGGATAAGGCCTTGGAGTTGGCCGTCTCCGACTTCAGGGCCGAAGCCGGCGTGGTGCTCATGAGGGAGGCCAGGGAGCCGCAAACTAAGTGGTTGAACGACATCAACGCCATGATCGAGTTCCAGGACAAGCAGAATGCCGAGCTTGTCGAAGCGGCCGGCAAGGATTACCGGACAGCCTTAAACCTGATGCTCGGCCTCACTCTCGTCGCCATCGTCCTGGCCAGCGGCGCCGCGATCTGGGTCACCCGCAGCATCACCAAGCCGGTGTCCGACGCCCTGCATGTCGCCAACCGCCTAGCCGAAGGCGACTTGACGGTGAGCATCAAGGTCGGACGTAGGGACGAAACCGGTCTGCTGCTGGTCTCAATGCAGGCGATGGTAGCCAATCTTTCGCAAGTGATCGGCGACGTGCGCAGCTCGGCGGACGCACTCACCAGCGCCTCGGAAGAAGTTTCGGCGACGGCGCAAAGCATGAGCCAGGCATCCAGCGAGCAGGCGGCGAGCGTGGAAGAGACTTCGGCATCGGTGGAGCAGATGTCGTCCAGCATCGACCAGAATACCGAGAACGCCAAGGTGACCAACGGCATGGCGGAATCCGCGGCGAAGCAAGCGGTTGACGGCGGCATCGCGGTGAAGGAAACCGTCGCCGCGATGAAATCCATCGCCGACAAGATCGGCATTATCGACGACATCGCCTACCAGACCAACCTGCTGGCCTTGAATGCGGCGATTGAGGCGGCGCGCGCCGGCGAGCACGGCAAGGGCTTCGCGGTGGTCGCGGCGGAAGTGAGGAAACTCGCCGAGCGCAGCCAGGTCGCAGCGCAGCAAATCGGCGAAACGGCGAAGAACAGCGTGAATCTGGCGGAACGCGCCGGCAAGCTGCTCGACGAAATCGTCCCGGCTATTGGCAAGACCTCCGATCTGGTGCAGGAAATCGCTGCCGCGTCGGAAGAACAGAGTAGCGGCGTAGCGCAGATCAACAATGCGATGAACCAGCTCAACCAGATCACCCAGCAGAATGCCTCCTCATCCGAAGAGTTGGCCGCTACCGCCGAGGAAATGAGCGGCCAGGCGGAGAATCTCCAGCAACTGGTAGGATTCTTCAAAATCAGCGCAGCAGCCTAGCCCTGATGTTTCATCCTGGACTCCGCTGTTTTCATGTAATTTGTTTATATTTCAATATGTTGCGCATTGACTGCCACTGCCATTAAGAAGTCCCGCATGTAGGAGTGGGCCGCGCCCACGATGCGGTGTCGCCATTCGTGCCGCCATCTCGGTTGGCGGCACTGCTCGCCCGCATACCCGACAGCCTAACGGCTTGGGCACAAGCGGCAGGCTCCTACAAATGCCGTGGTGCGTTAACTTAATGGCAGTGGCCTTGCCCGTAGGTGCGAATTTGTTCGCACGCAACCACATGATTGTGCGAATAAATTCGCACCTTCGGCCACCTCAACCGAGGAACTTTGGTTAAACCTAGAAAGCTCAGTTGAACGGGCTGGAGTGTGCGGTTTTCCGGGCGCAGGGCAAGGCGCAACGACGCGGAATGGTCGTTCCATTCCCTTCCCTTCTCTTGTAGTTGCAACGCCGCCATGCGCCCGGAAAACCGTGCAATCCAGCCCGTAGCGTTCTCACCAAACGGGT
>JBAYVP010000488.1:0-3096 GCA_041674485.1 Sulfuricellaceae bacterium
TCTTCGGCTTTGAGTCGTGCAGTTCCCATAACGAGACTGTAACTCATTCAGTCACATCGGTCCATGGGTATCGGCGTCATGGGTATTCGCGGTATGGGGGACGGGTTTACCGAATATTTACGGGCGTGTTTACGCGCTTGTTGGACATCTCTTTGTTCAAGCAGGCATTTGTTGCATTGGACACAGTGTGTTGGCCGGGAGACTTGGACATCGCCCCGGAAACGCTCTATGACCGTTCGGTTCCGCTGGGGAGCTAGAATCAAGTAGGGCACGTTAGCACAAAAGCGCGCCTAACCTCAGACCACCTGATCTCAGGATAGACAAATCAATAGGTTATTGTATTTTAGCAGATTTATCTTGACCCGAAATTTGTAGAAACTGATTTTATGTGATTGAATATGAGGTAGGCTCGGCGCTTTAGGATTCCCGCCTGCGCGGGAATGACGGTGCAACGGTTCTTGCTTGATCGGTTTTGGCAAACGTTCTTCTCAAGGTCGCGCGTTCGTCATTCCCGCGCAGGCGGGAATCCAGCAGCGGATGTGAACAATGAAGCAACCCGTTGTTTACATTAAACCGACTCAATTAAAATCCGCGAGATCAGGTGCTCAGAACCCACTTTGCTTGATCGGGTAATTTTGGCGGGTTGCGGGTGGCATGAGCGGAGTGTTAAAAGCCGATTATTGACCCAATATAATCACAGCAATTCTAAATTCAGAATTAATTGTAAATCAACAACTTGAAAATACATGAATTTTTCAAAAAAGTGTTTTACCTCACGCTGATGCAACAAGCATCAATATTTCAGGGTAATTGGAAAAAATCTAATCGCAAAACTGCACGCACCCAGAATATATCAGGCTTTGAATTCCATGATGCTTTTATACAAAAAATATTTCACTTTATAAACAACGGCGTTTTTAAGAATTTAGAATTGCTGATATAAACATGTTATCTTGATTTTTATATTAAATTTGCAATTGTAGCCATGTTTATAAACCAACCCAATAAAAGTATTGGTATTTTATTGGGGGCTACTTTACGTTAGCTGTCTGAATGACTTCCGAGACTTGGCACATCGAATTCAATCCTCAGAAATTCCTGAGCCGCATAAGCTTGGCACAACTCATTGAGCGGAATAAGGCATACAATGAGAGTTCGGTCACCGACGCAAAATCGTCCTGCATCTTTTGCGGCAAGATGTCTGCTCTCGGCATTCTTCTGAATGACAAGTCTTTCCTATGCCAGCAGTGTTACTCCGAAGTGGCAATGATTTCTTACCCAGAGAAATATGAAGCGCTTCGTAGAACATTCTTGATTGCACGAGAAGCAAGGCGATTGGCGTGGGAGAGTTTCAGAGAAAGATTCGAGCACAAATCAAAAGAAAGCAGTCTGGTGGTTTTGGGGTGGGCATCACTTCTTCTAGCGCTGGCAAACCCAGCACTCTTGATACTGACGGCCATCCTTCTTGTAATCGGATACCAAAAGAATGGCACAAGCAAACGTAAGACCGAGGAATGGCTTTCTCGAAAATCAGCTTGGGAGCAGAGCAATCCAGAGCAAAAAGAGCCAGAGTTAAAGCACTTTCACGATCCAAGTGCCATTTTGTCGGAGAAAGACCGATTAGTCCTCAAGATATTCAACCACTGGCCGGGATACCCACCGTTTTGGAAGTATCTCAGATCAGTTGTTATCAGCAGAGACTCCAACCAATGCCAAGTAACGGGTTGCCCATCACGATTAGAGCTTCACGTTCATCACATGCGCCCGGTCGCCGGTGGCGGAACACATACACCAGATAACTTGGTTTCGCTGTGCGATTTTCATCACGCGCTTGAGCCTGAAAAAGGGCATGAAAGAATCTGGGGAGACATAAAGACAAGATACTTCACGCTCGTCTGCGGTCACGAAAGAAGCAACCGCGCAAGTCACGGAACCCATACTGTTCGAGCCCACTTAAGGCGACTTCAGTTGGTCACATTAGATGAATTGCGCGAATTGACAAAAACATTCGGATTCAGTTGCCCGACTTGCGGCGAAACCAAAATAAAATTCACCTTATTCGCCGATAGAAATATTGTCAGGGTTGAATGTCCGGCGTGCAATAAATCAACAGAAGGCGCTCAGCAACTTACAGAGGAAACAGGGCCAATGCTGGCGGAAATCCTTGCTGTTTCACGGAACAAAGGTAGATGGAAGGCTCGCTGGGATATGCTCTCCGAACGCACGAGTGCTACATGGGGCGCATGGAGCGGACATGCGGTCTCGAAAAAGAGAGAAGCATATAAAGAAAAAGTTGAGACAAGCAAGTCAACCCCAATTTGCCTTAAATGTGGTTCGCCTATGAAACTGGTGAGGCCTCGCCCAACGGACAAATGGAAAACTTTCTGGGGCTGCACCCAATACAATGTCACTGGCTGCAAAGGGAGTGCGAAGTATGTCGCAACGAACAGCTAACCCTGCATTCGAGAGGGACTGGCCGATAAGCGTTCTCTCTGCGGTCTGCGCTTGTTGAACTTTCGAGCCGGGTGGGCACGCTTTTTGTGCCCACGCTGTTGATGCAATTCCCGCTGATACGCCCACGCACGGCGTACTCGACGCCCCGCCCCGGCGTCTGGCGGCGAGACCAAATTCGGACTAGAATCGGTTTCATTCAAAATGAGTTCCGCCATGAAATTTTCATCCCAAATCAAACCCATTAGCTATCTCAAGAGCCACACTGCCGAAATTGTCAGAGACCTCTCGGAAAGCCGCGAACCTATGCTTATCACCCAAAACGGCGAAGCCAAACTGGTCGTCATGGACGTGAAAAGCTACGAAGAGCAGGAAGAAACGCTGGCGTTGTTAAAAATCCTAGCGCTCGGCAACCGCGAAATTGAGCAAGGTAAGTTCCGTGATGCAGAGGATGTGTTTGCCGACATGGATATTTCCGAACTGAACTTTGCCAAACAAACACAGGCCGATTTTCAATGAGCTTCAACCTAGAAACCTCCGTTGAACGGGCTGGAGTGTGCGGTTTTCCGGGTGCAGGGCAAGGCGCAACGACGCGGAATGGTCGTTCCATTCCAAGGAGTTGCAACGCCGCCATGCGCCCGGAAA
>JBAYVP010000489.1:0-3075 GCA_041674485.1 Sulfuricellaceae bacterium
CCGCCAGTACGCCGAGAAAACCGCCGTGGAACGCCATGCCGCCTTGCCATACGGCAAAAATCTCCAGCGGGTGCGCAAGGAAATGCGCCGGCTGGTAAAACAGCACGTAGCCCAGCCGCCCGCCCAACACCACGCCGAGCACGCCGTAGAACAGCATGTCGTCCAGTTGCTGCGCATTCCATCCGGCGCTGGGCTGGGTTTTGATGCGCCGCAGCCCGAGCGACGCGCGTAAGGTGCGGTCGTAGTAGGGCGCAATAACCAACGGGCATTGCGCCGGATGAAAACAGTGCGGTATATTCAAGTATCGCCATATTTTCAGCAGCTTGGTGTAATGCACTATCGCTTATTGCCCGCTGCGGCTCTGCGGGAATCGCCTCGCCTCAGCCTACAACACTGGAGTTTCCAATGCGTTACGCGTGTCTTATTTGTCTTCTGCTCCTAAGTCTTGGTACGACATCGGCGTCACCCTTGTGTGCGATCAAAGACGGGATTTCCTACGCCACGCTTCCATCTCCGGGCAAGGCGCGACCAATACAAGTAGCCGCTGTGGTACATGGGGTTGCGTATCCGGTGCTGGAAAAAAGCGGAAACTGGGTTAGAATTCGTGTGCGTGATATTCCTTCTTGGGCAGAGAAAACGCTGTTTGCAGGATCAGCGGCATGTCCTACCAAGACCAAGCTTGAAACCACCAGGACGCGCGCTGTAAACACCCGCTTGGTTTCAAAACCGTCACATGCAACACAGCAGAAGCAAATTCATTCAGCATCCACGGTTTCTAGTTGCGCATGTGGTTCGGGTCGCGTCTGTGTGGGTTCACGCGGTGGCCGTTATTGCATTACCAGCGGCGGCAAAAAACGCTATGGCGTGTAGTAAAGCTAAAGACCACCTCCGGCCTCCGGCGAGCTTACGATTCTGTGAGCAGTGGCGTGGTCTTTGACCGTCGTTCCAGACGATGAATGGAGTTGAAAATGAGCTACGCAGAATTGATCGAAAAAAGGTTACAAACCCTCCCCGAGGCCAAACGGGCGGAGGTTTTCGACTTTGTTGAATTTTTGGCTATCCGTAATCAAGCTGAGGTCAACGAAGAGCATGCGCTTGCGAGATCGCCCTTAGCGGACATGATGAAAAATCCACTTTCAGTATCAGGTTTTACTCCTTTGAGCCGGGAGGAAG
Source organism: Sulfuricellaceae bacterium (assembly GCA_041674485.1). Lineage (GTDB taxonomy): Bacteria > Pseudomonadota > Gammaproteobacteria > Burkholderiales > Sulfuricellaceae > JAGXQV01. The sequence continues at coordinate 1,174 of JBAYVP010000489.1, forward strand.
CCAATGCCCGCTATGCCTTGCGCGGGGGAAATTGTCCGGATTGGATTGTTCCCAGCGGGATGCAATGCAAGGCGCAAATTGCGCCGCGTGGTCGTTCTCACGCAAGCAATTTGCAACGCGGCAGTGCGCCCGCTGGGGGCAATGCAACCGGACAATTTTCCCCGCGCAAGGCATAAAGTCTTTGTCGATAGCAATATCTGGCTATATTCGCTGATACAAAGTGGCGACGACGACAAGCATCAACAGGCTGCCGATTTACTCCTCCAATTGGATTACCCCGTCATTAACTCGCAAGTTATTCGTGAAATTTGTAGCAACCTGAAGAAAAAAACGTATCAGCTTTAAATCCCAAGGTAACTATAATCCTAGAAACCTCCGTTGAACGGGCTGGAGTGTGCGGTTTTCCGGGCGCAGGGCATACCCGACGGCCTGACGGCCTGGGCACAAGAGACGCAACGACGCGCAATGGTCATTCCATTGCCTTCTCTTGTAGTTGCAACGCCGCCATGCGCCCGGAAAACCGTGCAATCCAGATCAAAGCGCTCTCACCATACGGGTAAACGCGAAATATATGACAAAGTTGTTTAGAGCCACTGTGTTATATATCTTGGCAAGCGGTCAACTGAGCTTTCTAGGAGATGATGGCCTCCTGCGAACTGCGCGACATTCACGCCGATCCTTTTGACAGGCTGTTGCTTGCCCAAGCCGAGGAAAACCATCTCCGCTTATTGACGACGGATGCCGTGTTGGCAAAATATGAATCGGCGGTGCTTCGGTTTTGATTTTGCGCAACCTGAAATCACCGGGTGAAAATAATCGCTCCAGCCCGGTAGAGTGGGCGCGTTTTTTGTGCCCATGTGGAAACAACCGCCATTGACCGCGTGGGCACAAAGGCGTACCCACCCTGCCGAGCTACTGCGGAATGAACACGTCAGGCGCCAATCCCATGCGTTTGACCCGACGGGCGAATTTCCGGTCATCGAAGGAAGCCATGCGTTCGCAGCCTCGGTAGCTGGCGTGGTGTAGCGCGTCGGCGAATTCCAGCCCCGCATGACCCATTCAAGCTCCAACACCACCGTCATGCAGACCATGAGCGGCTGGCCGGATTCGATCAGACGACGGGCTGCCTGATGCTGCCTGGCGGATTCTTCATCGTTCTCGTCCTCAATGTAGTAGCGAGCAAGGACATTGGTATCCAGCCCGATCATGGCCTGAGCAGGCTGGCCGGATCGAAATCAGCCGGAACGGCGGCCTTCTTGCTTTTGAGCATACCAAAGCCGCTGGCAGGCACATCTGAAGGGGTGCTCCTGACCCGCAACTCAATGTGATCCTCTACCAGCGAGAACTCCACCTTGCTACCTTGCCGAATTCCTAGCTGCTGCCGCACGGATTTTGGGATGGTAACTTGCCCCTTGCTCGTAACCGATGTGATTTCCATGAACCTCTCCAAGTAATACCAAGTAAGGCTATCACGCAAGGCAGCAGGGTGCAATATGCGATAGTGCAATGCACAGGGTAAATTTGTTCTTCAGTATGGAAAAACCCTATTCACCGCAGAGGACGCGGAGGAAAAGCATGAGGGGGGTTCCTCTGCGTCCTCTGCGGTGAAAAAGGTTTTGTCTTTATGGGTTGTTGCCATGAGTCGAGTCGCACTAAGATTGCCTGGGATTCATGAACATTTCCCATCATCCTAAGCCGGACTAGCCGGAACCAAAAACATTTACCGCAGAGACGCCGAGGCGCAGAGTAGGCTATCGAAATTCAGCTTCCCGGTTTTTGGATATGCCAAGAAACGTCACGACCTACCTTATTTTTAATCCGTTCATCCTTCGACAGGCTCAGGACGAACGGATTAAAAATAAGGTAGGTTGTCATGGTGCAACCTCAGCATACGTGCGAGGC
>JBAYVP010000490.1:0-3038 GCA_041674485.1 Sulfuricellaceae bacterium
AGCATGGTGAAGCGATTATGCGAAGCGAACAACATTGAAGAGCCTTGTGCGGGAATTCCGCACGCAGGGATCCGTGAGGGGGCAGTTGGGTAACTGGCTGTCCTACCTTGATCACACAAGTGGCTTGTGGTTCGCAAGCAGGCTGGCACCCCTGCCGGGGTGCGGTTCTGCTGTTGTTTCCAGTTCCGGTGGTGTCGCTCGTTCCTCGCTCAACCACCGGCTACAGGCTGCCATGCCTCCCGGCATGGGGACGACAACGAAGCCGGAGGCTTCTCAGCCTGTAGCCGGTGGTTGAGCGCAGCCGACACCACCGGAACCGAGAATCACGGGAATGCATCCTGAAGGGATGCCAGCCACTTGTGTGTAACGATGAGCGCTCCGGCGTGGGAACGCCGCCGCTGCTGTGCGTCGCGTATTAAATCTATCAGTCAATCTCAAGCTTGCTTCTCCAGTGTCATTGCGCAAGTGTTCCACTACATCATTTTCTATATCGGGACGCGGAGCGTCGGCGGCTGCATTCCCACGCCGGAGCGTGGGAACGATCAACGATGGAGAAGACTTCATTGAGAGAAACCGGTCTACTCGACGGCTGATGAATTGATATTTCGTATTTCGCGAAATGCGAAAGTAACCAACAAACATCAGTATGTCAAATATTTTCAGCCAGAGACTTCGGACTTATGGGGCGGGACTTCAGGGCGTATATCGCTCGCGAATCTTGCCGGTGACACGCGACAGATGCGCTTCGTTCCTCAGCGCATCCCACCAAAGAGGTCAGCCCCGCCATATTCCCTTGCTATTCACCGATATTCCGCGTCTTTCCATGGCATAGCATAGACAAGGCCACTTCGTGTCTCCTCGTAAACCTCAATCCGAGCCACCGGCTTGTAACCGGCTGGCATCGACATGCGTTAGTCTGCGGTAAAGTTCCTCAATGGCGATTTTGTCCGTTGTAAAAATATTGTCTTTACTGATTTTCTCCGTCAGCCCGGTTCTGTCCATTACTTCCTGCATTTGCCTTTTGGGGCCGCTGAAGACCAGCGTGATGCCGTTTTTCTTAAAGCGTTCGACCAGGTTGAACAGCATATCGGCGCCCGATGCGTCGAGGTCGTTGATGCCGCTGGCTTTGATCAGGATGTGGCTGATTTGCGGATTTTCCCGTTCGAGTTTGAGCAAGGCGTCTTCGAAATAGGAGACGTTCATGAAGCGCAGCGCGCCGTCGAAGCGCAGCGCCCCCAGCCGCGCGGGCAGCGGGGGGAGGTTGTGACGCTGGGCGTCGCGCAGGGTTGTGTCGTCGAGTATTCCGAGCAGTGCTATGCGCGGGCGCATCAGGCGGTACAGCAGGAGCACGAGTGACAGGATGATGCCGGTGAGTATGCCGTTCTGGATGTTGGGCGCGAATGCGAGGGTTGCGACGAAGGTGACGACGGACGCAACGCCGTCGTCCCGGTTGGCGCGCCAGGCGTTAACCACGGTGCGGAAATTAACCAGCCCGACGACCGCCATCATGATGATCGCGGCAAGCACCGGCTTCGGCAGGTGGTGCAGCGCCGAAGTGAAAAACAGTAGCGTGAGCAGCACGAATACCGCCGAGATCACCGAGGAAAGCGGCGTCTTGGCGTCCGCCGCGAGGTTCAGCGCCGAGCGGGAGAAGGAGCCGCTCACCGGCATGGAGTGGCTGAATGCCGCTGCGATTTTGGCCAACCCTTGCCCGATCAGTTCCTTGTTTTCGTCCCAAGGTTGGCGGGTCTTGATGGCAATCACCTTGGCGCTGGACATGGCTTCCATGAAGCTAATCAGGGCGATTACGAAACCGGCGGGCAGCAGCGCCACCGTGGCGTGCCAATCCAGCGGTGGAATGCTCAGGTTCGGCAATCCTTGCGGCACCACGCCGACTACGCCGCCACCCAGTCTGGCGTAATCCAGCGCATAGCTGACCCAGGTTAACGATGCCACTGTGATCAATACGCCGGGCAGCCTGGGGGCGAATTTCTTGAAGCTGACCAGCAGGATAATGGCGGACAGGCCGAATCCCAGAGACAGTTCGTGCAAGGTGTTAATGTGGGAAACGACTTGCCAGATGTCGAGGATGAAGTGCGTGGATTGCTGCGCCGGGATGCCCAGCAGTGTCGGCAATTGCGACAGGCCGATGATGATTGCTGCGGCGTTGATGAACCCCATCAACACCGGGTGCGACAGGAAATTGAGTAGTACGCCGACCCGGAATACGCCGAAAGCGACCTGGATTCCCCCGGACAAGAGTGCTAGCAGGATCACGTAGGAATAAAACAATTCGCTGCCGTGCGCCGCCAAGGGCGCAACGCTGGCTGCGGTCAGCAAGGAGGTCATGGCGACCGGACCGGTCGAAAGCTGTTTGGAGGAGCCGAACAGCGCACCGATCACCGTCGGGATCAACGCGGCGTACAAGCCGTAATAGGCGGGAACCCCGGCAAGCTGGGCATAAGCCAGGGATTGCGGAATGGCGACCAGCGCCACCGTGATGCCCGCGAGTAAATCGGCCTTGCATGTGCCGGAGGTGAAATTAACCCACCTCGCGAAAGGCAGGTGTTGCGCGCGCGTGTTCATGACGCCCTCCTGGATTTTTCCCGGTTCTGTTCGAGGAGCGCTTTTACTGCGTCCAGGTCTCCGGCTTCCGCATAGGCCATCGCGGTCAACAGCCTATCCAGCCCCTGGAAAAAACGCTTCGCCATCGGCAGCAGTGCGAAAGAAGGAAAATTGAACGCATGGTTAGGTTTGCTGGGTATGGAGTACATGGCTTTTGTCCCGGTTGATTTCGGTGAGGGTTGCCCGCTACTCGGGGCGTTAAACCTAGAAAGCTCAGTTGAACGGGCTGGAGTGTGCGGTTTTCCGGGTGCAGGGCATACCCGACGGCCTGCGGCCTGGGCACAAGAGGCGCAACGACGCGCAATGGTCATTCCATTGCCTTCTTTTGTAGTTGCAACGCCGCCATGCGCCCGGAAAACCGTGCAATCCAGCCCGTAGCGCTCTCACCATACGGGTGAACGCGAAATATATGA
>JBAYVP010000491.1:0-3014 GCA_041674485.1 Sulfuricellaceae bacterium
CCCTGTCTTTCGCGTCCCAACGCTTCTTGAGCCGGTTGCAAACGCGGAGTCCATGCTTGTTTTTCGTGTTCCCGTCCCCGCGTAGCCCCTGATCCCTAGCCCCCTGAGTAGGTTACGATGGGTAAATAAAAAACGCGCCCTTGAAGGGCGCGTTTTCATTGATGTGTTGGCGGAGAGGGTGGGATTCGAACCCACGGTAGGTTTGAACCTACGCCTGATTTCGAGTCAGGTACATTCGACCACTCTGCCACCTCTCCGTCCAGGCGGCATTCTACCAGCTTCGCTGCGATTTGTGGCCGCTAAGCGTGGACAAGTTCACTAAAATTGTCCAAACTACCCCCATGCGTGTCTTTCTTTTCTCTTTTTTGGCTTTGTTTCTGAGCGCTTGCGACATGTCGGCCAAACCGGTTCCGGCGGTGCGGGAAAGCGGCGAGCTGGTGGTGCTCACCCGCAATGGTCCGACGACTTACTTTGAGGATGCGCAGGGGAATTTCGCCGGCATCGAATACGATCTCGCCACGCTTTTCGCCAAGGAGCTTGGGGTCAATGTGCGGTTCGTGCTGGCGCCGGAATTCAACCGGATTTTGCCCATACTGCAAAAAAAACAGGCGCATTTGGCCGCCGCCGGGTTGAGCGTGACGGCGGGGCGCGAAAAAAAGGTGCGTTTCGGCCCTTCCTACCAGACTATCCAGCAGCAGGTCGCCTACAACACCTACGCCTTGCGTCCCGACGAAATCAAGAACCTGGTAGGCAAGCGTATTGCGGTGGTGGCGGGCAGCAGTTATGTTGAACGGCTAAAGGAGTTGAAGCAACAGTATCTGAAGTTAGCGTGGGAGGAAAAATCCCAGCAGGAAAGCGAGGAATTGCTCGGCCAAGTTGCGGATGGCACAGTCGATTGCGTGGTGGCCGATTCCCATGTGATTGCCGTCGCCCAGATTTTCTATCCCAACCTCGACGTGGCGTTCGACTTGGGCAAGGAGGAGGAGCTTGCCTGGGCGTTCCCGCAGGACGGCGACGCGGAACTGTACGCCAAGGCGCAGGCGTTCTTTGCCCGCATTCACCAGGACGGCACGTTACGGCGCTTGCTCGACCGCTATTACGGACATCTGGAACGGCTGGAAGGCGCGGATGTGGAAAGTTTCCTGGAAAGTATGAAAACCCAGTTGCCGAAATACCGCAGGTTGTTCCAGCAGGCGCAGGAAATCACCGACATCGATTGGCGCCTGCTGGCGGCGCTGGGTTATCAGGAATCGCACTGGAACCCGCTGGCGACTTCACCGACCGGGGTGCGCGGGCTGATGATGCTGACCGCCTATACCGCCGATTACCTGGGCGTTTCCAACCGGCTCAATCCCAAGGAAAACATTCCGGCCGGGGCGCGCTATTTGCAGTACCTGAAAGACACGCTGCCGGAACGCATCAAAGAGCCGGATCGCACCTGGCTCGCGTTGGCCGCCTACAATACCGGTCAGGGGCACCTGGAAGATGCACGGGTGCTGGCGAAGCGCATGAAATTCGACCCCGATTCATGGGTTGACCTGAAAAAAAGCCTCCCGCTGCTGAGCAAGCCGAAATATTTCAAAAAAGCCAAACATGGCTACGCGCGCGGCGCCGAGGCGGTGATCTTCACGGAAAACACCCGGACTTACTACGATATCCTGGTGAGGTTCGCACCACCCCACAAGCCGGCGCCGCTCCAGGCTACACTGGTGACTTTTCCATCCCCCTCGGATACGGACGCAACGCTGTCGGGACCGTGACGCTGCCGTCGGCGTTCCGGTAATTCTCCAGGATGGTTATACTTTGCGCGGCCACAATTTGCGGATTTAGCCGCGTCTCGCGGGATGCGATTGCTGCGCAAATCGTGGCCGCGCAAAGTATAGGTTAATGGACGATTTCTTACTTTCTGCCTGGGTGCCCGCCGCCATGCGCTCCCGGCTGCGGCATGACGCCGAACGGCGCAGGCGGCACGTCGATGACTTGACTGTCGCGCAGCAGGCTTTCTATCCCGTGTTGGTGATCCCACACTTCGCCGGTGTCGGTGCAATTGTTCCGGCTGACAGTGCCGGTGAAGCGGTCGGTGCTGAAGTCGAAAGTGCCTTTGCGGGCGAGGGAGCAGGTGTGTTGAATGGTGGTGGCCCCATCGCGCGTGACGGTGTAGCTTTCCTGCGCCGTGACATCCACCGTGTAGGAACTGGCGCCGTTAAGTAGCAAGGTGCCGCTCATAGTGCGGCTGCCGTCGTGAATTTCACCGCCGTAGCCAACGCAGGCGGTGGTGGTCGAGCTTAACGACAACGCCCCGCTGGTGGCATCCCAGGAGCCTGTCGATACACGAGTGCCGCCGCCGGAGCAGGTGGTGGAAAAATTCAGCGCCGCAACGGCGCTGGAAATGCTGCTTGCCGTTATGGAACCGGCGCTGAAAGCCGGCGCGGAGAGCAGCAGCGCCAAGGCGGAAAGAGGGATGAGCTTGAATTTCATGATCGTATCCTTTACAAAAGGTTGGATAGGCGCGGGGAAAGAGCACATGGGGCTGCACTATCCGCCGGCGCGGTGCGGCATTTGCCGTAACACGAGATTAAACGACGATCTGGGAGAAATTTTGGAGAGGGTGACCTGCGTATATCTTGCGCGGCCACAATTTGCGCAGCAATCGCATCCTGCGAGAAGCGGCTAAATCGGTAATTTGTGGAGAGGCATACACTAGTGCCATGTAATATCATTTATTTCGCATTGAGGAAGATTGACTGGCAATTTACAACTTCGGATACGCGGATTAAGCTGACTCTCCTTATATCCGAAACTATTGTTGTTACGTTGTACTAGGCTGTCGAAATTTATCATTTTCTGATAAAAATTCAGCACCGGTTTTTGGATTTTTTCAACTTGCGGACAGGGTCAAATTTTCCCGTTCATGGTTCGACAGAGCTTTACCACGAACGGGAAAATTTGACCCTGTGCCTCGCACGTATGCTGAGGTTGCACCATGACAACCTACCTTATTTTTAATCCGTTCG
>JBAYVP010000492.1:0-3009 GCA_041674485.1 Sulfuricellaceae bacterium
AAATACAAGCATGGACTCCGCGTTTGCAACCGGCTCAAGAAACGTTGGGACGCGAAAGACAGGGCTGTCTTCACCGACGGATGTTCTCGCGTAGTCCCTAGCCCCTGCCCCCTGAGCAGTTACAATTATCCTAGAAACCTCCGTTGACCGCTTGCCAAGATGTGTAACATGATGGCGCTAAACAACTTTGTCATATATTTTGCGTTCACCCGTTTGGTGAGAACGCTACGGGCTGGATTGCACGGTTTTCCGGGCGCATGGCGGCGTTGCAACTCCTCAGAATGGAACAAACCATTCTTCGTCGTTGCGCCTTGCCCTGCACCCGGAAAACCGCACACTCCAGCCCGTTCAACGGAGGTTTCTAGGATTATTCCTTGATGGCTTCAACCGCAATGGTCAGGGTGACTTCGTCGCCGACATAAGGCGCGTGCTTGCCGGCGTTGAATTCGGAGCGTTTGATTTTGGTGGTGGCGTTGGCGCCGCAGGCGTCTTTTTTCAGCATCGGGTGCGGCATGCAGTGGAAGGAGGTCACGGCGAGCGTCACCGGTTTGGTGATGCCTTTGATGGTCAGGTTGCCGTCCACCGCGCTCAGCTTGTCGCCGTCGAATTTGAGGGCGGTCGATTTGAACGTGGCGGTCGGGAATTTTTCGGTGTCGAGCAAATCTTCGCCCTGGATATGGCTGTTAAATAGCGCGGAGCCGGTGTTAACCGATTTCATGTCGATGGCGACATCGACGGAGCCGGTTTTGGCGGCGCGGTCCAGGGTGATCTTGCCGGTGGTCTTGTCGAAGCGGCTCATCTGAATGGAGTAGCCGAGATGGTTGTACTCGAAACGCGGGAAGGTGTGATTGGCTTCGATCACGTAAGTTTCCGGCGCGGAATAAGCCGGTGCGGCGATGGCGGCGAATATGGCGGCAATAGCGAGGGGGGCGAGTTTTTTCATGGTGTTTTCTCCTTGATGGTTGGTGGGGTAAAGCTTACTTTTTGGCGGGCGTGGCGGTAGCCACGATGTGGAACACGATTTGGACTTCGTTGGCCAGCGTGCCGACATCCGCCCACGCGCCTGTGCCTATCGCGTAATCCAGGCGCTTCACGGTGAGGTTGCCGTCGAACACGCCGACTGCACCTTCCTGCTTGAACGTGAAGGGCGCGTTGAGCGCAAGGGTTTTGTCCTTGATGGTGAGCTTGCCGGCGACTTCATAGCGGTTGCCGCCCAACGGCTTGATGGCGGATGAAACGAAACGCGCCGTGGGGAAATCCTTGACGTTGAACCACTGCTTGCCGGTCACTTCGTCGTTGGCCTCCCTGGAGCCGGCGTCGATGCTGGCCATGTCGATGTCGATGCGCGCCGAGGCGGCATCCGGCCTGGCCGGGTCGAAGGCGACGGCGGCGGTGAATTTGCGGAATTTGCCGTCGGACGGCACGCCCATCTGTTTGTAGGCGAAAACCAGCGTGCTTTTGTCGGCCTGGACCTGGCCGAATTCGACCGCCTGGGCGCTGCCCGTCCAGGTGGTGGCGAGCATCAATAGCGGCAGGAAAATTTTCATGGCGGAACTCCTTGGCCGTTAAATCCTCTATTGCAATATGTTTTTTACCGCAGAGACGCAGAGGCGCTGAGAAGTACGGCGCCAAACGCAACCGGCCCCCCCTGCTTTTCTCAGCGTCTCCGCGCCTCTGCGGTGAAGCTTTTTGATTCTTGTTTGTCCGGGTTAGACAAAGGGCAACATGCGGCGCAGCGTCGCGTCGCGGTCGATGAAATGGTGCTTGAGCGCTGCCGCGACATGCAGGCCGAGCAACGCCAGCAACCCGTAGTTCAATGCCGTGTGCAGCGCCTTCAACAGGTCGCCCAGTTCCGCGTTTTTGCTCACCAGATCGGGCAATTGCACCAGCCCCAGGTAGACCACGGGAAACCCCTTGGCTGAACTCATCAGCCAGCCCGAAAGCGGAATGGCCAGCAACAGCACATAAAGCAAATGGTGCAGGGTATGGGCGGCGCGTTGCTGCCACAGGGGTATGGTTTGCGGCAACGGCGGCGGGGTGTGCGTCGCCCGCCATGCCAGGCGCGCAACCGTCAGCAGGAAAACCGTGACGCCCAGCCATTTGTGATAGCTGAGCAGCCTCAGCTTGAGTGGCGAAAACGCCAAATCGGCAACGTAAACCCCGAGCGGAAAAGCGGCGAAAATCAGCAACGCCGCCAGCCAGTGCAGCGCGATGGCCGTTGCGGTATAGCGCGTTGTGGAATTCATGATGTCTCCTTGTCGTGTGCGGCGGAAAAGGCTTTGCGCAAATTATGCAGACAAGTTGTCATGCCGGTTAGTTCCTGCGGCGACAGCGTAACGAAAGCGCGTTCCATATATGCCAAGTGCGCCGGGAAGATGAGCGCGAACAATTCCTCGCCCTGCTGCGTCAACTGGACGATCTGGCTGCGTCCGTCGCTGCTCGACGCGATCCGGCGCACCAGCCCCTTGTCCGCCAGACGATCCACCACCCCGGTTAACGTGCCCTTGGTGATCAGCGTTTTTTCGCCCAGTTCTTTGGGCGACATGCCGGACGTATTGCCCAGCGTGGCAATTATGTCGAATTGCGGCGGCGTCAGGTCGAGCGTGCGGATGTGCGCGGAAGAGTACATCCCGAACGCCTGGTAAGCGCCGGCCAGTTCGCGCAACAACGGCAGAAAAAGGGAGGGAGGCATAATTCAACAAGTTGGTTCTAGTTAGAACAAATATAGTCCTAACTAGAACCGATGTCAACGATAAGCATTTGGGTTGTCGGGTGTAAGAAAGATGCCCGATAGCCCTAAAAAGCTCAGTTGAACCGCAGAGACGCTGAGGCGCTGAGAAAAAACAATGAGTTATGGCGTCATGCGACATCACCTATAGTTCTCTGCGTCTCTGCGGTAAATATTTTGGCTCATATTGGGTTTTGAGGACATATTTCGGGTTGCGGCAAAGGCTGTTTTAGCCTTGGTGATAAAGCGCATTCTCGACACCTTGCATTTTGTATATGCCA
>JBAYVP010000493.1:0-2996 GCA_041674485.1 Sulfuricellaceae bacterium
GCAGATGTTGATGCTCCAGAAGGCTGCCTGATGCGCTGAATGTAAGCATCCTTGACGCATCGATGCGTTTTTATTTATCAAAATCAATGTGTTGATAAATAAATCAAACTGAACCAGTACCACCGTTCCAGATACGCGGGACCGCTACGGCGAAATATCTCCTGAATAGCGCCCATCTCACAAATCTCCCATAAGCGCGTTGATGTGGGCGACGGCGTCTTCCTACCCCTTGGTGGTCAGATGCAGGTAGACCCGGTCGTCTCCAGGCTGGAGTGCCCCAAGTATTGCTGGATCGTGCGTAGATTGACACCGGCTTCGAGCAGGTGGGTGGCATAGCTGTGCCGCAACAAGGTACGCGGTCAAAACCGAGTTTCCGCAGGCAAACATTGATTGCCTCATTGACGACTTGCGCGCTCACCAGCGGGCGGGACGCCATGATACCGCGCGCAATCCCGGCTTTGCGGCTATCCTGGCCGATGGTGTAAAGGACGATGTTGGTGTCAGAGAAGCACTTTGCGGTCATAGCATTCATCCCGGTTGGACCTGCCGTCAAACACCGCGCCAAACTGCTCAAATTCGCTCATGTCCGCAGCTTCCGCCTTGGCTTGGGTACGCTGGCCTTGAGATAGCCGACAAAATCCAGCACTTTGAGTGCGTCGGTTTCAGGCAGGGTATGTACTTGCTCAATAATTTTTTCCATCGTGTTCATGGTCATGTTTCTTTCACGCAGATTTCTGGAGGCACCGTAGTTTCCGTGGGCTGGGGGTTATGGGAAATATCGGCCATGCCCCCTGGTTGCTGCCGTTTGCGATTGATGTGCTTCGTGCCGGAGCCGCATCCCGCCTAGCTAAATCCTGTCGAATTCTTCGCCGGCAAAGGTAGGGTGCAATAAGCGATAGCGCATTGCACCAAGCCGTGAATGTAAGCTAATGCTTACGGGCGTAGCGATTGTTTACATCCGGCGCAATGCTCGTTGGTTATTGCGCCTTACGAGTTGACCGCTTGTCAAAATGTGTAACATGGTGGTTCTAAACAACTTTGGCATATATTTTGCGTCTACCCGTTTGGTGAAAGTGCGGTAGGGTGGGCAGGTTTTTGTGCTCACACGGAAACTGACGGCGTGGGCACAAAAAACGTGCTCACCCTACCCTACTCGTTCGTCATGGCCAGCTTGGTGGGGCGCTCCTACTGATTTCCGGATGCTGCGGAGGCAGGCGCGTGCGGGATGTGATTGACCAGCCATTTCCTGGCGGCCGCCAACATCCAATACAATATATTGTTCAAGATGGTGGAGTTTGGCGCCTTGGTAATACCGGCAAGCAGACTCGGCGGTTGGGGCAGTTGCGGCAACGGCGAGGGCAGGATCAATCCGGGCACCACCGGTGTGGCGACGGGAGTGTTGGAGTTCGACGGACAATAGGTGAAGCTGGGAATGCCCACATACATGTTCACGTGCTGGACCACCAACTGCAGAACAAAATCTTCGTCGCTGGCGGGCGGCAACGTGAGAGGAATTCCAGTCGCGCCATTCGTCCCGGGCAGAAAATCGGTGTAGGGCTGCAACGAACTGGGCTGGGGATTGTTCAAGGCCGAGTTTTGCAGGCGGGTATAGACAATCCCCGACTGATCCTGACTCGAGTGGTAGAGCGCCATCTGAACCATGGCCCAAATATCGATCAAAAAGGGAGGTTGCTGGTTGGGGAGCAAGTGGGGGAGGGGGTTGTTGCCATAAAGCGTGGTGACTTCGGCGAGGATGTTCGGACTCCACGCGTGTGGCACCACGTCGTAGTTGTTCCAAAGGAGTGTGTTCCAGCGCTGGTAGGACAGGGTCCCGACCGTGGTCTGCGGAAACGCAGCGGCAAACGCGTTCGCAAAGTTGGATTCACCGGGAGTCGCGCCCGCAGTCGGGTAGACGAGCGTTTCTGCGAAATTGGTGAGCGATGGCTGGAGATACAGCGCCAGCGTTGGCGAAAGCGCGCCGGCCAGACTGTGGCCGGCAAATATCACCGCCAGACCGGTGTCGGGACTGACCGCGGGCGGGACGTTTTGCAGGAAGGTCTGCAATGACTGGCCCGCCGCCGCAGCGCCCGTTGGACTGTTCATCTTGGTGAGCAGGTTCCCCACGCCGATCGCCGTCCCCATCGAGATATAGGGAGTATCGCTCACCACCGACGTGGCCGCCACCGGTGCGCCCGGAGTGTAGGTCGTGAAATCGACCACCGGAGTGACGTCACCGTCTTCGACGGCCCAATCAGAGGCCGAGTCGAAATTGGTCGCGGCGATGGCCACCACATAAACCTTCAGTGGGTTTTGGTTCGCGATACCCGGAATGGTCACGTCGCTGCACGAGGCCACAAACATCGCGTTGTCGGCCACTTGACTGCCGGTCGGCGACTGGAAAACGACCGGACCCCATTCGAGCGTCCAGGTGCCCATGTCGTTGGAAGCGGGCGTAGCCGGTTGAGGTGCCGGCCAGTTGGCGTTGGGGATCAATCCCTGGGGGACACCGGCAAGGTAGCCGGCCAATTCATATTGCATCTGAAGCTGCAGGGCGGACTGGCTTCCGGTATATCCCGATACACGGTTCGAAAGCATCGAGAGGGAAAATACCTGCTGGTAGAGGTCGAACGAGGGACTGACCATGACTTTGATACTCCTGGGTTGAGGGTTGGGGCGGGGACTGACGGAAAAACAAGATCAAAGCGATCCGGGCATGGGCGAAATTGGTAATCGACCCACGATCCGAAAGGATAGGAAATTCAACTACACTTTGTAAAGTATCCGCGATTGGGGTACTCCCGTCAACCCCGGTAACAGGGTAAATTTGTTCTCAGTGCGGCAAGCGAAGCTTGACGCTTCTTTCAGGGTGAAAGTCTGAGTACGTTCATCTATCGTGATGTAGAAATGGGCATTTTTGGTCAAGTTAAATGATGGGGAGCATTACATCTTGATGATTTTTTGACATTTTCACGATCAATGATGGGATGCGAGATTCC
>JBAYVP010000494.1:0-2989 GCA_041674485.1 Sulfuricellaceae bacterium
TCGATCGCGTGGCGTGGTCGTGTCGTCGTTCGGAATTGAGCTGTCGCCAAAAATGTGCCGCAGTTCCGGGGCAGCTGCGCGCGTTAAGATGCTTTCCTTACGGGTTTACCGAATGTTTACTTTCCAGGTGCGGCCAAATCTTCCAGGGTATTAAAATTGCGGAAATTCTCCGCTTCCTGAAAAAACACTTCGACGGATTTCAGGCTGGCCTGCCAGTCGCCCACTTTGCGCCCGCCTTGCGCGAGGAACGCCGCCAAGTGGCCGGACAGATCGCTGCGACACAGGCACACCGTGCGGTGGCTGTGTTCCAGGGTCGCAGCAACGGCTACCTGCGCCTGGCTGTCTTCCAGCGCGACCCGCAGACGTTCGGCCAGGTTGGTGGGGAGTAAGGGGGTGTCGCACGGCACGCACAAAACCAACGGGTGGCGGGCAGCCGCCATGCCTTGCCGCAGTCCCGCCAACGGGCCTTTGAAATCCGGCGTGTCATCCGCCAGCACGGGATGGCCGAATGCCGCGTAGACTGCTTGATTGCGGTTGGCGCTGACGATGATTTCATCGACCTGCGGCGCGATACGCTCCAATACCCAGGCGATCAGCGGCTTGCCGTGCAGCAGTTGCAGCCCTTTATCGGCGCCGTTCATGCGCTTCGCCTGCCCGCCGGCCAGGACGATGGCGGAAATTTTTGGATATGCAGCCATCAGAGCGCGCGCCGGAACAGCCAGTAGCGCTCGGAATTGTCGCCGGGGCGGGCGCCTTCCCACAGCTTGATCCATTCCGCGCCGGGTTCGTGGGGGTGGCTCGCACTGCCCTGCACCAGCAGCAATTCGCATTCTTGCTTGCCGGTTAGCGGAGCGCGGCGCGTATTGATGCCAGCGTAATAATCCAGCAGCGCGCGTTGCGGCTCGCCCAGGTTTTCGCCGGTGATGCAGCGATAGCCGACGGGCAGCGACTGTTGCAGCGAGATTATCATGGACTGGTAGCTTTTGCCGGCATCGATCCACGGCAGGCAAATGGTGGTGGCGATGCCCCATAGCAAGGTGACGCCCGTCCCCCAGTTGACCAGCGCGCGTCGTCCGCGCGGGAGGCTGCGCGTCAGAATCAGCACCGCCAACCATGAGGCCGTGTAGATAGCCGCTATCGCGAAGGCCAGGGGGGCGAAAACCGGGGTGTAGCCGGGCTGCATATCGAGCAGGTGCTCGGCGTTGCGGGCGGGATGACCGGTCATCAGCGCGAACCAGAAGAACCACAACAGGCCGGCGAAAAAGCCGAAAGTCATGATGCCGAACCAGTTCAGCGCATTGGCCGCGCCGCGCCGTAGCGTATCGACGCCGGCGGTGGCGAGCAGGGACAGCGGCAGCAGCATGGGCAGCGCATAGAGTTCGCGAGCATCGGCTGCCGCACTCAGCACCAGCAGCATCACCAGGAAGGCGGTGAGCGGCAACTGGATTTCCGCGCACGCCCATTTTTCGCGCCACAGCGTCCATAATGCGATGGGTAGCGCCGGCCAGGCATACCACGGTAGATTGACCAGATAGAACCAGTGGTCGCTGGCCGGACCCAGCCTGACGGCGCCGAAGAAACGCCCCCAGTTATTGACCCAGAACCATTCCGCGAACAATTCCGGGGAACGCGCATACACCAGCGCGGGCCACGCCAGCAACCAAGGCAGCGCCGTCCCGACGGACAGCAGCAGGCAGTGCAGGTAATTCTTCCGGCGCCAGGGACGAAAGAACAGCGGCAGCGACAATGCGGTCAAACCGATAATCCCCGGCGCGATCAACCCCTTGCTCATAAAGCCGATGCCGATTCCGGTTCCCAGCGCCAAACCGGCCAGAATCGGTTGTCGCAGGCTGACGGACAAGCCATACAGGGCGATGGAAAACCCGGCCAGCAGCGCCATGTCGGTAATCATCTCGTGCGCCCGGATCAACAAGCCGAGGCAGCCCAGCATCACCAGCACCGTGATGCGTCCCTTCCCTCCTCCCCACAACGCGCGCCCGGAAAGGCCGGCGAACAACAGCGTCAAAGCCATAAACAAACCGGTCGCCAGACGTGCAGCGTCATGCACCGGCAACAAGGGGGAAAACAGTTTGGCGAAGAGCGCCGCCGCGTAGAAATACAACGGCGGCTTTTCCATGAAAGGCTCGCCCGCCAGCGTCGGCACCAGCCAATCGCCGCTTTTGAGGATATGATGCACGATGCCGAAGCCGTAAGCTTCGTCCGGCTTCCAAGGCTGGTGGCCGATCAAGCCGGGTGCTATCCAGGCCAGGCACAGCAACGTAAGCCAGCGGAGTTCGTTCCGCTCGCTCAAACGGGAAATCGCATCGGCAAGCCTGTTCATTCCAAGTCGAAACCGGAATAATTATCGCAGAGACGCAAAGGCGCAGAGATTACGCAGGAAAAGGCATGGCTTTCCCGCTTTCCTCCAACGACGGTTTTGCGCGTCGGGCGACAAATCGTCTTTTCCTGCCGCTTCAACCTAGATTCCTCTGTTGAACGGGCTGGAGTGTGTGGTTTTCCGGGTGCAGGGCATACCCGACGGCCTTACGGCCTGGGCACAAGAGGCGCAACGACGCGCAATGGTCATTCCATTGCCTTCTCTTATAGTTGCAACGCCGCCATGCGCCCGGAAAACCGTGCAATCCAGCCCGTAGCGTTCTCACCATACGGGTACACGCAAAATACATGATAAAGTTGTTTAGAACCAATTTGCTACACACCTTGGCAAGCGGTCAACAGAGGAATCTAGGTTCAATGTCTCAGCGCCCCGGCATCTCTGCGGTGAAAGATATTTGCTCATGAAGAATTCGGAATAATTCAAAATGCAACTGCTCAGGGCTGCTTTTCCAGGGTAAATTTGTTCTCAGCACGGAAAAAACCGATTCACCGCAGAGGACGCGGAGGAAAAGCATGAGGGGTTTCCTCTGCGTCCTCCGCGTCCTCTGCGGTGAAAAAGGTTTTGTCTTTATGGGTTGCCGCCATGAGTCAA
>JBAYVP010000495.1:0-2974 GCA_041674485.1 Sulfuricellaceae bacterium
ACCAACACTATATAAACCTCAGGAGCGAACTTGAAAAAACCTTTGAAACTATCGGCCTCGCTGCCTGAAATCGCAACTTCACAAGCGACAATTTGTTGTCGTTTGTTATGGCATTAGAGCCTAGTCCGTTGAACCTAGAAAGCTCAGTTGAACGGGCTGGAGTGTGCGGTTTTCCGGGTATAGGCACGAGAGGCGCAACGACGCGCAATGGTCATTCCCTTCCCTTCTCTTCTCAAGAGAGTTGCAACGCCGCCATGCGCCCGGAAAACCGTGCAATCCAGCCCGTAGCGCTCTCACCATACGGGTGGACGCAAAATAGATGACAAAGTTGTTTAGAACCACTGTGTTATACATCTTGGCAAGCGGTCAACTGAGCTTTCTTAGGATTATGCTTCGTTTGGAGGTGTTGCCATCTCGTAACGTTCCATCAGGAACGCTCCTGGCTGATATGCGCAACCCGCCGATAAATCCGGTGCGGCGCGTCCACTGTGGCGAAATCCCGTTGGGCGTTGGGCAGCGCCAGGGTTTCCTTGGATCCCAGGCACAGAAACCCACCTCGCGCCAAGCTGTCGCGCAAACGTCCCAGCACTTGCGCCTGGAGAGTTTTATCAAAATAGATTAGCACGTTGCGGCAAATCACCAGTTGCGCTTCGCAAAACACCCCTTCCGACGCCACGTTGTGGTGTGCGAACATGATATTCTTTTTCAATTCGTCGTCTATCCGCGCCAGGTTCGACTGCACCCGGAAGTAGCCGGCCAGATTCTGCGTGCCGCCCGCCTTGGCGTAGTTTCGCGCGTAGCGCGCTAAATTGTCCGCCGCGACGATGCCTTCCTCGGCTTTGGCCAGCGCGATGTCGTTGATGTCTGTGGCGATGATCTGGGTGCGGTGGTACAAGCCCTCTTCGGCCAGCATAATAGCCAGCGAATAGGCTTCCTCGCCGGTCGCGCTGCCGACCTGCCAGATGTTGACGCGCGGATAGGACTGGAGCAGCGGCGCCACGTTTTTCCGCAATGCCAAAAACACCTCGGGGTCGCGGAACATCTCGGTCACGGGAACCGAAAGCTGAGAGAGGATTTTCGACAGCCTGCCTCCTTCATGCACCACCAGCGGAATCAATTCGGACACGGTATTGCATCCCAGCGCCTGCGGCAACGCCAACACGCGCCGCTTCAGCGAGGCTCTGGCGTAGTGGCTGAAATCGTAGCCATGGCGACGGCGCATGGCTTCAACGAACAGATCGATTTCGATATCTTCCAGGTTTTGCTGGTGCATGGGTGTTCCGTGTCAGGGCTGGAGACGAGGCCAGCATTATTGTTCAGCATTATCCTAAACCGGGCGAGCCGGAACCAAAAACATTTACCGCAGAGACGCAGAGATTTTGTAGGGTAATGGCACGGTTCACCCTCCGTTGTATTTCTCCGCGCCTCGGCGTCTCTGCGGTAAAAAAGAATCACCCTGAGAGCCGCACCAGTGCTTGATCTACGACACATTCTACGCAAATAGCGCAAAGACTTGGTCGATAAGTTACTAAGCCGGGCAAGCCGGAACCAAAAGATTTCACCGCAGAGGCGCTTCAGACATAGAGATTTCGCCGACAAATAATTTTACTTTTCTGGTTTCTCCTTAACGTTGTATTTCTTAGCGCCTCCGCGCCTCTGCGGTAAAATTTGCCGATGTGCGTTTGATTTCTTGTTTTAACCCGTTCATCAGTCTAGCATTCACATCATCGCCAAGAAAGCAATCCATTCCAACCCATGTCCATCCTGGAAATCCGCAACGTCACCCGCCGCTTCGGCGACTTGCTCGCGCTCGACGATGTGACGCTGTCCATTGAGGCCGGCGAGTTTTTCACCCTGCTCGGACCTTCCGGCTGCGGCAAGACGACGTTGTTGCGGCTGATTGCCGGTTTCGACGAACCCGATGCGGGGCGGATATTTCTCGATGGCCGCGACCTTGCCGGCACGCCGCCTTCAAGGCGCCCAGTGCATACCGTATTCCAGAGCTACGCGTTGTTCCCGCACATGACAGTGCGGGACAACATCGCGTTTCCGCTGCAAATGGCCGGCAAGCCGACCGGGGAAATCCGCGAACGGGTCAAGCAAGCGCTGGAGCAAGTCCATCTCAGCGATAAGAGCGGGCATTATCCGTTTGAGCTTTCCGGCGGACAGAAGCAGCGCGTAGCACTGGCGCGTGGGCTGGTGAACAAGCCGCGCTTGCTGCTGCTCGACGAACCGCTGGGCGCGCTCGACGCCAAGCTGCGCGAGCAGATGGAAGGCGACCTGATCGCGTTGCAGCGCGATGCTGGCGTGACTTTCGTATTCGTCACCCATTCGCAGCAGGAGGCGTTGGCGCTGTCGCACCGCATCGCGGTGATGAACGAGGGCAAGATTGAGCAGGTGGACGAGCCATCCAGGCTCTACGGTTTCCCCGGCAACCGTTTCGTCGCCGATTTCATCGGCGCCATCAACATGCTGGCGGCACAGGTGAAGGAAGCGCATCGCGGTCATCTGGTGTTGCAGGTGGCGGAATTGGGCGAGGTGGCCGCACCGCCATCCGCAGGCGCGCA
Source organism: Sulfuricellaceae bacterium (assembly GCA_041674485.1). Lineage (GTDB taxonomy): Bacteria > Pseudomonadota > Gammaproteobacteria > Burkholderiales > Sulfuricellaceae > JAGXQV01. Next base: position 2,568 of record JBAYVP010000495.1, read on the forward strand.
AGCCGGCGCTACCGGGGTGCTGGCTTTGCGTCCCGAGCAAGTGCATATTTCCCCGCACTCCCAGGCGCACGAGTTGAAAAATCATTTTCACGGCAAGGTGCGCGGCTTGCTGTATCTGGGGGATGTGACCGTCTACAAGGTAGCGCTCGACAACGGCATGGAAATGGAAGCGCTACTCGCCAATTCCGCGCCGGGACGCGCCAAGTTTTTCGAAGTGGGCGACGATGTGGCGGTGGCGTGGCGCCATGACGCGGGACTGTTTTTCCATGATCCTAGAAACCTCCGTTGAACGGGCTGGAGTGTGCGGTTTTCCGGGTGCATGGCAAGGCGCAACGACGCGCAATGGTCATTCCATTGCAAGGAGTTGCAACGCCGCCATGCGCCCGGAAAACCGTGCAATCCAGCTC
>JBAYVP010000496.1:0-2970 GCA_041674485.1 Sulfuricellaceae bacterium
GGGCTTGCTTCGATCAATGGTGATAAATTGCTTGCTGATGGCGGTTCTACCTTAAAATATATATAAATAAGCCATTCTAACTCAAAGTGATTGAATTAGGGTAAGTCCGACAGACTCCTAGGCATACACTGTCAGGCGCGGAGAAATCACGAAACCTCCGCGTCTGAAGCGCCTCTGCGGAGAGCCGCGCCAGTGCTTGATCTACAGCACATTCTTCGCAAACACTGAACGCTGCGTTTCGACAGCTTGGCTGCACCTTCCCTAAATCCCCCATCTTGCGTTAAGCTTGCTCTCATTTTTCCAACACCGGACACCGCCATGGCTCAATACGTTTTCACCATGAACCGCGTGGGCAAGATCGTCCCGCCCAAGCGCCAGATTTTGAAAGACATCTCCTTAAGCTTCTTCCCCGGCGCAAAAATCGGCGTGCTGGGGCTTAACGGCTCGGGCAAATCTACCGTGCTCAGGATCATGGCCGGGCTGGACCAGGACATTGAGGGCGAAGCCACGCCCATGCCCAACCTCTCCATCGGCTACCTGCCGCAGGAGCCGCAACTGGACCCGGAACAAACCGTGCGCCAGGCGGTGGAACAGGGACTGGGCGAAGTCTTCGAAGCCCAGGCCAAGCTGGACGCGGTATACGCCGCCTATGCCGAGCCGGAAGCCGATTTCGACGCGCTCGCCGCCGAACAGGCGCGGCTCGAAGCGATCATCGCCGCAAGCGACGGCCACAGCGCCGAACAGCAGATGGAAATCGCCGCCGACGCGCTACGCCTGCCGCCGTGGGAAGCCATCATAGGCCGCCTTTCCGGCGGCGAAAAACGCCGCGTAGCACTATGCCGCCTGCTACTGTCCAAGCCCGACATGCTGCTGCTGGACGAACCTACCAACCACTTGGACGCCGAATCGGTGGACTGGCTGGAGCAATTCCTCACCCGCTTCCCCGGCACTGTGGTCGCGGTGACCCACGACCGCTACTTCCTCGACAACGCCGCCGAATGGATACTGGAACTGGATCGCGGCCACGGGATACCGTGGAAAGGCAACTATTCGAGCTGGCTGGAACAAAAAGAAGCGCGCCTGGAAACCGAAGCCAAACAGGAAAGCGCCCACATCAAGGCGATGAAGCAGGAACTGGAATGGGTGCGCCAGAACCCCAAGGGACGCCAGGCCAAAAGCAAAGCGCGTCTCGCGCGCTTCGACGAACTCAACTCGCAGGATTACCAAAAGCGCAACGAAACCCAGGAAATCTTCATCCCGGTCGCAGAGCGCCTAGGCGCCAATGTAATCGAATTCGACGGCGTCTCCAAAAGCTACGGCGACCGTCTGCTGATGGACAACCTCAGCTTCCAGGTGCCGCCCGGCGCCATCGTCGGCATCATAGGCCCCAACGGCGCGGGCAAATCCACCCTGTTCCGCATGATAATCGGCAAAGAACAGGCCGACTCCGGCGCGGTGAAAATCGGCCCGACCGTCAAGCTCGCCTACGTCGATCAAAGCCGCGACGTGCTCGACAGCAAAAAAACCGTGTTCGAAGAAATCTCCGGCGGCGCCGACATCCTCACCGTCGGCAAATACGAAACCCCATCGCGCGCCTACATCGGGCGCTTCAACTTCAAGGGCGGCGACCAGCAGAAGGTCGTCGGCAACCTGTCCGGCGGCGAACGCGGCAGGCTTCATCTGGCTAAAACCCTGATCGCCGGCGGCAACGTGCTGCTGCTCGACGAACCCTCCAACGACCTGGACGTGGAAACCCTGCGCGCGCTGGAAGACGCCTTGCTCGAATTCGCCGGCTGCGTGCTGGTGATCTCCCACGACCGCTGGTTCCTGGACCGCATCGCCACCCACATCCTGGCCGCCGAAGGCGATTCGCACTGGACCTTCTTCAACGGCAACTACCAGGAATACGAAGCCGACAAAAAAATGCGCCTGGGCGAAGAAGGCGCGAAACCGAAACGGATACGGTATAAGCCGATAAGCCGGTAACGGGAAAATGGCTGAGGAACTGAAAATCGTCATCATCGCCGGACCGAACGGCGCCGGCAAGACTACGTTCGCGCGGGAATTCTTGCCACAAGAGGCGCACTGCCTGGCATTTATCAATGCCGACTTGATTGCTGCGGGATTGTCGCCGTTCCAGCCCGAAGCGGCGGCTATGCGAGCCGGTCGCTTGATGCTGGAGGAAATCGCCGGAAAACTTGCAAACCGCCAAAGCTTCGCCTTTGAAACAACGCTGTCGGGACATGCTTATGCTCGCCAAATTCCCGAGTGGAAAGCGTTTGGCTATCATGTCAAGCTGTTGTTCCTGAGTCTGCCCCATCCCAATGTCGCCCTGGCGCGAGTGGCGGCAAGAGTGGCGCAAGGCGGACACAATGTGCCGGAAGATACCGTGCTTCGCCGTTTCCATGCGGGCATACGCAACTTCCACGAAGTTTACAAACCTCTCGTGGATTCATGGGCGCTTTATGACAACTCAGGCTCTGAACCTATGTTACTAAGATGGAAATAAAAATGGCAGACGAAAAACCGAACCTACCCAAAGACAGCGACTTGATCGGCGCGCTATCCGCGTTGCGCCGCGCCGCCCAGCGCGCCCGGCAAATCGCCCAGCAAACGCATACCCCCTGCTACATCTTGCGTGACGGGCGCTTGGTTGATATAGCACAGGAAAAAACAATCCAAGGCTGATTTCTTCAACTATTTGGAAATTGCCGTTATCGCATCGGGGGGAGACCCATCATCCTAGAAAGCTCAGTTGACCGCTTGCCTGGACGTGTAACATGGTGGTTCTAAACAACTTTGCCATATATTTTACGTTCACCCGTATGGTGAGAACACTACGGGCTGGATTGCACGGTTTTCCGGGCGCATGGCGGCGTTGCAACTCCTTGAGAAGGGAATGGAACGACCATGCAACAAAGTTGCGCCTTGCCCTGCACCCGGAAAACCGCACACTCCAGCCCGTTCAAC
>JBAYVP010000497.1:0-2960 GCA_041674485.1 Sulfuricellaceae bacterium
CACCGAACGGTGTCTCGGAATGTTCAGGTGGATGCGCTTCGCTTATCCACCCTACCTAAGAGCCGCGCCAGTGCTTGATCTACGACGCATTCTTCGCAAACAATGTAAAGACTTGGCTGATAATAAACCCTGGCATCGTCGCTTTCCTTGCCGGCTATGGTAATCGGCTTTGCCACCTGGGATGCACAAAGTTTTTGTGATTTCCCTTGCCTTCGCGATTAACGAAGCCCGCAGCCTCAAGCGCCTTTAACCTAGAAACCTCCGTTGACCGCTTGCCAAGATGTATAACATGCTGGTTATAAACAACTTTGTCATCTATTTTGCGTTCACCCATATGGTGAGAGCGCTACGGGCTGGATTGCACGGTTTTCCGGGCGCATGGCGGTGTTGCAACTCCTTGCAATGGAACGACCATTGCGCGTCGTTGCGCCTTGCCCTGCACCCGGAAAACCGCACACTCCAGCCCGTTCAACGGAGGTTTCTAGGTTTAACAATTCGATTGTTTTTCGTGGCATAAGATAATTTTACAGGCGGGTGGGCGCGTCTTTAACATGCCCACGCGGAAACTGATTGCTCACGCATCCCACAATTCGCCACTTTTGCCCTTGCCCACCATGCCGAAATGTAGATAAGCCAATTCCGTCGCCACTCGACCGCGCGGGGTGCGCATTAAATAGCCCTGCTGGATCAGGTAAGGCTCCAGCACATCCTCTATAGTGTCGCGCTCTTCGCCGATGGCCGACGCAAGATTTTCCACCCCGACCGGGCCGCCGGCGAATTTCTGCAATACCGTCAGCAATAGCCGGCGGTCCATCACGTCCAGCCCGATTTTGTCCACATCCAGCATGGTCAGCGCGGCGTCCGCCACTTCCTGCGTAACGACGCCATCCGCCTTGACCTCGGCGAAATCGCGCACCCGGCGCAGCAGCCGGTTGGCGATGCGCGGCGTGCCACGCGAACGGCGCGCCATTTCCATCGCCCCCTCCCCGGATAATTCCACATTCAAGAGGCGCGCCGAACGGGTGACGATGATTTTCAGCTCTTCGTGGGTGTAAAACTCCAGCCGCGCAACGATGCCGAAACGGTCGCGCAACGGATTAGTCAACATGCCGGCGCGGGTGGTGGCGCCGACCAGCGTAAACGGCGGCAGGTCGAGCTTCACCGAACGCGCCGCCGGCCCCTCGCCGATCATGATGTCGAGCTGGTAGTCTTCCAGCGCCGGGTAGAGTATTTCCTCGACCACCGGTCCCAAACGGTGGATTTCGTCGATGAACAACACATCATTGGGTTCGAGATTGGTCAACAGCGCCGCCAGATCGCCGGGACGCTCCAGCACCGGCCCCGAAGTGGAGCGCAAATTGACGCCCATCTCGCGGGCAATAATGTGCGCCAGCGTGGTCTTGCCCAATCCCGGCGGACCGAACAGCAACACATGATCCAGCGCCTCGGCGCGCTTTTTCGCCGCCTGGATGAATATCTCCAATTGCCCGCGTGCTTTTTCCTGGCCAACGTATTCGTCCAGCAACTTGGGACGCAACGCCCGCTCAGCGGCCTCTTCGCGCGTCGACAAGGGCGCCGCGCCAACCAGGCGGGGAGTGCTTTTGATGGAATCGGTTTCGATCATGGTGCTTTAAATCCAATGGTGTTTATTTATGCGAGGATGGCATGAATAGCGTGGGGGAGGTGGGAAAATTGGGATGAAGAGCAGTGTTTCAACACAGTTTAACCTAAGCCGATAGGGAATGGTCGTTTTCCAGCGCTTTCGCGTAATGTGAAAGCGACCGGGTGAATTCCGAAAAATTACGCTATTCTTGACACGAAATAACCGATCGGACTGTTGCCCGTTCCTTAAACTATACCTTTCGATTCTTGACGTTGATGCCGGAAGCAAATCACTTAGCACTCAGCACTCAACCCTCGTTACTGAAGTCCTGGTGGTTGGCGATGCGCCCCAAGACCTTGAGCGTTTCGCTGGCGCCGGTGCTGGTCGGGTGCGCGCTGGCGTGGCATGAAAGCCGGGTATTCTTCTGGCTGCCTGCGTTGGCGGCGGCGTTGGCGGCGATGTTGATCCAGGTCGGCACTAATTTGCATAATGACGTGAAGGATTACGAGCGCGGCGCGGATACGCCGGAGCGGCTGGGCCCGGCGCGCGCCACCGCTTCCGGGTGGCTGGAAGCCGCCCAGGTGAAGCGCGCCGTCGCGCGGTGTTTCGGCGCGGCGGTGTTGGTGGGCGCTTATCTGGTGTGGCACGGCGGCTGGCCTATCCTGCTGGCCGGGCTGTTTTCCGTGGCGGCGGGTTTGGCTTATACCGGCGGGCCGCGCCCGATTGCATATAGCGCTGCCGGGGAATTTTTCGTCTGGCTGTTCTTCGGCGTGGTGGCGGTGATGGGGAGTTTTTATCTGCAAACATTTCATTTTACTTGGGCGGCTTTCGTCGCGGCCAATATGCTCGGCTTGTCGGCGGCGGCGGTTATCGTGGTTAACAATACGCGCGACCGCGACAGCGACGGCAAGGTCGGCAAGCATACCCTGGCGGTGCGCATCGGCCTGGGCTGGAGCCGGGCGGAGTATGCGGCGCTGATCGCAGCGCCGTTTTTGCTGTTGCCGTTGCTTGGCGGCCTGCTGTTGGCGGATGTTGTCGTCTGGTTGCCCTGGCTGGCGGCGCCTTGGGCGGTGTTGCTGGGGTGGCGTTTTTGCCGCGTCGCACCGGGAGCGGAATACAACCGTCTGCTGGCGCAGACTGCGCAATGGCAATTGGTGTTTGCGGTTTTATTGGGCGTGGGGTTGATGCTATGAACCTAGCCCGGATATTGCATAAATTACGCGCGCCCTCGCTAGTCTTTTGATTGATATGAAAATTTTGTTCAGTCGGTCGTATGAATAACTACGACGCTCCTTCACAAAATTTCCCTATCAATCAAAATCCTGCGCGATCATCACGCGAATTTATGCAATATCCG
>JBAYVP010000498.1:0-2959 GCA_041674485.1 Sulfuricellaceae bacterium
CCGGCGTTGTCGCGCACGCTGACGCTGGCCAAGTTGTCGTGGCGGGCGATGTGGATGTGGATTTTTCCGTGCGTTATCTTGTTTGCCTGTATGGCGTCCTTGGCGTTGGTCAGGATATTCAGCAGCACTTGCGAATATTCGTTGGGGAAGCCGTAGGCGATGATGTCGTCGGCGGCGTCGAGTTCAACGGCGATGTCGTGGTTCTTGAAGCTGGCGGACAGGATGGAGAGCGTATCTTCCACCGACTGCTTCAGGCTGAACGAGGTTTTCTCCTTGTTGGGTTTGAAGAAGTTGCGGAAATCGTCGATGGTGGAGGACATTTTCGCAATCAGGCGCATGCCGGTTTCCGTGGTGCTTTGCAGGTATGTGCTATCCAGTTCGTTGAATTCGTAGGCATCCTTGGTGTTCTGCAGCAGCAGTCCCAGCGCGTTGAGCGGCTGGCGCCACTGGTGGGCGATGTTGCCTATCATCTCGCCCATCGCGGCCAGGCGCGATTGCTGGATTAGCAGGCGCTCCTGCTCCATGTTTTTGCTGACTTCCTCGGTCACGCGCAACTCCAGCGTTTCGTTAAAGCGCTTCAGTTCCTGCGCGGCGCGATTGCGCTGGATGGCGATGCTGGCGAGATGGGAGGCGCGGCTGGTGACCTGCAAATCGAACGGCGTCGGCATATAGGGAATTTGCCGATACACCGCGAAGGTGCCGAGCACATCGCCGGACGCGGAATAAACCGGCATCGACCAGCACGAATGCAGGTCGTGATGCAGCGCTATTTCCTTGAAGTCTTCCCACAGCAAGTCATGGGCGATATCCGAGACTATCGTTTGCCTGCCGGTGAAGGCCGCAGCGGCGCACGAGCCTATGGCGGGGCCGAGCACCATGCCGTCGAGCGCGCGGTTGTACTCGTCCGGCAGGCTGGGGGCAGCGCCCAGACGCAGGTGGACGCCGTCTTCGTCGAGTAGCAGGATGGAGCACAGCGTGCCTTCGAGTATGTCCTCTATGCCGCGGCACAGGATTTCCAGGATGGCCGACAGCGGCGGATTGCCGCTGATTATCGCAAGCGCGTGGTTTTCGAATTCCAGGATGCGTTCGGAGCGGTGGTGCTCGGTCACGTCGCGCGCGGCGGCGAACACGCCCTGCACGACGCCCGCCTCGTCCCGGTAGACGGTGGCGTTATAGACGACATCGGCGACATGGCCGGCGGCATGACGGATGGCGAGTGGGTAATCACGCACAAAACCGTCCGCAAAAGCCTTCCGGTAAGCTTCGCGCGCCTTGACCGGCTCCGTGAAATAATCGGAAAAATCGCTGCCGATCAGATATGCGCGCGGCATACCGGTGATTTGTTCGGTAGCTTGGTTAACGTCGGTGATCTTGCCGGTCGGGCTGATGGTGACCAGCGGATCCAGACTCGCCTCAATCAGGTTGCGCGAATGGAACGAAGTGGAGCGCAGTTGTTTCGCGGTTTCCCTCCCGCATTCAAGACGGCGCAGCATCGCGAACGAGAGGAACGTGACGATTACGATCAGCACCGCCAACACGCTGCCGTCGATCAGCGCATTGCGGCGCCATGCGGCAAACGCATCGGTTTTTGCCACGCCGACGATGACGAAAAGCGGCTGCTTGTCGACCTTCCGGTAGCTGACGATGCGTTCCACGCCGTCGATTTCCAATTCGGTGGTGTAGGTGTTGGCGCTCGAACCCTGCTGCAGGCGCGTCTCGAACAAGCTGCTCGGATACGGCTTGCCGCGCAGGTTTTCAATAATGGGAAAACGGGCAAGCAAGGTGCGTTTGTCGTTGAGCAGGGTGAGGCTGCTGTTTTTGCCCAGATCGAGCGAGCCGTAAAATTTTTCGAAATAATCCAGCCCGATGTTCGCGACTGCAACGCCGGCGAAACTGCCGTCGGGATGGTTGATACGTCGGCTGAAGACGATGTTCCAGCCGGGGTTGATGCGCCCTTGCATCGGTTCGGACAGGCTCAGGCCGAGGCTGGGGTCGTCGCGGTGATGGATGAAATAGGGGCGGTCGCCGAGATAGGTTGCGGGAACCTTACCACTACCGTCGGCCAGGATATGGCCGTCGGCCTTGATGATGCGCAGCGCATCCAGTTCCGGCAGGGCGTGCAGCAGGTCCGCCAGGTAACGGTTGATTTTGTCGATGTCCGGTTTTTTGTCGCCGAGTCTGGAAAACTCATCGACCACATGATCCACCACCAAGTCGGCCTTCTGGATTGTGGCGGCGGCATGCTGTTCCAGCACCAACGCAAGGGTTTTGCTGTTAGCGGTGGCGCCGGCCAGACTTTCGTCGTAGCCGTGCTTGAGGTTGAGCGCAACCGCAGCCGCAAAGCAGGAAATCACCACCAGCACGACTAGCGACCAGATTTTGCGGCGAGAAAACAGGCTTTCGATATTCATAAGTACGTCCGCTGGATGCGATTATTAATTCAACTCCTAACCTGAATTGGAGCGCCTATGCCAGCGCCTTCCAGATCAATGAAACGCCGCTGCACACCAACAGCAGGCCGATTGTTTTCATCATAAACTTCTGGGAAATGCCAAGATGGATATGATGCCCTAGATACAGGCCGAATGCCATCACCGGCAAAGCCAGCAACAGCGCCGTTAGCATATATTCCTGCAACAACAGGCCGGTGACCAGAAAAGCCGTGATGCGCAGCCCGCCCTCGATAATTCAGCACTGGTTTTTGGATTTTCTCAATTTACGGGCAGGATCAAATTTTCCCGTTCATGGTTCGATTGGGCTTCACCACGAACGGGAAAATTTGATCCTGCCCTGAGCTTCGCCGAATGGGTGAAGGGTGAACGGATTAAAAATAAGATACAGCGTTTTCAATCAAGAATAGTCACAAAAAACATCAAGCCAATGGTGGTGGATAAGCGCAATCCATCAACCAATAGTTGGTGAAACCTCTGTGGTTCAATGTGGAATTGCGTGGGTAAAA
>JBAYVP010000499.1:0-2958 GCA_041674485.1 Sulfuricellaceae bacterium
ACGCAGCGGGAAGGCGAAGCGCACGAACCACGGCAGGACCAGCCGCGCCTCGTCGCGCTCGATGGCGCGCACGATGCGCTCGGCGACCGCCTCCGGCTTCATGATCGGCAGCAGCAGCGGAAAACGCGTGCGCACGCCCTCGAACATGCCGGTGGCGATGTAGTACGGGCAGACCACGGTGGTCCGCACCGGCAGGCGGTCGTGCTTCAGTTCCAGGCGCAGCGATTCGTCGAAGGCGATGGCCGCGGCCTTGCTGGCGGAGTAGTCGGCCAGGCGCGGCACCGCGGCGATGCCCGAAGCCGAGGCGATGGTGACGATGTGCCCCGAACCCTGTCCCAGCATGCCGGGCAGGAAGGCGCGCACCGTACGGAAGTGCGCCAGGGTGTTCACCGCGAAGGTGCGCTCGACCTCCTCGTCGGTGGCTTCCAACATGCGCTTGCCGTCCACGATGCCGGCGTTGTTGATGAGCACGTCGACCGCGCCATGCTCCGCGAGCGTGCGCGCGGCGGCAGCCTCGATGGACGCCCGCTCGGCAAGGTTGCACGCATAGGCCGCAGCCTGCCCGCCCGCCGCGGTGATCTCGCCGGCAACGGCCGCAAGGTGCGCCTCGTCCAGGTCCCACAAGATCAGCCGCCCGCCCCGCGCCGCGATGCGCAGCGCCATCAAGCGGCCGATGCCGCTGGCGGCGCCAGTGATGAGCACCTTGCGATTCCTGAAGTCGGTCATGTAGCCTCCTTGCCCAGCATGCATTATGGCGCAGGCCGGAGCATCCGCCGTGCCGTGGAGACTGACTTTTGTCTGCATTTGTCAGCCGGCAGCACGGCCAGCCGCGCCCCCTAACATTGGTGTTGTTATGCGGACACGGAGAAACGGAACCCATTGCCCGTCAATTGATTACGGTGGCATTATGGTGTCCGGATCAATAAAGAATATCTGGACCCCGAGGTCCGTTCCACTAACTATGCGTCTTGAGTCCCCCTCTCACCTGCTCGAACTATTGGCCACAGAGGTGGGACCCCAAGATTTTTCATCCGCCGGTGATATACGCATCGAAATTCAGGCCTCCGTCGGCGAGTTCTCTGGCAAAACGACCTGTTGTGTGGAAGCTCACGAGATGAAGAGGTTTTCGTCATCTCTTAGCCAGCTTTACTCCTCGTTCCAAGGCACAGCACAACTTCACAGCATTTCGCCGGGCGAGCTCTCTCTGCCCCTGTCTCCGGCCAATTCTCGTGGCTATGTGCTCATTCAAGTTGCTCTTGCCAAACTTATTTCACCGCAGCGCACATTTAGCGCCGAATTCGAGGTTGATTTGCCGTCCCTTGCTCCGCTACTTGCGTGGTCTAGGAATCCAGGTGCCGACGCATAACTTTAAAGTTATCCCTCATGAAGCCACACCGTACCTTTTTCGCGCTTTAATTCTTTTGTCACTCGTTTGCAGGGTAGTAGGCATCTGCATTTTCATTTTTGCACCACAAATGGTTCCAGAGACATTGCGTGTCGCTGATGAAGCAATTCTTAAGGCACATTTTGATCTCATGTCCACCCCTCGACTGGTTCTCGAAGGAATAGCTGTGCTCGGTTTCACTGTTGCAAGTATCGCCGCTTTGATAGGTATGTTCAGGTTCAAATCTTGGGCGAGGCCATTGAACGTTGTGCTGGTGTTGGCATTGTTCGTTGTTTGGCCGTTCTTTGAATACGATCTTTCGTCGGGTTTGGAGCAGGCATTTGGCGATGTCGCAGACATACTTTGGGGGGCCGTCATTGCAATGGCCTACTTCTCGCCACTTTCCAAATTGTTCGCGCAAAATGATGAGCTAAAGGGGCAAGCTTCGCATTATTCTTCTGAGCAAAATCAAAGCCGCTTCTTATAGATTGGTGACAGCAGCCCCCATGAACCCGAAGGTCATCATCAGGAAGGAAACCAGCGCCGACGTAAGCGCAATCACCGAGGTGACTGTCGCCGCATTCAGGACCCTGGAGATCAGCCATCACACCGAGCAGTTCATCGTCGCGGCGCTGCGCGCCGCCGGCGCCCTTGCCGTGTCGCTCGTCGCGGAACTGGATGGCCGCGTGGTTGGCCATATTGCCTTCTCTCCCGTGACCCTTTCGGACGGCACGCGGGACTGGTACGGCCTGGGGCCGGTGTCGGTGCTGCCGGAGCATCAGCGGAAGGGCATTGGCAAAGCCCTGGTGAAGGAAGGACTGTCGCGGCTGAAAGACGTGAATGCCCGGGGATGCTGCCTGGTCGGACATCCGGATTACTACAGGCAATTCGGGTTCAGGAATGCGCCGGGGCTGGCGCTCGAAGGCGTGCCGCCGGAATTCTTCTTCGCCCTGCCCTTCGATGGCCACATGCCGCAGGGCACCGTTGCTTTCCACGAGGCATTCGGGGCCACCAGCTAGAAACCGGGCATCCCGGAGACTGAAGGTACCCTACACATACTGCAACATACCGTACGTTTGGAACCGTCATGCACAAACTATCGATTACCGCCCTGCGCCAGAGGCTAAGTCAGGTGGCCGACGAAGTGCTCGACAGCGGCGTCCCCGTCGCCATCGAGCACCGCGGCAGGACGCTGCTGCTGGTGGCGGAGAACGCTGGCAAGTCCAGACTGGCCGCCCTCAAGCGCCGCAAGCTCATCAAGGGCGCAGCGGACCGGCTTGTCGATGCCAAGGTGGGTGGATGGCGCGAACCGAAAGACCGGGGCTGATGCGCCGCGACACGGCAATCGTCTGCAAGTCGGCACTCTGGCAACAGCATAGCCATCGTTGAGTCTCACTATGAACTACAGCATCCTTCCGGTCACAGAGGCGCATATCCCCAGTTTCCAGAAAACCGCCGACGCGATATTTCGCGAATCGCGGATGTTTTCGTTTTGCGAGGCGCCGCCGCTTGAACAGTTCAGGCAGTTCGTCGAGGGCACCATCCGCAATGACGAACCCCAATTCGTCGCGGTG
>JBAYVP010000500.1:0-2930 GCA_041674485.1 Sulfuricellaceae bacterium
ACAATCTCATCAATTACTTTCTCGGAGCACGATAATCATGGCTACAACCCCATCCTATGCAGCAACCCCGAATTGCGCCATCGCAAACATTACCACCGCCAACACCGCCCGCGACGGCACGGGGACGGTTGGCGCCGTCTTCACCGCCGGCGCGTCCGGTTCCATGGTCAGCCGCCTTTCCATCGTCGCGCGCGCGTCCACCTCGGCGGGCATGATCCGCTTCTTCATCCATAACGGTGCGACCGCGTTCCTGTGGAAGGAAGTCGCGGTGTCGGCGGTGACGCCTTCCGGCACGGCAGTGGCGTTTACCAGTGTGACCGACATTGATCCGCCCCTGTACCTCCCCAGCGGTTATTCGGTGCGTGCGGCGACCAACAACGCCGAATCGTTCAATGTCATCGTCGAAGGGGGCAATCTATGAACAACGGACTGTTAGGCTGGCCGGGGTCGCGCAAGGTGCTCCAGCAGATGTGCGCGACCAACGACCTGGGGGCGCGCAAGTTTTTTACCAGCTCGACGACTTGGGTGGTGCCGGGAGGTGTCACGCGTATTCGCGCGTCGGCGCTGGGCGGGGGTGGAGGTGGGGGAGGAGGGGGAGCGAGCGGCTTCGATATTTGCGGCTCTGGAGGCGGTGGCGGACTATTTCTCCGGGGGTGGTTTAACGTTACGCCGGGGGAAACGCTGACGATCACTGTTGGCACGGGCGGTGCAGGCGGCGGATTCGGCGCGGGAGGAGGTATCGGCGCGGCATCGCAGATCGTCCAAGCGGGGCATGTGGTCATCGCCGCCATGGGTGGATTGGGGGCATCCCTATATAACAATCCGGCGCCTGACCAGACGGCGTACTACTTCGATGGGACGCCGCTCATGGTGGTTCCCGGCAAAGGGGGCGGCAAAGGCTCATCCCCTGGGACATACAGCGGGAGTGGCGGCGGGGGCGGCGGGCTTTCTGCACAGAATACTGCGGGAGCAGCTTCCCTCAGCGGTTCCGGCTCGATGGGGGCAGTCACACCGGGAGCGCCTAACGGCGCTGATGGCATCGCCCCTTTGTTAGGGCTGCCGGAATCCGGCAGCGGGGGTGGGTGTGTCTCTGTGGGCAATGGCCGCACGGGGAATCAAGGGTCGGGAGGCGGCGGCGGGGCAAATAACAGCGGTGGCGGATACGGCGGCGGCGGTTTCGTGATGGTAGAATACTAAGCGACCGATAAACCGCACTGGGAGGCAACATGGGAAAAAGCAAGGGCAAGACGACGAGCGGTTCTACCGTGCCTGCCTCCCCCACGGTGTATGCCGAGCGCTACCTGTCCCTGCTCAAAAAGAGCCTGCTCAACCTGTTGTACCTGGAAAACGAGGCGCGCCTCGTTTTTTTGTTGAAGCACCTAAGAAAACAGCAGCCGGTTAACCTCGAAGCGCTTATTCCCGAGTATCTTGGGATACGCGACCATGACTTATACCAGTCCATTGAGTCGGGGCGCAAGGGGGGCGATTGGGCGCAGTTTAACAACGCGGGAGGTGAGGTGCTCTTTATGCGAAACTTCACCTTCGTCGCCCATACGATGATCGGACAGGCGCGCCTGGATAATATTCATCAATGCCTCGACACGATCATTGCCGAAAAAATCCCCGGCGACCTGATCGAAACGGGCGTGTGGAAGGGCGGCGCAACGATCTTCATGCGCGGCTACCTGATGGCGCACGACATCAAAAAGCGCCGCGTCTGGGTGGCGGATTCCTTCGCCGGATTGCCCAAGGCCGGCTGCGCGCAGGATCGCCTCATCATGGACTTGTCGGCGGACGCCTTCCCCTACCTGGCCGTCAGCCAGGAAGAGGTCGAAAGCCTGTTCGCCCGTTACGATTTGCTCGACAACAAGGTAAAGTTTCTCAAGGGTTGGTTCAAGGACACGCTACCCACTGCCCCAATCAAAAAGCTGGCATTGCTGCGACTCGACGGCGACCTGTATGAATCGACCCTGGACGGCTTAAACAACCTCTACCACAAAGTTTCGCCCGGTGGATTCGTCATCGTGGACGACTACCATGCCGTTCCCGTTTGCAAGTTCGCGGTGGACGAATTCCGCGCGCGCCACGCCATTCGGGAATCCCTGGAAACTATCGACCACAGCGCGGTTTTCTGGCGGAAATCTTTTTAGTCTGTTTGAGTTTGCCGCCCAAACTGCTATGATCCTAGAAACCTCCGTTGACCGCTTGCCAAGATGTGTAACATGATGGTGCTAAACAACTTTGTCATATATTTCGCGTTCACCCGTTTGGTGAGAACGCTACGGGCTGGATTGTACGGTTTTCCGGGCGCATGGCGGCGTTGCAACTCCTTGCAATGGAACGACCATTGCGCGTCGTTGCGCCTCTTGTGCCCAAGCCGTAGGCTGTCGGGTATGCCCTGCACCCGGAAAACCGCACACTCCAGCCCGTTCAACGGAGGTTTCTAGGATGATGAAAAGATGGGTACAATCACTTTCGATACACACGAATTTGTCACGAAACTTCGTGATGCCGGTTTGGACGAGAAGCAGGCCGAGGCGGTTGTGCGCGTCATAGCGGACGCGCAATCGGCACCGGTCACGCGAGAGCACTTCGACGCAAAAATGGAAACGCTGGAAACACGCCTGGACGGCAAGATGGACAAGCTATCCTGGATGCTGGGCATCCTCATCGCGCTGGCCGTCGCCAACTTCGCGAAACAGTTTTTTTGAGACAGTCGTGATTACCTGAAACACCCAACCCGCCGAGCGCGGGTTTTTTTACGGCCAAAAAAGCGAAAGCCCCGACTGTTGAACCTAGAAACCTCCGTTGAACGGGCTGGAGTGTGCGGTTTTCCGGGTGCAGGGCATACCCGACAGCCTACGGCTTGGGCACAAGAGGCGCAACGACGCGCAATGGTCGTTCCATTGCCTTCTCTTGGAGTTGCAACG
>JBAYVP010000501.1:0-2908 GCA_041674485.1 Sulfuricellaceae bacterium
AAGAGCGCGCTGGCCTGGCCGGCGGTGTGATGCACTGTTTCACCGAGACTTGGGAAGTTGCACGCGCGGCGCTCGATCTTGGTCTATATATTTCATTTTCTGGCATCGTCACCTTCAAGAACGCGGAAGAACTTCGGAACGTTGCAAGACGAGTGCCCCTCGATCGCATCCTTGTTGAAACCGATGCTCCCTATCTGGCGCCCCATCCCCATCGGGGCAAGACCAACGAACCGGCTTACGTCCTCCATGTTGCCGAAGAAATTGCCAAGATACGTTCAAGCTCCTTCGCAGAGATCGCCGAGGCGACAACCGGCAATTTCTTTCGTTTGTTTCCATGTGCACTGGTGGAAGGGATTACCGCGTGAGCAACTGGCAACTGGTATTTTCTTCTCTGAGCGTCTTCCTCCTGACAACGACAGCCTGCTTCGCGGGAGCCTATGAAGATTTCTTTCAGGCTCTGGAAAGAGACGATGAAGCGGTGGTCGTGGGTCTGCTCAGACGCGGGATGGACGTCGACTCTGTGGACCCTGACGGAAACACGCCTTTGATGCTGGCGGCACGAACTGGCCGCCGCCAGATGCTAGAAACGTTATTAAGAAACAAAGCTAACATATTAAAAATAAATAAGTATAACGACTCGGCATTAATGCTCGCGGCGCTTCGCGGTCATGGGGAGATCGTTGAGTCTCTGGTCTCAAAGGGAGCTGATATCAACCCTTTGGGGTGGACGCCGCTGATCTACGCCGCTTTCGAAGGACGAACATCCATTGCTCGTTTCCTGCTGGAAGAAGGGGCCGATGTAGATGCGAAATCACCCAACGGCACCACGGCACTTATGGCGGCGACGCGAAATGCTCATCTGGAAACGGTCGAAATGTTGGTGGAAGAGGGTGCCGACCTGGAAGCGAAGAACCAGCAGGGACAAACCGCCATGGACTTGGCGACCGTCGCCGGACACACAAATATCGCCAAAATTCTAATCCGTGCCAAAGAGAGCAGACCCTGATCGGGCCACTTCCGGATGTTCAAGAGACACACGAAATTCAAGATTTTACGGCAATCTCCGTTATCGGATAGGGCGATAGACAGCGGGGGCGACAGGTGAGCGCAGCTGAAGAAGACTCCGCGGACGACAAGCGCAGTCACCCGTCTGCCCACGATGCTCAAACAGATGAGCCGGCGAAAGCAGAGGGTTGGCGTCAGCGATTGAAACACAGGCTGGTGTCCAAACTTGCCGGCATGCTGGGCTCGGCGATAGCTCGCATCCAAGGTTTGAAAGCACGCCTGGGCGAAGGCAAGGATGAAGAAGAAGAAAGGCCACGCGCGAAGTTGGCTCACCCCGCGCCGCCAAAGGTCGAGACGCCGGCTGCGCCAGTAGCCGAACCCAGCGCAAAAAAGCCGCACAAACTTCGTAACATATTGATTGTAATCATGCTTATCCTCGCTGCAGGGGGAATAGGTGCGGGTGCGGCCTATTCCTTACTGTCACGATTGTTGAAGGATCAGTCACTCGCTATCGAGAGTCATGAGCAAGATGTACGTGCTTTCCAGTTGAATGAGCAGGAGCAGGGAAAGAAACTGGCAGAGCTGCTCCGAGAGCTGGAGGCAGAGCGAAAACTGCGTGTCGACATGGAAGCTCGTCTGGTAGATGCTGAGCAAAGGCGTCTCGCGGCTGAAGCCAACTCGAAAACGACAAGTACTGAAGCGGCAAAATCCGCGCCGCCAGGGAAACCCGACGCCCATCCGCAGAAGGAGGCAGAGATCGATCTGAAAGTGGTCGGGCGTCCATCCAAGGCCGCTACCTTTCGGCCACCCACCGCCGGTAACTGCAATCTTGCCGGTAGCGATCCCGCTGCGCTAAAACGCTGCGTCGAAGAATACAACCGCAAGTAATCGGCCGCTGGTTCCTGCTACCTTGCCACACCAGGTGGCGGCGGCGGAGGGCTGCCTGGTGGAGGTGGCGGCGGACTCCCGACGGGCGCCGGAGCAGGCATCGAGGCAAATTGTCCGGCTACCGGGACGCGTTGTCCCTTCGCGTACATGCATTGGATGTAAGACTGATCCACTATCCGCTGCGCACCGTAGGCGGACGTATCGGCAGCGCCCACGCCGGCCATGCTTCCGATGATCAAACCCGTGCCCGCACCGGCGCCGGCACCCTGATGCCCGCCAATGGCCGCACCAGCGAGTGCGCCCACAGCGGTACCGATAGCGGCGCTCTTCAAGCCGCTTTCGGCCGCAGCTTGGGACGGAAGTCCGACTCTGCTCATAGCCCATTGCTGGCATTCGAAATCGTCGGCGCGAAACTGGTCAAAGGTCTTTCCCGTTCCCGGCAAGGCCATGACGCGAGGACCGGTCGGCATGGAGGTACAGGCAAGAAGCAGTGGCAACACCAACAGCGGGACGTATTTAATATTCACTTTCATAAGCTTATTCCTTATCCTTGATCGCCGACACGATTACTTGGCCGGTTGTGGCGGCACCTTCTGTCAACCCGCTGGACATTCATTGACATAGGGGTAATAGGCCTTCGAAGCGTTACAGTAGTACCAATAGGGAACTTCCTGCGGCGCCTGAGCGGCAGCATTTTCCTGTTCGACATAGACCGGTGGAGCCTGCATCACCACGGTGGTCGGATAATAGGGGGGATAAAGATAGGCGGGAGGATAGGGCCAACCCCAAGGATAGCCTATGACAACTCCGACGTGCCCGTGACCGCGGTCTGCCCACGCCGGAGCGCAGAGCACCAGGAACAGCATCAACTTGAAAATCATCTTCAGTCCACGCATGGCGGTCTCCAAAATTTCCAAACCGTGGATATCTCACGCGGCCTGCCCGAAAAGCAGTTCAGATGCCTCAAGTCTAATGACGTTTGGGCATGTTTAGTATTTTTTTTTGTGACAAAGTG
>JBAYVP010000502.1:0-2898 GCA_041674485.1 Sulfuricellaceae bacterium
ATTTGTTCTCAGCACGGAAAAAACCGATTCACCGCAGAGGACGCGGAGGACGCAGAGGAAGAGCATGAGGGTTTTCCTCTGCGTCCTCCGCGTCCTCTGCGGTGAAAAAGGTTTTGTCTTTATGGGTTGCCGCCATGAGTCAAGCAGCGTCGAGCAGCGTTGCGCTAAGATTGCCTGGAATTCATGGATGTTTTCCATCATTGATTTTCATCATGAATTTCTGAGAACAAATTTACCGTGCAGCAGCGCGCAAATATTGTTGGCTCATATTGGATTTCGGGTTGCGGCAAAGGCTGCATCAGCTTTGCCTGACGAAATGCCGCAACCCGCAAATACGCCGTATGCGGGAGAGGCACACGTATGGTTTGGAGGGCGTTAGCCTTTTCCGCCCCCTGTCGGGGCGGCGATCCGGCGGTGCAGCGCCAAGTGACGTGGGGTGCGCGAGTGCGGCAGCTTATGCACGAAATGGTAGCGCGCCACATGGTAACTGGAGTCGAAGCCGTAGAAATTCAGCGCCATATGCGCCAATTCCTCGGCGCGGTAGGCGCAGAGCGGTTTTTCCGCCTCGTCGCGGGCGCGTAGCGCCTGTTTGGCGGCAAGCTTAAGCGCGTAGTCGGGAGCGGTGGCGAGGGTTTGCGCCAGCGTTTCGACTTCCCGGCGGAATGCTTCCGGGCTGTCGCCGAAACACGCGTCGATCAGGCCGATTTTCCCGGCGAGTGTTGCGCCCAGCGGCAGGCGGTTTTCGGTGATGGCGCGGGCGTACTCTGTTCCCACCCGGCGCGGCAATGAATAGCTCCAGTATTCCGATCCGTATAGGTTGCCCATCGCCTTGTAGTGTGGGTTGAGCACCACGCCCCGGCGCGCCGCCACCTGGTCGGCGGCCAAGGCGAGAAACACGCCGCCCGCGCCGGCATTGCCGCGTAGCGCCGCAATCACCAGCTTGTCGTCGCTGGTCAGGATGGCGTGCGCCAAGTCGTTCATCGCGTTGATGTTGCGCCACGATTCGTCGGCGGGGCTGTCCGCCGCTTCGATGAGATTGAGGTGGATGCCGTTGCACCAGAAATCCTCCCCGCCCAGCAGCACCAGCACCCTGGTGTCGCGCTTTCGTGCTTCCAGATAGGCGAGGCGCAGGCGCTCGCACTGTGTGCTGCCCATCGCGCCGTTGTAGAAATCGAAGGACAGGTAGCCGACCTGGTTTTTTTCTTCGTAACGGATGTCCTGCCAGCCGTTTTCGATTTCGGGGAGTTCGCCCAGCTTGCCGGCCAACACCTGCGTCGCCGGCAGCTTGAAAGAGGCATCCTGCGCCTGCTTCAGGTGGCCTATCCACACCGCGCCATCCGCCGTGGCACGGCACAGCGCGCCGTTGCACCAGCCGATGAGTTCGCCCGGAACGCCGCGTAGCGCGGGTTCAAGATGGGCGTCGAACAGGTAGACCGGCTCACCGCACAACGTATCCGGCACACCGGGGAAACCGTCCGCAGCGTGGATTTTGCGCAGCACCGTGGCCGTGTCGTCCTGCGCCCAATGGATGGTGCGCTCGTGCCGGCATAGCGCCGGGCGCAGCCGACCGCGCACGCTGGGGTTGTCATAGTCCAGCGGTTCGGGAACGTAACCGCCGCGCGCGAATTTTGTCACGGCGTCCATTACCGCCCGCGTTGCGGCTTCCGTGACCTCGAAGCGGTACAGGCTGCTTTTTTTCGCCAAGCGCATCGGAAAGCGCGCTTCCGCCCAGATGTCGCCGGCATCCATCTCGGCGCCGGCTTGCAACACCGTCACCCCCCACTCCGGCTCGGCGTTCAAAATCGCCCAATCCAGCGCAGATGGTCCGCGGTCGCCCTTGATGCCGGGATGCACCACCAGGCATACATGGCGACGCCATACGTCGGCGGGAATGGCGCGCTTGAGGAAAGGCGCGACGATCAGATCGGGGCGGTAGAGCGCCACCGCTTCCCCGGTTACGGCATCGCTAATGTCGAACTCGACGCAAACCTCATGGCCTGCTTGCGTCAATTCGATGTACAGGCGTTGCGACAGGCTGTTGAAACTGTGGGTGAGGAACAGGATACGCAAGCATGACTTCCGGTGATTGTCGTGAGTGCTGCTCAGAGCGTCCCGGATGCCGCTCGCATCCGGGACGCTACGCCTTATCGCGGCGCGTCGCGGTCAAGCTCGTTCGGCAGCTTGTTGGCGAACGTGCCGTAGGGCTTGTTGAATTGGTACGTGAAGGGGTTGATGGTGCGCGCACTCAGCGACTTGCCGTCCGCAGCAACTATCCCACGGGTGCGGGTGTAGGAAGCCAAATCGTAAACCAGCACGGCAAGCCCGCCATACGACGAGGGAATCGCAAACGAAACTTTCGCGCCGCCGGCGTAGTAGCCGCCTATGAGCGTGCCTTCGGAAGAGCAACCGATTTCATTGCCGAAAAGATACCCGTCGTCGGCGAGGTATATCTCGTAAACATTGCAGTATCCGCTGGACAAGATGTAAATGGGATCGATCACTGCGGCCTGAGTGTTGAACGAAACAACGCTGCCGATTAGCGTCGCGAGAAGGGCGGCTATTTTCAGTTTCATGACAGACATCCTTATAAAGGTATATTCGGTTTGAGACGTGCGTATTATATACTTTTCATCGTCGGCATATTGCCGGTTTAGGCATGCCTGTCGGGATGCGGCACAATGCGGGGAGCGGGTTTGCCCGCGACCAACGGTGGCCTCTTGTGCGCTGGCGCCAAGTAAGCGGACAGGGTAAATTTGTTCTCTGAAATTCATGATTAAAATCAATGATGCCCAGCATTCATGAATCTCGGGCAAGTCGTAGGGTGGATAAGCGTAGCGCATCCACCGAATCGGCGTAGAAAGGTGGATGCGGCTCGCGCTTATCCACCCTACATTTTCC
>JBAYVP010000503.1:0-2889 GCA_041674485.1 Sulfuricellaceae bacterium
CGCGTCCCAACGCTTCTTGAGCCGGTTGCAAACGCGGAGTCCATGCTTGTATTTTCGTGTTCCCGTCCCCGCGTAGCCCCTGATCCCTAGCCCCCTGAGTAGTTACCTATATTCATAAGAAGCTGCAAAAAAAAACCCCCCGTTCTCAGGCGGAGGGCAAAGGGGAAACGAGTATCGGTTTGTGGCTAGTGCGCCGATGCGGCCTCGGCGTGGATGCCGGTGTTTTGGCGCACGTACAGTTCATCCCACATTTCTTCGGAGCGCTTGTCGCGGGTGAAGAGCGAACCCAGGATTACGCACAGGAAACCGAGCGGGATCGAATACAGGCCGGGATTTTTCAGCTCGGTCAGGGGTTTTTCCAGGCCGACCATGCTGGTGGTTTGGTCCTTGAAAGTTTCGAGGTCCTTTTTCGCCGCAGCGATGGCTTTCTGGACGCCGCCCAGGTCTTTTTCCAGCTTGGCTTTTTCGTCCGGGCTGCTTGTCGCTGCAAGTTTCGCCTTCAGCCCCTCTTCTTTGGCCAGCGCGCCCGGTGCGGCGGGTTTGCCGTCCTTGGCCGGTGCGCCCTCCAGCACTTTGTTGGCGGCGGCGATCTTGGCGAGCGGATAGGTCATGTTGGGCGACACCATCACCAAGGCGATGGCGCTGATTGCGCCGACCAACATGCCGAGCACCACGCCGGTGGTGTTGCACTTTTTCCAGTAGAGCGTGAGGAACACCGCCGGCAGGTTGCCGGAAGCCGCCACCGCGAAGGCCAGCGCCACCAGGTGGGCGACGTTTTGCCCCTTGGCGAGGATGCCGACGACGATGGCCATGATGCCGACGATGATGGAGGAGACGCGCGCCGCCATCACTTGTTCCTGCGGCGTGGCATGGTCGCCCTTGATCACGCCGACGTAGATGTCGTGCGCCATCGCGGAGGCCGCCGCCAGCACGAGGCCGGCCACCACCGCGACGATGGTCGCGAAGGCCACCGCCGCGACGAAGGCGAGGAACAGGTTGCCGAGCATGGAGCTTTCGCCGCCGCCGACGAACTGCGCCAGCAACGGCCCGGCCATGTTGCCGCCCTTGTCGATGGCGATGATCTTGGCCGCGCCGACGTTTATCGCCGCTCCCATGCCGAGGAACAGGGTGAGCACGTAGAAGCCGCCGATGATCGCCATCGCCCAGATCACCGATTTACGCGCATCCTGCGCCGTCGGGACGGTGAAAAAGCGCATCAGGATGTGCGGCATGCCGGCGGTGCCGAGCACCAGCGCCATTCCCAGAGAAATCTGGTCGATCGGGTTTTTCAGGAACAGGCCGGGTTCGAGGAAGCGCTGGCCGAGTTCTTCCGGCGTCATGTTGGTCGCGGCGTCGCCGATCAGCTTGGCGACTTGGCCTTGCACCTTGGGGTCCGCCACCACGGCGCTGAGGAAACCCGGCAGCGAGAAGCCGTATTGTCCCCAGGTGAACAGCACCAGCAGGATGGAGGCGGTCACCAGCAGCACGGCCTTGATGATTTGCACCCAGGTGGTTGCCTTCATGCCGCCGAACACGACGTAGGACAGCATCAGGACGCCCACGCCGATTACCGAGACTTCGTAATCGATGCCGATCAGCGTCTTGATCAGCACGCCGCCGCCGACCATTTGCGCGGTCAGGTAGAAGGTGGATACGGTGATGGTGGACAGCGCCGCCACGACTTTGGCTTTCTTGGGGTCGTTG
The DNA here is from genome assembly GCA_041674485.1 of Sulfuricellaceae bacterium. Taxonomy (GTDB): domain Bacteria; phylum Pseudomonadota; class Gammaproteobacteria; order Burkholderiales; family Sulfuricellaceae; genus JAGXQV01. The sequence goes on from JBAYVP010000503.1 coordinate 1,705, forward strand.
CGGAACGCCAGCACGTCGCCCAGCGTGTATTTGCCGATGTTGCGACACGGTTCGGCGATCACCAGCAGCACCGTGATGTATGCCACCAGCCAGCCCACCGAATACATGAAGCCATCGTAGCCGTACAACGAGATCAGCCCGGCGATACCCAGGAACGACGCGGCGGACAAATAGTCGCCGGCAATCGCCCAACCGTTCTGCAGGCCGGTCACGGAACGTCCGGCGGCGTAGAACTCGGAGGTGGTGCGGGTCTGGCGCGCCGCCACGTAGGTTACATACATGGTGACGGCGATGATCGCGCCGAACACCGCGAAGGTCATCCACTTGAATTCATCCTTCACCGCACCGTCCGCGCCGAATGCCGCCGCGCTGAGCAGGAATGCCGCCAGACCGAGACTTGCCGGCCAATATTTTTGCAGGGTTCTCATGAACGGCTCGCTCCCATTTTGTGCGCGTCCTTGACGATTTCAGCCGCCATCGCGTCGAACTCGGCATTGGCGCGCTTGGCGTAAATGGCGGCGATGCCCCAGGCCACGACAAATTCGGACAAGGCGAACAGGATGCCGACATTCACCGGCCCCCATACTTTGATCTTGAAGAGATCGGTGAAATACGCCGCGCCGATAGGCAGCATGAAATAGTAAACCACCGAGAAAATCATCAGCCCCCACAGGAAACTGGTTTTTTTACTATGCAATTCCTGGAACCTTGGGTCCGCATCGATAGCGGCCCAGTTCATTTCCGGTTTTGACATTTCGCACCCTCCATTTAGAATTATCCGAAGTGACGTTCCCCTTATCCGGGGATACACTGCGCACAGTACGTTCACATGCTTACGCGAAACTGACTGGCGTGATTAAGACCTCATCGTTACACACAAGTCGGCGCGAGAAGCCCCTCCCCCTCCAAGCTTACAAGTGTAGGTTTTTAAGAAAGCTGCGACAAAACATAGCATTGCGCTATCATGTAAGTGTCACTAATCTCTTTTAGCGGGGTGCTATCATGACACGCCAACCTGAGTTTTACCAATGGATCGATACCATCGCCATGCGTTTTCCATCGATCAGCAAGCCACAAGCTGTGGGCTTGGCGTTATGGAGCTTTGGCATGATCCTCGCGCATTCGTGCAGCTTGAGCGCTGTGGCCGACATGCTCTCGTCATTGCTGGGTCAGTCGTTCAATACG
>JBAYVP010000504.1:0-2849 GCA_041674485.1 Sulfuricellaceae bacterium
GATCTGGATTGCACGGTTTTCCGGGCGCATGGCGGCGTTGCAACTCCTTGAGAAGGGAATGGAACGACCATTCCGCGTCGTTGCGCCTCTTGTGCCCAGGCCGTAAGGCCGTCGGGTATGCCCCGCACCCGGAAAACCGCACACTCCAGCCCGTTCAACTGAGCTTTCTAGGTTAAAAGTGCTGAGTGCTGAGTAAAAGCCCGCATAGCGCCAATGACTCAGCACACAGCCGGGTGGCACGCGCCCCCACGTGGAATTGATCGCGTTGATCCGCGTGGGTGCGATGGAGTTCTCTGTTGACCTGCGGGTAAGGCGCAACATATTGAAGTATCAACTCATTAACTATTTTTTTAGGAGCAAAATCATCATGGCAACAACGCCTTCTTATGCAGCAATCCCGAATTGCGCCATCGCAAACATTACCACCGCCAACACCGCCCGCGACGGCACGGGCACGGTTGGCGCCGTCTTCACCGCCGGCGCGGCAGGCGCTATGGTCAGCCGCCTCTCCATCGTCGCGCGCGCGTCCACCTCGGCGGGCATGATCCGCTTTTTTATCCATAACGGTGCGACCGCGTTTTTGTGGAAGGAAGTCGCGGTGTCGGCGGTGACGCCTTCCGGCACGGCAGTGGCGTTTACCAGCGTGACCGACATCGATCCGCCCCTGTACCTCCCTACCGGTTACTCGGTGCGCGCGGCGACTAATAACGCCGAATCGTTCAATGTCATCGTCGAAGGGGGAAATCTATGAACAACGGACTGTTAGGCTGGCCGGGGTCGCGCAAGGTGCTCCAGCAGATGTGCGCGACCAACGACCTGGGGGCGCGCCAGTTTTTTACCAGCTCGACCACTTGGGTGGTGCCGGGAGGTGTCACGCGTATTCGCGCGTCGGCGCTGGGCGGGGGTGGAGGTGGGAGTGGTGGGTACGTCAACAACAACGTTAGTGGCGCAGGCGGCGGCGGTGGGCTGTTTCTCCGGGGCTGGCTCAACGTTACGCCGGGGGAAACACTGACAATCACCGTAGGAACGGGTGGTACGGGTGGCTCGGGCGGCGGTACGGGCTCCGCAGGCGCCCCTGGAGGAGTATCGCAGATCGTCCAGGCGGGACACGCGGTCATCATTGCCGGCGGTGGGAACGGGGCACCCGAAGGGAACTCCCCCGCACCCGACCAAACGGCGTACTATTTCGAGGGGACTCCGCTCGTGGTTGTTTCAGGAAAAGGTAGCGGTTCAGGCTCAAGCTCCACGTTATACAGTGGAAGCGGCGGCGGGGGTGGTGGGCTTTCCGCACAGAATACCGCAGGGACAGCCTATACTGCTAATTCCGTCAGCGGTTCCGGGTCGCTGGGCGCGATGACGCCGGGGGTGCTTAACGGTGTCGCCGGTGGCACCCCTCCGTTAGGGCTGCCGGAATCCGGCAGCGGGGGCGGGTCGTCTGCGGGTGTTGGAAAGGCGGGCGCTCAGGGGTCAGGGGGGTCCGGTGGGGTAAGTTCCTACCCTGGCGGAAACGGCGGCAACGGTTTCGTGATGATAGAATGCTAAACGACCGATAAACAGCACAGGGGGACGGCATGGGAAAAGGCAAGGGCAAGGCTAAGCCAATGAGCAAATCAACCCTGCCTCCCCCCCCTATGGTATATGCCGAACGCTACCTGTCACTGCTCAAAAAAAGCCTGCTTAACCTGTTGTATACGGAAAATGAGGCGCGGTTATTATTGTTGTTGAACTACCTGCTCATGCGACAGCCGGTTAACCTCAAGGCAATTATTCCCGAGTATCTCGGAATACGAAATCAATCTGTCCACCATGTTCTTGAGGACATGCGCAAGATTAACAGTTATGTAGGGTTTTTCAGCGCGGAAGGTGAGGAGATTCTCTTTATGCGAAACTTCACCTTCGTCGCCCACACGATGGTCGGGCAGGCGCGCCTGGATAATATTCAACAATGCCTCGATACGATCATTGCCGACAAAATTCCCGGCGACTTGATCGAAACCGGCGTGTGGAAGGGCGGCGCGACGGTGTTCATGCGCGGCTACCTGATGGCGCACGGCATTGAGAAACGCCGCGTCTGGGTGGCGGATTCCTTCGCCGGATTGCCCAAGGCCGACTGCGCGCAGGATCGTCTCGAAATCGATTTTTCGGCGGACGCCTTTCCCTATTTGTCCGTGAGCCAGGAAGCGGTCGAAGACCTGTTCGCCCGTTACGACCTGCTCGACAACAAAGTAAAGTTTCTCAAAGGCTGGTTCAAGGACACGCTGCCCACCGCCCCGATCAAGAAGCTGGCATTGCTGCGGCTGGATGGCGATCTGTATGAATCGACCATGGATGCGCTGACGAACCTCTATCACAAGGTTGCGCCCGGCGGATTCATCATCGTAGATGACTACGGCGCGCTTAACGCCTGCAAGACCGCAGTGGACGAATTCCGTGCGCGTCACGCCATCCGGGAACCCCTGGAGACGATCGACCCCGTTGCGGTTTACTGGCGAAAGGCGCGTTGAGTCAATATCATAAATTGGCGCCACACCATATATACTTTGCGCGCCCACGCGGTTAGGACGCCGCATCATAAAACCGTGTTACTGCATTGTTACTGTCGGCGGGCTTGAAAAATTGCCACCATGCGCCCCTTAGAAACTGTCCATTAATTATTTCCCCTTAATTTCAAACGGCAGAAAAGCCCCTCTCCCGCAAGCGGGAGAGGGGTTGGGGTGAGGGACGCTGCGCATAGTCACCGTTTGCCGAAGCGTAAACGCCCTCATCCCCGGCCCTTCTCCCGCCTGCGGGAGAAGGGAGCAAACCTGCTGAGTAGATATTAGGGGAAATAATTAATGGGCAGTTTCTTA
>JBAYVP010000505.1:0-2828 GCA_041674485.1 Sulfuricellaceae bacterium
CCTGGCTGGAGAAACCATACCTTTTAACGCAAGGCTGTTCGCCTTGGTCGATGTGTTCGATGCGCTGACTTCCGTAAGGCCCTATAAACAAGCGCTGCCGCTCGCCGAGGTTATCCGGGAAATTGAAAAGGGAATTGGGAGACATTTTGACCCGGACATTTCATACGCCTTTCTCTGGCAGGCTGAAGTACTTTATGCCGAAATCGGTTGTGCCGCCCCGGACAAATTGCGAGGCAGACTCAGTGAGGTCGTAAACGACTATTTCGGAAAGATGGAGACGGCTTAAGAGTTCGCTAGTACTTGGCTTCCCAAGCGATCTCGTTATCGCCGCTGACGACTATGAGGCGATTCAGTTATTCGCGTATGAGTTGCGCAACTCGTCGATCATCTGGTGCAAAGCCTGCCGAATCTGCTCCTCGCTGCATTCCATGAGAATCGCGTCATCGAGGGCATCCTGAGCCAGTTGGCGAAGTTCCTCGAAGTTTTGATTTAGCACCTTGATTTTCTCAAAGCAAGAAATCGGAGCGCCATCAGGCTTTAGCCAAATTTGCACGGCGATAATTGCTCGTTGTTGATCGGTCATGGCATAACTCCGCACGGCGTCTTCAGCCTGGTTCTTTCGCGTTGGAGAAATTATACGACTATTCATGGGTCCCGTGAACGTGCGCCGTTCGAGCCGCGCCGTCGAGGTCAGATCACCCACAGCGGTCTTCACAGCCGCCAAATGTTGCCCAGTGATAGACCCCGACGCCCGATATCGAGCAGCGAACTCAGTCGGCGTCAGGCACCGGATCGATTTGGCTCACTAATGACGGTTTTCAAACGAGGTCGGCTGAGGCCGTTAAACGATAGCGGAACGGCGCCTGCCTACATCCCCTTTTCTTTGAGATGGTCGTGTGGTGGCCGCTTGGGCTGATCTTTCATCTCTCCAGCTTCTGCCGGTGCGGGGCTGCCTTTTGCTTCCACGTGGCTATGCCTCTTCATCTTCTTTTTCGCTGGTTCTGCCTTGGCCGGTTTCTCAGCCGGCGCGGCGGTTTCCTTTGCGGGCGGGTCTGCGGCAATAACCGCGAAGGAGGTTGTCAGCGTGGCTATCAGGGCTGCGAGTAAGAACTTGGCTTTCATGTGAAGCTCCTTGGCGTTGAGAGGCAATGTCGAACGATTGCAGAACGGCCACGATTACTGACCGCAAACTGATTACAGAAATATATATGGGTAATTTCCTGCCTGTCCAGCCCATTTGAATGCATGTCGGACGCGCAGACAGAATGTTGATCACGACGATTCCCATCTGTCCATCGAACCTTCAGCAAGACATGTACCCCGTGACTTGAAATGCGGGTGGGTGGTCTCCTCATGACTCAAAAAGTCTTCGTAACCGAAAGTGCAACGCGATCACGGCCAATATTCTTCCCAAAGGCGTTCATGTATGCGGTTGTTTGACCATCTGGAGCAGCGTGTTTTGTTGAAGCGTAGGTCCAATTCAAGCCGTACGTAAACCCGAGATATTCTTTCGTCACCCCCAACTTGTAGTCCGTATAGTCGAAAAAGTTGTTATTGCCACCAGAGGTTCCCCAATAAACCGGGTTGGCATTTCCCGGATAGTCTTGCCTGCCAACGTGCGCCAACAGGGTATATCCGCTCTTGCCAACAGGAATAGCCGCAGAAAGATCCAAATAACTACCGCCCTTGGAATCGATCACCCCAAAAGTATTCGTGCTGACCGCCTTGTTATATTTCAGCGACAGCCATTTGTACCCGATGGAAGCGTAGACCTCTGTTGTATTGGGCTTCCGATAGGCGCCCAGATTCTCATATTTACCTGGGTAGTAATAACTGAGGGCGCCAAGGTCATAGTTCCAATCCGTGGCGAAGCTATTCTTGTAGCCGCCATAGAAATCCCATTCCAGGCTGGCAGCGTTACTACCATTTGCCGAATAGGGGGCGCCCAAGCCGCCTGGGGAAGCCAGCGACCGCGGGTTGGAGGCAATACCAGCATTTTGATCCGTGAACCAAGAAATGCTGGACAGCCAAGTCCCTGCATAAAAGCCGGACGAGTGAGAGTAATCCAACCCACCCTGCACCGCTGGTTTTCCATTTGTCTGTGACAGCCCCCGGAATACGTACTGGCTGGCAAATGCAACGTTGGCGGTCAGCGTGTGCGGGCTAACGGGAGTTTCGTCGGCTAGAACCGGAGCTGCAAGACCAGTAGCCACGGCAAAGGCAAATATTGATATCTTCATCATGTTTCCTGCGGTCGATAGTTGAAAAGGAAATAGTGCAACACTGCAGTAGCACGAGATATGCCAGGTGATGTAGTTGTTGTAAGTCAATACACTACCGTTTTCCTGCGGCCTGCAACCTTCTATTACGCACTGTTATGGCACAGCCAATTGCGTTGACGCACCAACCGGAAGCGCACCCCAGAGGGGAGTCGTCGGTGGCCTATGCGAGATAGCTGACCGATTTGTAACTCGGCGGTAATGTCTGCGACAGCTCCCAGGTCGCACAATCTCAATCATTGCAAAAATATTGGAAAATGCCATGCGCATCGATCTCACGTCCGTATTTGCAGCAATTGCGATGCTGACCCTCGCGGCATGCACCACAGTGCCGCCCGTCAGCGAAATTCCTGCGGCCATCGCGAATGCCAAGACGGCAGCCGATCATCAACGGATCGCGGACTTCTTTGCCCAGAAGGCAGCGAGCTACGAGGCGGAGGCAAAATCTCATGAAAAAATGCCTCAATCTTACCTGGGGCACCCCCGATTAGATTTCGCCTCTATGAGTTCCCATTGCAGAGAACTTCAGAAGCGGCTTAATGAAGCTGC
>JBAYVP010000506.1:0-2812 GCA_041674485.1 Sulfuricellaceae bacterium
ATCCTCGCGTGTTCGGCTCTGTCCTGCATGGTATCGACCGGGACGATAGCGACCTGGATTTGCTGGTCGATCCGCTGCCGGGAGTGACGTTATTCGACCTCGGTGGGCTGCAAATCGAGCTGGAAGATAGGCTGGGCGTACAGGTCGATCTGTTGACGCCGGGCGATCTTCCGGCGAAGTTCCGTGATCTGGTGCTCTCGGAGGCGGTGGCGGTATGAATGCGAACCGCCTTTTCGGAAACATCAGGGAATAAACCACGGTTTTAAACAAGGTCGCTTTGCCAGTAATCTTTACCTGAGATGGCATCATTCGCCAGCGGCGGGACGCAACGGAACAAGGTTAGCCAAACACTTCACTATGCGAGCCGAGGCGTGCCAGAATCAGCTTGTTATCGCCCTCTTTCTTGTAGATCAACAGCAGGTCTGGCTTGATATGGCATTCGCGGCATCCTGTCCATTCGCCGGTTAGACTGTGGTCGCGGTAGCTTGCAGCCAACGACTGATCAAGTACCAGCGCGTCAATAACCAACTTCAAATCGGCGCCGAGCGTCGCCTTGTGTGACCCTTTTCTTTCGCGCTTGAAGTCGCGCTTGAATGATCCCGGCGTATCAATCGTCCGCATTCAAGTCCGCCATCAAGTCGTCTACGGTAGCGAAGGTCTTCACTTTTCCTGCCGCAATTTCTGCCAGTGCCTTACGGCTGCTCTTGCTAGGGGCCTTTACCTCAAACGGCAAACGACGTTCGTCAGCGATGCGGAGCATCAGCAAGCGAATAGCGTCCGAAATGGACAAGCCCATCGCTTCCAGCGCATCGGCGGCGCGTTCTTTGGTGGCCGTATCGATCCGGGCGCGAACGTAGGTGTCTGCGGCACTCATAGCAACTCTCCATGATGTTGATCCTGATTCCAGATTGTAGTCACATTGAAGTCACGTATCAAGCCCGGTAGGGATGGGCACAGCTTTATCGTGCCCATCCCACCCTACTGCCCATGACTTTCAACGCTGGAGAAAAACCGGTACGCATCGCGTCCGCTCTCTTTCGCCTGACACATCGCTACGTTAGCGTGTTTGATCAGGACGATGCCGTTGCTGCCGTCGCGCGGGTAGAGTGCGATGCCGATGGAAGCGGAGACGCATGCTTCGTTGCCGCCCACTCTGAATGCCTGGGATAAATGCTCCAGCGCCTTGCCGGCCACTACTTCGACTTCGAATTCCCGGCTGACTTGGGGCAGTACGATGGTGAATTTGTCGCCGCCCAGGCGCGCCACGGTGTCGCTTTCGCGCACGCAGCCTTCCAGGCGCTCTGCCGCCAGCCGCAGGAGTTCGTCGCCGGCGGCGTAGCCCAGGCGGTCGTTGACTGCCTTGAAGCCGTCCAGGTCGATGTACAGCAGGGCAACCTGGCTGCCGATGCGCGCGGAATGGACGATGGCCTGTTCGAGGCGGTCGTAAAACAGGTTGCGGTTGGGCAGGCCGGTCAATTCGTCAAAGTTGGCTTTGTTCCACATGTCCTTCTGCATTTCCAGGCGCTCGGCGATGCCGGCGAAAGTCACCACTGCGCCGATTACGTTGCCGTCGAAAAATATCGGATGGGAGCGATATTCCGTCGGCATCGCGCTGCCGTCGGCGCGCCAGAACACGTCGTCCTCGACGTGCGCGGTCATGCCGTCGCGGTAGGTGTTCAGGCGGCACACGCCGGACGGCTGGCGGTTCATGTCCTGGCAGGCTGCATGAACCAGTCCGTGCATATTTCTGCCAAGCACTTCGGATATATCCTGATAGCCCAGCAGGCGTAGCGCCGCCGGGTTGCAGAAAGTGCAGTTGCCGGCTGGATCGACGCCGTAGACGCCGCCTTCGAAGGAGTTGACGATCTGCCGCATTTTCGCCTCGGCCTGCGCGCGCTCCTGCGCCTGTTCCTGCAATTCGGCGGTGCGCAGGCCGAGCCGTTTTTCCTGTTGTTCCCCGGCTTCTTGGAGCAGGAACATTTGCTGGCGCAAGCGCATCAGAAGAAATAGCGACACGCCGGAGAGCAACAGCCACAGGGCAAAATGGGCGATCTCCAGATTGCGTTTTTCCGCCTGTAGCGGAACAAGGAACGGATCTGCCGGAAACACTACGCTTAAGCCGCCGCTGATGTCGCCGAGCTTGTAGCCCTGTTTTTTGTGGCACGGGATGCAGGCCTGCACGACCCGTAGCGGCGCCAGGTAGCGGGAATAGGTGTGGCCGCCTTCCTCGACGAAAGCGGAGTGCTCGGTTTCTCCCTGGGCGAACGACTGGAGCGCGGCGCTTTCCCATTCGTTGGCCGCATTGGCGGGATTGAGCGGCTTGAGGCTGGTAAGATGCAGCACCATGCCGCCTTCTTGCTCGTTGACGATTTCGGCCAATTGGCGGGTCATGTGGGACGGATTGAGCAGGGTGAGTTTTTTGCCCGAACGCGTGACGATGTCGCGCTCGGGCGCATCGAGATAGGAATTGGGCTTGGCGCCCCCGCCGACCGGCGCATATACGCCGCCATGGCCGGCATTCCACAGGCGCATCGCTTCCACTGTCTTGAACACGGAACGCCCCGCGCCGGTCGCCATCTCATGCACCTGGCGCTCCGCTACGTGCCAACTCCAGAGCAAAGACAACAGCAATACCGCCGCCCACGCGACCACCGGCCATAGCCAGTATTTCGGGTTGAGAATGAAATGGTTCAACCTAGAAACCTCCGTTGAACGGGCTGGAGTGTGCGGTTTTCCGGGTGCAGGGCATACCCGACGGCCTTACGGCCTGGGCACAAGAGGCGCAACGACGAAGAATGGTTGTTCCATTCTC
>JBAYVP010000507.1:0-2756 GCA_041674485.1 Sulfuricellaceae bacterium
CGCTCGATTTCAGGGTGTTTCTTGATTAGGGCGCGAGCCTTTTTGCTCAGACGGGCAATGCGTTTCTCCAGATTGGAGATGCTCAGTTTGGCATCGCGCAAGACCTCCTTAGGCGTTTCCTGAGAGGCGGCCAAAGCGTGTAGCTGGTTCTTGGCAGCGGCTTTTTGGCGGGTCAGTTCGTCAATGCGACGGGAGAAACCGCGTAGGGCGATTTTTTCGTTGGCGGGGCGAGTCCAAGCAACGAAGTCCATCCGCTCGGCGAATTGAGCCAGCGTTTCAGCATCGACGGCATCCGTTTTGCTGTTTTTCATCATGGCCTTGGCGAAGTTGTGAGAAGCCTTCGGATTGACCACCATGAGCGCCACGCCGGCGTCGTGAAGGGCAATGGACAGATCGAAATGATAGACTCCCGTGGCCTCCAGGCAGACAATGATTCCTGGCAACTTGACCAATTTCGCCACTAGGCGAGCGCGGCCAGCGGGTGTGTTGGTGAATTTCTGTGCCTTGTGAGAGTCGCCGTTTTTGCGGATGACAAGAACCAATTCATCAGCGCCGACATCGATTCCAGCGAAAAGCGGTTTAAGTTCTTGAATAATTTGTTTGGGTTGAGTGGTCATGGTGTTTATTTGCAAGGTTAAAGAAAGTAAACTATTCACCGGTTCCCCGACCCTGCACATGCGCCTACCTTCCTTGTATATACAGGCTCAAGGCCTTGGATACTCCACGGTATGGGCGAATAGGGCGGGGTGCCAATCTACACAGCAGGCTCTGGTTAAAACCAGTCCTCAGGGTGGGACGGCCTCCCCAATGAATCATGTAATCTTACCTAACCTCCTTGAACAACATTTCATTAAATTCGATCATACAAGGGTGGGCACGGCTTTATCGTGCCCACGCGGAAACATCCTCCGCTGACCGCGTGGGCACAAAAAACGTGCCCACCCTACTTGGCTGAAATTCCAGCAGTGGTGTAGCCCGGATGGAGCCAAAGCGGAATCCGGGAGCGCCCGCGAGGGCGCAAAGGCGGTGGTATACACAGCCGTTTTTTCCGCCTGTCGGCGGCCCCGGATTCCGCGAAGCTCCATCCGGGTTACGCTTGCTCGGTTCAGAATGCGCCTGATTTTCGACTTTTGCGCGTCAAATTCTGGCCTTTTCGCGTGGAGGGGAAGGCGAAATTCAGGTTTTTCATGGGAATTCGGCGATAAATATCGGGTTGACTGGTGCGCCGCCGCCATGGATACTTGGCGAAGTTAAATTTCTTATCCTTCATGGAGACGCGGGCGATGGCAATGCTTGGCAGGACTTCGGCGCTCATCTGTAAACTCGTAACAATCGCGATGCTGGGCTTGCTGGGAGTTGGCAATTCATCGGCGGCAGTCAATGACATATCGCCCGGCGACTATTTTCCGCTGGCAAAGGGAACGACGACGCTGGCCGTCTATGCGTACCAGCGGGCGACGAGCGGGCCGTATGCCGGCGGGCGCAAGACGCTCGACGGCGAAGTTGACATGCAAATTCTGGCGCTGCGCGCCGGGCATTTCTTCGAGTTGGCCGGCAAGCCGCTATCCGTCATCGCCGTTCTGCCGTGGGCGCATGCCGACATTGCCCCGGCGTCGCTCGCCGGTTTGCTGGGCAAGGAAGCCAGCGGCATGGGCGACCTGCGCCTGGGCGCAACGAGCTGGCTAATGGCGGACCGCGACCAGGGCCGGTATCTCGGCCTGAGCGCCCTCGTTTCCGCGCCGACAGGCGATTACGAGCGCCGGCAAGTGGCGAACATCGGCGAGAATCGCTCGAAGCTGACGCTCAGCCTCGGCTGGATACAACCTTTATCGAAGTCGCTGGTGTTCGAGCTGTCGCCGGAAGTCGCCTGGTATGGCGACAACGACGATTATGTCGGCAACACGCGGCTGGCGCAGCGCCATTCCCTTGCCTTGACCGGCTACCTGCGTTACCGCGCGACGCCGGATTGGCAGTTTCATGTAGGGGCACAGGGCAACGGTGGCGGCGAGACGCGCATCAACGGCGTTGGACAGAACAATCCGCCGGACAATACGCGGTTGATGCTGGGCACGACATTCAACAGCGACAACCGCAAGCATCAGTGGATTGTCCGGCTTGCGCGCGACACCGACATCCAGAACGGGTTCAAGACCGATAGCGAATTGCTGGTACGCTATCTCTGGATGCATTGAAAGCCCGGTAGGGTGGGCACGCATGGTAAATTTGTTCTCAGAAAAAATGTAGGGTGGATAAGCGTAGCGCATCCACCTTATCTTGCGCTGGCTGGGCGCCTTCCGGGCGGACATTCTGTTATTGGACCTCAACCTGCCCGGAGAAGACGGCATCAGCCTGGCGCGGCGCATCCGCGAGGTGCTACCCGAGGTCGGCATCATCATGGTCACGGCCCGCCGGCAGGCGCGCGACAAGATCGAGGGTTACGGCAGCGGCGCGGACATCTACCTCACCAAGCCGACCTCCGTGGAAGAACTCGACGCGGCAATCCAGGCCCTGTCACGCCGGGTGCGCCCCGCCCCCGCCCTCGTCACCGGACGTCTCCGGCTCAATCCGGCCACCCTGCAACTGTCCGGCCCGCGCTCGACCATCGACGTATCCGACCAGGAATGCTCGCTGCTGCTTGAAATTTGGGTTACATTTATCCACAGGCCGACCTATAACAGGCGGCTATCCGCCCTGGTCAATATTCAACGCGCACAGGAGGTCAGTTTTATTCGCGCATCAACAGCATGCCTCACATC
>JBAYVP010000508.1:0-2745 GCA_041674485.1 Sulfuricellaceae bacterium
AATACTCAGTTGAACCGCAGAGACGCAGAGGCGCTGAGAAAAAACAATGAGTTATGGTGTCGTGCGACACTACCCATTTGGTGAAGCGGAAAATTGTTGTAACTCATTGGTTTCTCTGCGTCTTTGCGTCTCTGCGGTTAAGCAAATGCGGTTTCTAGGTTCATGGTCCAGGCTGGGCGCAGCGCGTTCCCAGAGTTCGGAAATGAGATTGAAAGCACCGGGTTCGCCCGTGGGCGCGGCGAGGGCGGAAATGTCGGCAGGCGTTGCCGCTGCCAACGCATCGCGCAAATAGGCCTGTGCGGTGGTGGCGCTGTGCAATGCCGCAGTGGCGGGTTGGTCGGTTGCGGGGCAACGCGCCAGCGTGGCGATGGTGTGGTTCAGTTCCTGAATGGCGGAATTTAGGGCGGTGGTGGGGTTCATGAGGGTGAGACTCCTTATCGTGCGGATTTGGGAATCGCGCCACCCGCTGCTAAACGGGAGGGCGCGACCTTGCGGGTTAGCAGACCGGGATAAGGAACCGGCGCAGCCGAAGCTGCCCCACAAGGCGCGCCCATTAAAGGGTGTCGCCATGATTGTTGACGCAAAAAAAACCGCTTGGCGGCGGTTTTGCGCCTTATCTCCGGGCTGCTAAACCCGCCTGCCGTGTTTGCGGCATTACGCGCATCATGCGCTTGGTCGGCGGCGGCGTCAATCGCTGTAGGTGCAACTGCCAGGGTAAATTTGTTCTCGGGCAAGCGTAGGGTGGATAAGCGTAGCGCATCCACCGAATCGGCGTAGAAAGGTGGATGCGCTGCGCTTATCCACCCTACGACTTGCCAGAGGTTCATGAATGCCAGGCATCATTGATTTTCATCATGAATTTCCGAGAACAAATTTACCCTGGTGCGACTGCCAGGGTGAATTTGTTCTCAGCATGGAAAAACCCTATTCACCGCAGAGGACGCGGAGGAAACCCCTCATGCTTTTCCTCTGCGTCCTCTGCGTCCTCTGCGGTGAAAAAGGTTTTGTCTTTATGGGTTGTTGCCATGAGTCGAGTCGCACTAAGCAGGGCAGTGTCGTAGGATGTGCCGACGACAGGAGGCGCATCGCTCGCGCATCCCGGCGGCGATACGCGACTACGGCACTAATCCACAGCAACAACTTTACCATAGCCAAAAAAGGTGCTGACCGCGGTCAGCATTAACCCATCCGCCTCATCCGCCTACCATGGCGGCACGTCTACCAGGGTGATTGCCAGCCGGGTGGGTGCGATAAAGCCGTGCCCACCCGACCGCAAGCACTTATCAAGACGACAACAACCTCATCCACTATTTTTCAGGAGCAAGATCATCATGGCAACAACGCCTTCTTATGCAGCAACCCCGAATTGCGCCATCGCAAACATTACCACCGCCAACACCGCCCGCGACGGCACGGGGACGGTTTCACCAGTCTTCACCGCCGGCGCGGCAGGCGCTATGGTCAGCCGCCTTTCCATCGTCGCGCGCGCGTCTACCTCGGCGGGCATAATCCGCTTTTTTATTCATAACGGTGCGACGGCGTTCCTGTGGAAGGAGGTCGCGGTGTCGGCGGTGACGCCTTCCGGCACGGCGGTGGCGTTTACCAGCGTGACCGACATCGATCCGCCCCTGTACCTCCCCACCGGTTATTCGGTGCGCGCGGCGACTAATAACGCCGAATCGTTCAATATCGTCGTCGAAGGGGGCAATCTATGAACAACGGACTGTTAGGCTGGCCGGGGTCGCGCAAGGTGCTCCAGCAAATGTGCGCGACTAATAACACGGGCGTCAATCGCAAGTTCTTCACCAGCTCGACCACTTGGGTGGTGCCGGCGGGTGTCACGCGCATTCGCGCGTCGGCGCTGGGTGGGGGCGGGGGTGGGACTGGCGGAAACAGTGCTGCCACCTGTAGTGGCGGTGGCGGTGGTGGCGGGCTGTTTCTCCGGGGCGACCTCAACGTCACGCCGGGGGAAATGCTAACAATCACTGTCGGTGCGGGCGGTGCGGGCGGCGTAGGACAATATGGCGGCTACCCGGCAGGCGTGGGCACGCCTGGAGGGGTGTCGCAGATTGTTCAAGCAGGCCGCGTGGTCATCGCCGCTTTCGGTGGCTTTGGGGGCGCCCAATATAGCAATCCGGCACCCGACCAGACCGGATACTACTTCGATGGGATACCGCTCGCGGTGGTTCCCGGCAAGGGGGGCGGCGCCGGCTCGTCACCCGATACATACGGCGGAAGCGGCGGAGGGGGCGGCGGGCTTTCCGCGCGGAATACCGCAGGGACAGCCTATGCCGCCAATTCAGCGAGTGGTTCAGGGTCAATGGGTGCGGTCACGCCCGGAGCACGGTTAGGTGCAGCCGGCATCGCCTCTCTGTTGGGGCTGCCGGAATCCGGCAGCGGGGGTGGGTCGTCTGCGGGTGTCGGCAACGCGGGCGCTCAGGGGTCGGGAGGCGGCGGCGCGGGAGCTGACGCCACCGGCGGCAACGGTGGCGCGGGCTTTGTGCTGGTAGAATACTAAACCTAGAAAGCTCAGTTGACCGCTTGCCAAGATGTATAACACAGTGGTTCTAAACAACTTTGCCATATATTTCGCGTGTACCCGTATGGTGAGAGCGCTTTGATCTGGATTGCACGGTTTTCCGGGCGCATGGCGGCGTTGCAACTACAAGAGAAGGCAATGGAATGACCATTGCGCGTCGTTGCGCCTCTTGTGCCCAGGCCGTAAGGCCGTCGGGTATGCCCTGC
>JBAYVP010000509.1:0-2718 GCA_041674485.1 Sulfuricellaceae bacterium
TTGCACGGTTTTCCGGGCGCATGGCGGCGTTGCAACTCCTTGCAATGGAACGACCATTGCGCGTCGTTGCGCCTTGCCCTGCACCCGGAAAACCGCACACTCCAGCCCGTTCAACGGAGGTTTTTAGGATTATCCTAATCCGGCTTGGGATTGTTCATCCCCCCGTTAAAAACCTTTTCCATGCAGATTTCACAATAGCCTTAGCCGAACAAAAAGCCATATTGGTTGACAAAAGTCTATTTTTTATCATTGTCGAGGCTATTTATAATTAAATTAATATATATACCTTGTTAAAAATTTATATTCATTCTAATCTGAAAAGCACTTTTTTGCAGTTTTAAAAAAGGAGGCGCATGGATAGTCGGATTACGGCAAAACAGCGCGCCGGAAAGCATGCACCGGGAGGTTCCCGGCATGAACATCGTTTATTCAGGAGGATTCAGATGAAAAAAAATGTAATCGCAACACTTACATTGGCAATATGCGCGGCTTGGGCGAATTATGCCGCAGCCGCGGCTAATGAGCCGATCCAGCCCATCGAAGCGGCCAAAATCGGCAATCCGGCTATGGTGGAACTGGGCAAGAAGCTGTTTTTCGATCCGCGCCTGTCGAAATCGGGTTTCATTTCCTGCAATTCCTGCCACAATCTCTCCATGGGCGGTTCGGACAATCTCAAGAGTTCCATCGGCCATAACTGGCAGAAAGGCCCGATCAATTCCCCCACCGTGTTGAATTCGACCCTGAACGTCGCCCAGTTCTGGGATGGCCGCGCCAAGGATCTTCAGGCGCAGGCTGCCGGCCCTATCGCCAATCCCGGCGAAATGGCCTTCACCCACGATCTGGCTATCGGCATGTTGCAATCCATCCCCGGCTATGTCGCCGAATTCAAGCAGGTTTTCGGTTCCGACAAGGTCGATCTCGACAAGGTGACCAAGGCCATCGCCGCGTTTGAAGACACGCTGGTGACGCCGAATTCGCGTTTCGACAAATGGCTGAAAGGTGACAAGAAAGCGCTGACCGCCGACGAACAAGTCGGTTACAAGCTATTCAAGGAAACCGGTTGCGTGGCTTGCCACAACGGGCCGGCGGTAGGCGGAAATTCGTTCCAGAAAATGGGTGTGGTCGAACCCTATAAGGCCAGCAGCCCGGCTGAAGGACGCGTGGCCGTGACCGGCAAGGATGCCGACCGCTTCAATTTCAAGGTGCCCACGCTACGCAACGTGGAAATGACCTACCCCTACTTCCACGACGGCGCCGCCGACACGTTGCCGGAAGCGGTGGATACGATGGCGCGCGTCCAGTTGGGCAAAAAATTCACGCCCGAGGAAAATGCCAGAGTCGTCGCCTTCCTGAAAACCCTGACCGGCGACCAGCCTAAGTTCCAGATACCCATCCTGCCGCCGTCCAGCGATCAAACACCGCGTCCCAAGCCCTTCGATAAATAAGGGATACTGCGTTCCTGCCGCCGATCCAGCCGTTCTTCGCGCACGGGTTGGCGGTGCATCTTTCCGGCTGCGCTACAACAGCATATCCAGCGACACGCCGCGGCGCTTCAACAGCCGCCGCAACACCTGTAACGCTTCCAGTTGTATCTGGCGCACCCGCTCGCGGGTGATGGACAGATCCTCGGACAACTGCTCCAGAGTTTGTATTTCCTGGCCATGCAGTCCGAAGCGGCGCTCTATGATCCAGCGCTGCTTATCGGAAAGCTCTTCCATCCATGCCAGCACATGGGCGTGGATTTCGGCATTTTGCAGCAGGTTTTCCGGCAGCAATGCCAAGGCGTCCGGGATCGATTCGCCGATGGATAGGCTGGGATCGATGTCGAGCGGCGCATCGAGAGAAGCGATGCGCTCGTTCAAGCCGAGAATGTAACGCACCTCCTCCACCGGACGGTCGAGCAAGTGCGCCACATCCTCCGCCGTCGGCTCGCGCTCGTTGAGGGTTTCCAGATGGCGCCAGGCGCGCAGGGTGAGATTGAGTTCCTTAACGATATGCACCGGCAGCCGAATGGTGCGCGACTGGTTCATGATGGAACGCTCGATGTTCTGGCGTATCCACCAGGTGGCGTAGGTGGAAAAACGGAAGCCACGCTCAGGGTCGAATTTTTCCAGGGCGTGTATCAGCCCCAGGTTGCCCTCTTCGATCAAGTCGAGCAGCGCCATGCCGCGGTTGACGTAGTGCTTGGCGATATTCACCACCAGCCGCAGGTTGCATTCGATCATGCGCTGGCGCGCCGCGAAATCGCCCTGGCGGTTGAGACGCGCCAAACGCGCTTCTTCTTCCGCGCTCAACAACGCATTCTGGCCGATTTGCTTGAGATAGATCAGGGTGGCGTCGCCCTGGAAATCGTTGGCGACGATCGAAGGCTCGATCATGATCTCCGGTTCGACCCTAATTTCCGCCGGCTCCTCGACAAGCGGTTCCTCGGCAAACGGCAGCAGTTCGCCATCCGACATATCGTTGTCGTCCGGGGGAATGAGATTGCTGCTCATTATCCTAGAAAGCTCAGTTGAACGGGCTGGAGTGTGCGGTTTTCCGGGTGCAGGGCAAGGCGCAACGACGCGCAATGGTTGTTCCATTGCCTTCTCTTGTAGTTGCAACGCCGCCATGCACCCGGAAAACCGTGCAATCCAGCCCGTAGCGCTCTCACCAAACGGGTGAACGCAAAATAGATGACAAAATTGTTTAGAACCACCATGTTACACATCTTGGCAA
>JBAYVP010000510.1:0-2701 GCA_041674485.1 Sulfuricellaceae bacterium
GAACCGCTATGGGAGGCGGTGCGATGATCGTGGATAAATACCCACGCACAGTAGAGGAATATTCTGTGCCGAGTAAGGGAACAGGGAGTGCCTCCATTGCAGAAACAAAATCAGATGCACCAGAAAAAACAAAGGTAAAAGCGGGGCAGCGCCATCCAGCTGCAAGCGAAGTAGCGTGTGCAGCTTAAACTAAACTCGATATTGTCTTGACTTAGGGGGCCACTTTAGGATACGCCTCTCGCGATTGGTATCCCGCGCCTTGCGGCGCTTCGTTACGTTGTCAGAGTCGCTCGCCATGAAGACTCCTAGATTCACCCGGTGACACGGGTGGTTCCTTCCAGTAAAGTAGGAACAACTTCTATAAGCGACTTCGTGTCGCAATTGTCCGGCTTAGGTTAAAGCATGGTGATCCGGGATGCCTGACGTTCCGCAAATGCCGTCGATGGTTGGCTGACGCCCATCCAGTCCGGACAACTCTCGCTGGGCAAGGTAGTGGACCCGGTTTCCCTGGTTGGACATTTGCCTGTTGCATATTCCATGGTGAAAAAAAATCTGGGGTTTTCGTTCCTGATGCCTTTCCACTTGCCGCAGGTGCAACAGTAACGGTCATCCTTGCTGGCGATGAACATGATTTTCTCCTTCATGACCGGTTTTTTGCTTTGAGAGCGCTGCTTCGCATTGCAGCTTGAAACAGCCGGAAGCCACGGCGCCATGGGCGTATCTGCCGGATACGCTGGGTGCCTTCCAGCTATTGGATATGCGATGGCATTCTTGTTCGGAAATAAAATACGTGTGCATTTTCGTTTTCCTCGAAGCAAGAGGAAACCGATTGAGTGGTGCGAGTCACCACTCTATTACAAGCGCAACGGTATGGGAATAAGCAAAAGGTATAAAATGATCTAAGGAAAATCTTTAGCGCCAGGCAAACCCTGCCTGAAAAAAGTGGCAAGCGTCGTAAAACGGGTGTCAGGGCAGAATCACGTTGCAATGGATGGCCAAGCGAACAAGCTGGGTGGGATTGTGAATATTCAGTTTCTTCATGATGCAGGCGTGATGCACCCCTACGGTTTTGGGGCTGATGGATAGCTTTGCGGCAATATCGACCGCCGATAGCCCTTCCGCGAACATCTTGAATAACTGGAATTCGCGTTGAGAAAGCACATGCAGCGGGTCTTCGGTGTAGCCGAATAATTGGTGGGAGATAATGCTGGCGGCGTATGCGGAGTCGATGAATGTCTTTCCCTGCGCGACGATGCGCACCGCCTCCGCCATTTTCTCGAAGCCGTTGTTTTTCATCAGGTAGCCTGTCGCGCCAGCTTTCAGCGAACGCACTATCATGGTTTCGCTGTCGTGCATGCTGAACATCAGGATGTGCGCGCCGACATCCTGGGCTTTGATGCGGTGTAGCGTTTCCAATCCGTCGATGCCCGGCAAGCCGAGATCGAGGACCACCACATTGGGCTTGTATTGCGCATAACAGATGCAAGCGCTTTCGCCATCTTCCGCCTCCGCCACTACCCGGATATCCGACGTTTTTTCCAGCAGGCTGCGGCAGCCCTCGCGCACCACCGGGTGGTCGTCTACCAGCAGTGCGCTGATGGGTTTGCTTGTGGGAGACATCGAAGTAACGATTTCTCTTCTCCTTGAACTGACAGGATTTAGCTGATCGGAATATGCCGTTCAAATATAGCCAAATTCCTCAAAATTTAACAGGGGGATTTTCTCGCACGCGCGCTTAAACGCGGGAAGAACACTATAGTGCATTTGTTCCGGTGCATGTCATAATTGTGTCTTGAAGCAACGCAGCCTGGATGCAGCTTCGCGGAATCCGGGGCCGCCTGCTTCGCGGATGCGATGACGGAAATAGCCGCCCCCGCTCGCATCCTGCTGGGCGCTCCCGGATTTCGCTTCGGCGCCATCCAGGCTGCCCGCCAATGATCCTAGAAAGCTCAGTTGAACGGGCTGGAGTGTGCGGTTTTCCGGGTGCAGGGCAAGACGCAACGACGCGCAATGGTCGTTCCATTGCCTTCTCTTGTAGTTGCAACGCCGCCATGCGCCCGGAAAACCGTGCAATCCAGCCCGTAGCGTTCTCACCAAACGGGTGAACGCAAAATGCATGACAAAGCTGTTTAAAACTACCATGTTACACATCATGACAAGCGGTCAACTGAGCTTTCTAGGATTATCTTTTCATCATGACTGCCAAGCTATATACTGGACCAACTTCATAGTCAGGTCCGACTTACCATGATTACCGCCAATATCGCCGACACCAAGGCGCACCTTTCCGAATATCTCGCTGCCGTGGCGCAAGGTGAAACGGTGACGATTTGTCGCCGCAACATGCCGGTGGCGGAAATCCGCCAGATGGCGCCGCCCCGCAAGGAGCCGCGCCCGATCGGCTTGGCCGAGGATCGGGGCTGGGAACTGCCGGATGCGTTTTGGGACCCCTTGCCCGAAGAAATAATGGTGTATTTCCGGGGAAATGCGCCTGACCCGTTTCTTGATGCGCCGGAGCTGGGAAAGCAATGAATCTGCTGCTCGACACCTGTGTCTTTAACCTAGAAACCTCCGCTGAACGGGCTGGATTGCACGGTTTTCCGGGCGCATGGCGGCGTTGCAACTCCTTGCAATGGAACGACCATTGCGCGTCGTTGCGCCTTGCCCTGCACCCGGAAAACCGCACACTCCAGCCCGTTCA
>JBAYVP010000511.1:0-2692 GCA_041674485.1 Sulfuricellaceae bacterium
ATGTAGCAACCGCACAAAGCCAGTAATTGGCTTCTAATTAATCAATCAGTTACGAAAATAATAGAAGATTTATCATGTTACGTAACCTATTGTTTTAACTCGCTTTGTGCAATAGCTACATAACACCGCAAATTGTCGCTTGTGAAGTTGCGATTTTCAAGTGAAGGTCGCAATTTCTGATAAGAATTTTTCACGCGAAGCCGCGAAGAAGTGGGGACGAGTAAGAATGGGCGGTCTCATTCCCAACTCGCAAAACAAAGATACGGGTTCGCTTCTCTTCACGCCTTCGCGTCTAAAGCGTGAGTCGGCTTGGCTGTTCGCCAAAAGCAAACCATCTGAGTTGAAAACGCTGTACCTACCTTATTTTTAATCCGTTCACCCTTCGACAAGCTCAGGGCGAACGGATTAAAAATAAGGTAGGTTGCAGTAGGTTGTAATGGTACAACCTCGGCATACGCGCTAGGCACTGAGTCAAATTTCCCCGTTCGTGGTAAAGCCCTATCGAACCATGAACGGAGAAATTTGACTCAGTCTGTAATAGGTTCCGGCTCGTCCGGCTTACAGTAATCATCGCGCAGCATAGCCGCCAGCGTTCCGGCCAGGCGGCTGCGTTTTAGCGCCAGCGATGCGTCGGCGTGGTGTGCAGCCCTGTCATGCTCCCCCGCGCACCAAGCCTGGACAGCTTGGCAGGCAAGGCTGCGCGCCTGGTTTTCGGCGCGCACTGCGAGGGTGAAGTCGCAGCCGCAACGCGGGCATAGCGACGTATCGCCCAGGCGAGCGCGACAAGCCGGGCAGCGCTCCACGGTCAGGATTCCAGGTAATAGAGCAGGTCGGCCAAGCCGGCCATGGCGCGCTGCAATACCGCATCGTCTTTTTCCATGGCGTCCTTGACCGCTTCCACGCCATCCACCAGGTCTTCGCCATCTTCCGCGCCCACCGTTCCCAGCAGGCGTTCGGCTTTTTCTATCAGGGCGAGCGCTTCCACCCGGTGGCGGCGATTTTCCGTATCCGAACCGGATACGGGCACGACTATTTCTTCGCCTTCGCCGAACAGGGAACGGACGCGCGCGCGCGCTTCGTCGAGTTTGTCGTTTTCGAAACGGGTCATGGCATTGTCGATGGTAATCGAATATTCAAGACCGGTTTCCTTCTCGCGCGAGGTGACATGGAGGATGCCATCGACATCGATTGAAAAGGTGGTGACGATGGGATTGCCGGAGGGAGCGTCGCGCAGTCCTTCGATAGTAAATTTGCCGATTTCAATGTTGTTCAGCGCATCCGGGTCTTCACCCTGGTAAACGCCGACGTCCACATTGGTCTGACCATCGTAGGTGGTGAAAAAAACCTCGCTCTTGGATACCGGAATCGGGGTGTTTTTGCGGATCAACGGCACGAAACAGTAGGGATAGTAAGTGCCGTCCAGGTCGCCGAGGGCGGAGGTGCCGAAGGTATAGGGCGTGACATCGACCAGCACGGCGGAGGTTTTTGCGCCGCCGATAACCGCCGCCTGAATGGCGGCGCCCATGGCCACGCACAAATCGGGATTCAGTTCGCCGCGCGGCTGCAAGCCCAGTTCTTCTTCCAAGCGGCGCGCCACCATGGGCGTGCGCGTGGCGCCGCCGACCAGCAGGATTTCATGGATGTCGGACACTGTGAGGTGGGCGCCGGAAAGGGCGACATGAGTCGCGTCCAGAGTGGCGGCGATGAAAGGCTCTATCATGCCCTCGTAATCCTCGCGCGAGATTTCCAGCGAGAGATGCACCGGCACGCCCTGATGTTCCAGCAGGTATTCCTCGCTGATCGTCGCGAAGGGACGGTCGGAAAGCGCGATCTTGGCGGCTTCGGCGGCGCGCTGCAAGCGCGCCATGGCGGTGGGCGATTGGGCGGCATCGACGCCATATTTCTGCTGAATATATCCCAAAGCGAAATCGACGATCTTCTGGTCGAAATCGTCGCCGCCCAGGTGATTGTCGCCGTGACTCGCGAGCACTTCCACCACGTCGCCTTCCAGGTTGACCACGGAAACGTCAAAAGTGCCGCCGCCCAGGTCGTAGACCAGCACGGTGCGCACGCCCTGGTGTCCGCTTTCGTAAGCCAGCGCGGCTGCGGTCGGCTCGTTGATGATGCGCACCACCTCCAGCCCGGCGATTTCGCCCGCCTCGCGGGTGGCTTGGCGTTGCGCATCGGAGAAATACGCCGGCACGGTGATCACCGCCTTGTTCACCGGCTGTCCCAGGTGATCCTCGGCGATTTTCTTCAGGCGACGCAGGATCATCGCGGATATTTCCTGCGGGCTGTAATCCTTGTCACCCATAGCAACGCGGGTGTATTCGCCCATGCGCCGCTTGATGGAGCGCACGGTGCGTTCCGGGCGCAACACATACTGGTTCCTGGCGGGTTCCCCGACCAGCAGTGCGCCGTCGTCGGCAATGCCCACCACCGAGGGCAGAATGCGCACTCCGTCGGAAACCGGAATCACCTCCACACGCCCATCGCGCACCACCGCCACCTCGGAATTGGTAGTGCCCAGATCTATGCCGACTATGATTTCGTTCATCCTAGATTCCTTAGTTGAACGGGCTGGAGTGTGCGGTTTTCCGGGTGCAGGGCAAGGCGCAACGACGAAGAATGGTTGTTCCATTCTGAGAAGTTGCAACGCCGCCATGCGCCCGGAAAACCGTGCAATCCAGCC
>JBAYVP010000512.1:0-2690 GCA_041674485.1 Sulfuricellaceae bacterium
CTCGCGGGCGCGCTGCTGCGTTGCAAATTGCTTGTGTGGAACAGCCACACGGCGCAATTTGCGCCTTGCATCGCATCCCGCGAGACGCGGCTAAATCCGCAAATCGTGGCCGCGCAAAGTATATTTGCGGGCAAGCTCTACAGGTTGCTTGTTAAATCAGCCCGAATCATAGCAAAATAACGACTTTATTGAAACGCGGCCCACGATGAAGTTTCTCTTTGACTTATTTCCCATTATCCTGTTTTTCGGCGCGTTCAAGCTTGCGGGGGTGTATCCCGACCAGGTTGCCGCCCTGGCCGCCTCCATTGGCTATCCGGCGGATGCAAAACAACTGCCTATCCTGATTGCCACAGCAGTCGCCATCGTTGCCACGTTCGGCCAAATCGGCTGGGTCTATTTCCGCCACGGCAAGGTAGGCAAGATGCTCTGGGTCAGTCTGGCGATCATTACGCTATTCGGCGGCGCAACCTTGTTCCTGCACGATGAAACCTTCATCAAGTGGAAACCGACCGTGCTCTACTGGCTGTTCGCCACCACGCTATTCGTCAGCGAGCTGTTGTTCGGCAAAAATCTGATCAAGTCCATGATGCAAGAGCAGGTGGCATTGCCGGAAATCGTCTGGAAAAAACTCAACCTAAGCTGGGCGGGCTTTTTCAGCATCATGGGCGGCGTCAACCTGTACGTGGCGTTCAACTTTCCCACCGACACCTGGGTCAATTTCAAATTGTTCGGCATCCTTGGCATGATGCTGGTGTTCGTGTTGTTGCAGGGCGTAATGCTGAGCAAATATATCGAAGAAAAGGAAAGCTGATGCTCTACATGATCCATGCACAAGACCGCCCCGGCTCGCTGGAACAACGTCTGGCCGCCCGCCCCGCCCATCTGGAACGCCTGAAAGCGCTGCAACAGGAAGGTCGGCTCGTGCTGGCCGGTCCGCTGCCCGCCATCGACAATCCCGACCCCGGCCCGGCCGGTTTCAGCGGCAGCCTGGTGGTGGCGGAATTCCCCTCCCTCGCCGTGGCACAGGCCTGGGCCGACGCCGACCCTTACGCTGCCGCCGGCGTTTACGCGAAAGTCACCGCCAAACCTTTCAAAAAGGTGCTTCCGGCTTAGCACAGTTTTTAAGAGAACCCTTATTTCAGCACCACCTGAAACAAGGGTAAATTTGTTCTCAGAAATTCATGATGAAAATCAATGATGAAAAATATTCATGAGTCCCAGGCAAACTTAGCGCGACTCTACTCCTGGCGACAACCCATCAAAGACAAAACCTTTTTCACCGCGGAGGACGCGGAGGAAAAGCATGAGGGGTTTCCTCTGCGCCCTCTGCGGTGAATCGGTTTTTTTCCGTGCTGAGAACAAATTTACCCTACGCCTGAAACAAGGCCTGGCCCCCAACCCCTCTTTTTAAGCTACAATTTCCTTTTTCGATTTTCGGAGCATTATCATGTCTATGTCCGACCGCGACGGCCTGATCTGGCACGACGGCAAAATGGTGGAATGGCGCAGCGCCACCACCCATGTGTTGACCCACACTTTGCATTACGGCATGGGCGTTTTCGAAGGCGTGCGCGCCTACAAGACCGACCAGGGCACGGCGATTTTCCGCCTCAAGGATCACACCGAGCGCCTGTTCAATTCGGCGCACATCTTCGGCATGAAAATGCCGTGGGACAAGGCCGCCCTGATGCAGGCGCAAATCGATGTGATGCGCGGCAACAAGCTCGAATCCGGCTATATCCGCCCCATCGTGTTCTACGGCTCGGAAGCGATGGGCATTGCCGCCACCACCCTGTCCACCCACGTTGCGGTGGCCGCTTGGCCGTGGGGCGCCTATCTCGGCGCGGAAGCGCTGGAAAAAGGCATACGCGTGAAAACCTCGTCGTTCACCCGGCACCACGTCAATGTCAACATGTGCCGCGCCAAATCGGTGTCGACCTACACCAATTCAATCCTCGCGCATCAGGAAGCGGCCCACGACAACTACGACGAAGCCCTGCTGCTGGATGTGGACGGCTATGTGGCGGAAGGCTCCGGCGAAAACATCTTTATCGTCAAGAACGGCAAACTGTACACCCCCGACCTGACTTCCTGCCTGGAAGGCATCACCCGCGCCTCCATCATTGAGCTGGCAATAGAGCTAGGCATCCCGGTGATCGAAAAGCGCATCACCCGCGACGAAGTATATTGCGCCGAGGAGGCCTTTTTCACCGGCACCGCAGCCGAAGTCACGCCGATTCGCGAGCTCGACAACCGCACCATAGGCGCAGGCCGCCGCGGCCCGATCACGGAAAAGCTGCAAGCGCTGTTCTTCGCTTGCGTCACCGGCAAATCCGCCAAGCATATGGATTGGCTGACGCAAGTTTAACCTAGCCCGGATATTGCATAAATTGACGCGCGCCATCGCTAGTCTTTTGATTGATATGAAAGATTTTGTTCAGTCGGTCGTATGAATAACTACGACACTCCTTCTCAAAACTTCCATATCAATCAAAACCCTGCGCGATCATCACGCGAATTTATGCAATATCCGGGCTAGAAAGCTCAGTTGAACGTGCTGGAGTGTACGGTTTTCCGGGTGCAGGGCATACCCGACGGCCTTACGGCCTGGGCACAAGAGGCGCAACGACGCGCAATGGTTGTTCCATTGCCTTCTCTTGTAGTTGCAACGCCGCCATGCGCCCGGAAAA
>JBAYVP010000513.1:0-2665 GCA_041674485.1 Sulfuricellaceae bacterium
AATTTGCCGATCTCACTGTACAGCACCTCCGGCTCACGGTGCGCAGCCACCGGCTTGGGGCCTTGCTTGCCTTCGAACAGCGTCTTGGCTTGCTCCTGAATCTCCTTCTTCCATTGACCGACCTGCACCGGGTGAACGCTGAATTCCTGCCCTATCTCGTTGATCGTCTTTGCCCCTCGCAATGCTTCCAGGCCGACCTTCGCCTTGAACTCGGGGGTATGCACTTTTCGCCTCTTCGCTTCGCCCATCTCATTTCTCCTTGATGACAGCGTACAGCTTAAACCATTGTCTTAAATTTGGGGTCCACTATAGTTGCTCAATCAGGCAATCATGAAACAGCAACGACCAACCGTGGCGTTGCATTACAGATCAACTTCGCCATTTATTTCCTCGTCAAGATCGACGGCGTGATGCAAATTGGCCAACATCGCCTGCGCCAGATCGCCCGGCATAGCGGTTAGGCGCTTCCCTGACTTAATATCATTTTCCAGCAGAGCCAGGAAGGCACCAATAGCAGGGTCTTCGTGCTCCTCGTCGGCACGGGACACAACCACATCGGCGCCACGAAGATCAAATGCCACTCTGCCACCAACCGCAATTCCCAATGCCTGACGGATAGGCTTGGGCAGGGTAATCTGGCCTTTTGAAGTAACAGTCGCTATTTCGTGAATGTGTGGCATGGAATACTCCTTTGAAGATGCAGCAGGGTAAATTTGTTCTCGTGGAAATGTAGGGTGGATAAGCGTGAGCCGCATCCACCTTTCTACGCCGATTCGGTGGATGCGCTACGCTTATCCACCCTACGACTTGCCCGAGATTCATGAATGCTAGGCATCATTGATTTCCATCATGAATTTCCGAGAACAAATTTACCCTGGAAGATGCAGTCCGACTGTAAGGATAATTCCTTACCCTGTCAAGAAATCGCAATCCGTTGATTTCGTAGCGCAAGCCGATAAGTAAACGTAGCCCGCAAACGGGGATTCAAGAGACGCCGCAGAAAAACAGTTCTGCCCGTCCCCTGAAATCTCGTCGAAATCCGAGTCTTTACTTTGGGCAATTTGTCAGTCCAGCCCCTTGATTGACAGAATCAACGTCATCGGTTGGGTTGGCGATGCCTTGAAGCCGTGATATTCGTAAAATGCTTGGGCATCGGACGAAATAGCATGTACCAACAACCCTCTCAGACCGAGAATCTTGCCTGCTTGCGCCGTGCGCATGACGGCATCCTGCAGCAACGCCGCCCCCAAGCGCTTACCCTGCCAAGTATTATCGACAGCCAACCGACCGAGCACGGCCATCGGGATAGGATCGGGCATATTCCGACGGATTGATGTCGGCGCATCGACAAGCGCGAGCGCTCCAGAGGCCAAACAGTAATAGCCGACCACGCTGTTGCTGCCGACGTCGGTGACAACATAGGTGCGCGAAGCGCCGCTGACTTGATTTGCCATGGCGCGACGCTTGAGCCATTCATCCAGAGTTGGCGTTCCGCACCTGAACCTTTCCACCCCATCGGCTACCGTGAGCAGGTGAGGCGCCGATAGATTCACGATTGCCAAGGTCTGCCGGCACGCAACAGGCGCTTGAACCCTTCCCCTGACGGCGGCTCGTCAAGCACCTGCAAAAAATGTTTGTGCGTTTCCTCATCCACACGAACCAGCGTCTGGTCAAGAAGCGCTTCTTCCGCTGCACGGCGGGCTGCGTCTATCATGAAATCGGAACGAGATTTGCCATGCGCTTTTGCCGCCCGGTCGATGAGGGCGCGAACATCGTCGCGGATGCGCAAATTGACGGCACGAGAAGTTTCGGTAGCTGGGATGGTCATATAAACGAACCTTTCTAAATAGGCATGAGGCAATCAGGTGCATATTGCGCATCCGCGCCTAGGGAAGCCCGCGTAGGGCGGATTAGCGTAGCGTAATCCGCCGAATGGTCTCTATTATGCGGCGCAATAACGATTGCGTCCTACGCTGCACTGCCATTAAGTTAGGAAAAATCCGTTCGCCCTGAAGCTCAGCCTGCCCTGAGCTTCGCCGAAGGGTCGAAGGGTGAACGGATTTCTCCTAACAGGTTGATTGTTAAGCTATTCATGGTTCGACAGAGAGCTTCTTACCACGAACAGCTTAACTTAATGGCAGTGGCCCTACGCTGGCTATCAATCAGCAGCACGACGACCTTCCCATTCGCTTTGGCGCATTTTTTGAACGTAAGCAGCGCTATATCGTTCATTTCAGGACGGTCAGCCCACATCCCAAAGAACGGGGTTTGGAGATTGAGTTCCGTATGTTCTGCTGTGGCCGGTTTAGCTTCGATGTGCGACAGAAGAAACTCAACAAAATCTGAAAGTTCTTCCTGTTTTTCTTTCGGCGGAACGGTAGCGCGCTGTAATACTTCTGCAAGTGTCATGATGCGGTTCCTTAATGTGCTTATCCGGCTGGATCAGATTGTAACAGAAATAAAAGGGGTCAAAAATTTCCGCCACCGGGTAATGAGGGCACTGGTTCAGTTTGATTTTTTATGTAACGTTATGAAAATAATGTATTTTATTTTATTGAAAAACTCAGAGTTGTTTCCACAACGAAGAGTAAACTATCAAAATTGCCCAAAATGCTGATAAAACCGACCTGCCCTCATTGCGAGTCAACGAATTGCCATCTTCTAA
>JBAYVP010000514.1:0-2616 GCA_041674485.1 Sulfuricellaceae bacterium
CCAGCGGGATGCAATGCAAGGCGCAAATTGCGCCGTGTAGCCATTCTACACAAGCAATTTGCAACGCGGCAGTGCGCCCGCTGGGGGCAATCCAACCGGACAATTTCCCCCGCGCAAGGCATATTATTACTGGGCAGTTTCACGGGATCAGTTTTTGATGGTTTTTGCTTACCCGAAAAGCAAGCTGGAAAACCTGACAGCCCATCAGTTGGCGCTGCTGGCCCAAGTGGCAAAAGAGGAATTTGGCAATGGATGATACGACCTTTCAAGAACTCCTGGCGGGTGTCCGTGAAGCCGGCGCAATTATGCGCGGCGAGATGAAACCCGCCAGAATCACCGTAATCGACGAACCGGAAGCCAAAACGATTCGTGAGACAACCAGGCTCACTCAAGGCGAGTTTGCCCGGCTGATTGGCGTTCCGGTTAAAACCCTGCAAAACTGGGAACAGCACCGAACCCGACCCACCGGACCCGCTCGCGCTTTGCTGCGTGCCGTGGCTAAAGACCCGGAAACCGCCATGCGTTTATTGGCGACCATCTAAACCCCGGAGACCCCATGCTGCCAATAATCACCCAACACCCATCGCCTATCGACGACAGCGCGGTCGCGCAAACCTCCCATTTGCTGATCGTGCTGCCCGCAGCCAAAGACTTGAAGAGCCTGCCGGCATTTCCCGGCAAAAAAATCCTGGACGGCTTGCTCGCGCGGCGCGGCATGAAACCGGGAGAACTCGCCAAAACCCCGGTCAGCGGCGACTTGCCGCATGGCGGAATAGCGGCATGGGTCATGCTGGACAACAAAAAAACGCCGTTCGAGCAGCACGCCCATTTGCGCAAGGCGTTGCAAGCCCTGTTGGCGGAAAAACCAAAAAACCTGACCATCGCAGTAATCGGCGATAGCGCCGAACGCCAGGCCGCCGCCGAACCGGCGGTGTATGTCGCATTGCTTAACGGCGGCAAACTGCCGGTGCGCAAGGAAAAGGACGAAAAGAAACCGCTCCAGACGCTGGCCTTGCACGGCTACGCGGCGCCCGACGATTTTGCCGGCTTGCGCGCCCGCGCCGCCGGCAACTGGCTGGCGCGCGAACTGACGGTGTTGCCCGCCAACGAATTGACCCCCACCTTATACCGCAACCGCATCGTTGCGCTGGCCGACGACTACGGCTGGCAACACGAAGAATACGACATGAAACGCCTGCGCGAACTGGGCGCCGGCGCTTTTGTCGCGGTGGCGCAAGGCAGCCACCCGGAAGACGCCGCCATCGTCCACCTGCGCCATCGCCCCAAGGGCGCGAAAAAAACCGTCGCGCTGGTCGGCAAGGGCATCTGCTTCGACACCGGCGGCCACAACCTCAAGCCGGCGCGCTACATGCACGGCATGCACGAGGACATGAACGGCTCCGCCGTATGCCTGGGATTGCTGCTGGCCGCCTCTGAGGCCGCGTTGCCGCTGAATCTCGACGTATGGCTCGCCATCGCGCAAAACCACATCAGCCCGCAAGCCTATAAGCAGAACGACGTCATCACCGCGCTTAACGGTGTCACCATCGAAATCGTCCACACCGACGCCGAAGGCCGTATGGTGCTGGCCGACACGCTGGCGCTGGCGGCAAAACATAAACCCGACCTGATGCTGGATTTCGCCACATTAACCGGCAGCATGACCACTGCCCTGGGCGAGCGCTACAGCGGCATCTTCGCCAACCGCGAAAAACTGCTGGCGCGGGCGGTGACCGCCGGCAAACGCGCCGGAGAACGGGTCACCCCCTTCCCGCTCGACGCCGATTACGAAGAAGCGCTGGACAGCGACATCGCCGACATTAAACAATGCACCCTGGAAGGCGAAGCCGACCACATCCTGGCGGCGCGCTTCCTGATGCGCTTCATTGATGAAACGCCATGGCTGCACATGGACCTGTCCGCCAGCCGCTGCAAGGGCGGCCTGGGCGCGGTGGGAACGGATGTCACCGGGTTTGGCGTGGCGTGGGGGATGGAGATGCTGGGGGAGTATGCGTAGGCTGATGTGTATTCTCACCCATCCCTCACGCATCGAAATCAACTGAATCTGCCCCCTTTTGTATATCGGAGTGGCCCCGTCCTGTTTAGTGGAACTTCAGGACAAGGGTGCCAAGATGGCGTGGTTCAAGTCGCACACTTGGAAACGACAACAAATTGTCGCTTGTGAAGTTGCGATTTCAGATGAAGGTCGCAATTTCTGATAAGAATTTTTCACGCGAAGACGCGAAGCCGCGAAGAAGTAGGGGCGAGTAAGAATGGGCGGTCTCATTCCCAACTCGCAAAAAAAGATACGGGTTCGATTCTCTTCGCACCTTCGCGTGAGTCGGCTTGGCTGTTCGCCAAAAGCGAACCTCTTTTTTCCAGCGCAGTCTGGGAAAAGTCCCAGCCGGGTAGGATGGGTGAAGCGCACCCATCAATCCTCCGCTTTGATGGGTGCGCTGCACAATCACCCATCCTACGGACTCCTCTTTTGCTCGGTATTATGTAGCAACCGCACAAAGCCGGTAATTGGCTTCCAATTAATCAATCAGTTACGAAAATAATAGAAGATTTATCATGTTGCGTAACCTATTGTTTTAACTTGCTTTGTGCAATAGC
>JBAYVP010000515.1:0-2574 GCA_041674485.1 Sulfuricellaceae bacterium
CGGGCGCATGGCGGCGTTGCAACTACAAGAGAAGGCAATGGAACGACCATTGCGCGTCGTTGCGCCTTGCCCTGCACCCGGAAAACCGCACACTCCAGCCCGTTCAACGGAGGTTTCTAGGATAAAGCGTGGATCACTTCTTTTGATCGCCGCACTTGCCATTCCTTCACAAACCTTCGCTGCGCTC
Source organism: Sulfuricellaceae bacterium (assembly GCA_041674485.1). Taxonomy (GTDB): domain Bacteria; phylum Pseudomonadota; class Gammaproteobacteria; order Burkholderiales; family Sulfuricellaceae; genus JAGXQV01. The sequence goes on from JBAYVP010000515.1 coordinate 188, forward strand.
AAATGCAACACCATGACCTGCGACAAGCGTGGCCACAATGGGAATTGCCGGTTGTTCGCTTATGTGCTAACTTATTGACATGAGTTGGACGATCACCTACTTTAACGAGCGCGTCAAGGCGACGGTTTTTGCGTGGCCTGCGGGTGTTCTCGCCGATTTCCGGCACCTGACAAGGCTGATGGAGGACAATGGTGCGAACCTGCGCCTGCCGCACTCGCGGGCGATGGGTGACGGATTGTTCGAATTGCGCTGCAAGGGGGAAGAAGGGATTGGACGTGCGTTCTATTGCACGATGGTGGGTTGTGAAATCGTCATATTGCACAGCTTTATCAAGAAAACGCAGGAGACTCCGGACAGTGAATTGAAAACCGCACGCAAGCGACTAAAGGAGATAAGATATGGATAATGAGAAATTCAACCCGGTTCCGCATACCCGCGAGGACGATGCCAAGCTGTTTGCCGACCCTGCATTCAAAGCGGCATGGGATGCGCTGGAAGAGGAATACGCGGCGCTGGGCGAGATGCTCAACGCGCGCAAGGACGCGGGGTTGACTCAGGAAGCGGTAGCCCTGCGCATGGGAACGACCAAGAGCGTGGTATGCCGTCTGGAGGGATCGCTACGCAACGAGAAGGGGTCGCCATCTTTTGCGACCTTGCGCAAGTACGCCCATGCATGCGGAAAGAAACTGATCGTTCAGATGGTATGATTGGTGCGTCGCACCGGCGAACGTATTGCAGGAGAGGGACGTTTTCATCGGCGCGTCCTCTGCGGTGAGCAGGTTCTTTCCGTTTCTCCGATAATTCGCATGGAGACGACAATTGTTGCGAAGTAATCGCATATTCCTGGACAGGCGAACACCCTCATGATTCCACCATTCAATATTTCGGGCCTGCCGCGTATCGTGTTCGGCGCGGGCAGTTTTAAACAGCTTCCCGAATTGCTGCAACCCTTCGGCAAACGGGTGCTGATTGTCACCGGCAGTCGTTCGTTGCGTGCTTCCCTGCATTGGCAAGGGTTGCTGGACGCGATGAAAGGGAAACGCTTTTCCTGGGAAGATATGGTGGTGCGCGGCGAACCTTCGCCGCAAATGGTCGATCAGGCGGTGCGCATGTATCGTAGCGCCGGGATTGAAGCGGTGCTGGGCATAGGCGGCGGCAGTGTGCTGGATGCGGCGAAAGCGATAGCCGGCCTGTTGCCGCATGGTAATTCGGTGATGGATCACCTGGAAGGCGTGGGACCGGAAATTCCCTACCAAGGCCCGGCGCTGCCCTTCATTGCCGTGCCGACCACCGCCGGCACCGGTTCGGAAGCCACCAAGAACGCGGTGTTGAGCATGCACGGCGCGGACGGCTTCAAAAAATCTTTCCGTCACGATCTGCTGGTAGCCGGATATGCGTTGATTGATCCCGACTTGTTGGCAAGTTGTCCGCCGGATTTGATTGCGGCGAACGGTATGGATGCGTTGACCCAGTTACTGGAATCCTATGTTTCCACCAAGGCCAACCCGCTCACCGACGCGCTGGCGTTGGACGGCTTGGCTTACGTGCGCGACGGCCTGTTGGATTGGCACGCGGGCAACGATAAAGCCGCCGATGGGCGCGCCGGGATGGCTTATGCCGCCTTGCTGTCCGGCATCACGCTGGCGCAGGTCGGCTTGGGCGTGGTGCATGGCTTGGCCGCGCCGCTCGGCGCGTTGTTCCCGATTGCGCACGGCGTGGCCTGCGGCGCGACCGTGGCAGCGGCGACCGACATCAATATCCGCGCGCTGGAACAGCGCTTGCCGGATAGCCCGGCGCTGAAAAAATACGCTAGGGTAGGGCGGTTGTTTATCGGCAAGAAACATATCGACGACAGCGGCGCGCGGGCGTTTTTGGTGCATATCCTCCAGGAATGGACAACGCGCCTCGCGATTCCCGGCCTCGCCGCCCACGGCGTGCGGGAATGCGATTTCCCCGGCCTGGTCGCCCGTTGTCGCGGCAACAGCATGAAAACCAATCCGTTGATCCTGAACGACGGGGAAGTGGGGGAGATATTGGCGCGCTGCCTATAAATAGGTCTTGTCAATTGCCGCCAATTTAGCCAGGGTAAATTTGTTCTCAGAAATCCATGATAAAAATCAATGATGGAAAACATTCATGAATCCCAGGCAAACTGAGCCGCAACGCTGCTCAACGCATGACGGCAATCCATAAAGACAAAACCTTTTGGCTCATATTGGGTTTTGAGGACATATTTCGGGTTGCAGCAAAGGCTGTTTTAGCTTTGGTGATAAAGCACATTCCCGACACCTTGCATTTTGTCTATGCCAAGAAACATCACAACCTACATTATTTTTAATCCGTTCACCCTTCGCCCATTCGGCGAAGCTCAGGGCAGGCCAGGCTCA
>JBAYVP010000516.1:0-2538 GCA_041674485.1 Sulfuricellaceae bacterium
AACCGTGCAATCCAGCTCGTAGCGCTCTCACCAAACGGGTGAGCGCAAAATATATGATAAAGTTGTTTAGAACTACCATGTTACACATCTTGGCAAGCGGTCAACGGAGGTTTCTAGGATAATAGTATTATTTCGTGTTTAAAACCGACACCCCGTCCCAGTCGAGTTCCGGCGGTTCGGCGCGGAAATGCGCGATGCGTTCCAGATACAACCGGTATAGCACACAGTCAGGCGCAGTTTTCTGCAAATTGAGCAGTTGCCTTTCCGCCTGCTCCCAGTTCTGCGCGCGATAGAGCCTGAGCGCTTCTTCGAACAGGCGAAGTTCGTTCTTCACCGCTTGTTCGACTTGTTGCTCCAGCCCCAGCGGTTCGTATATCGCCACCGCTTCATCCTTGCCCTTGACGCGCACCCGGTCGAGTTCGCGGCACAGCATGTCGGGAACGGCGCGGCGCGTGGTTTCGCTAATGATAATGCCCACCCCGTATTGCTTGGTGATGCTCTCCAGGCGCGAGCCGAGGTTCACCGCATCGCCCATGACGGTGTAAGCCATGCGGAATTCGGAACCCATATTGCCGACGCTCATGACGCCGGTGCTCAGCCCTATGCCTATCCTGACCTCCGGCCAGCCGCGCGCGCTGAATTGCGGTTGCAGCGCCGCTACGGCGGCTTGCATTTCCAACGCCGCCAGCACAGCGTTGCGCGCATGGTCGGAGTCGCGCAGCGGCGCGCACCAGAACGCCATGATAGCATCGCCTATGTACTTGTCGATGGTGCCGCGATGCTGATGGATGATACGCGTCATCGGCGTCATGTAGGCATTCATCAGCCGCGACAATTCCTTCGGACTCAAGCCTTCGGAAATATTGGTGAAACCGCGCACGTCGGAAAACAGCACCGTCATTTCGCGGCTTTCGCCTTCCATGGTGAAATTTTCCGGGTTTTCACTCATCTCGTCCACCAGCTCGGGCGGCACATATTGCCCGAATAGCCCGGTGATCCGGCGCTTGGCACGCGCCTCGACAAAAAAACCGTAAGACATGTCGAGGACGAACAGCGCCACTATCATCAGCAAAGTGGCGGCCAACGGCAGGATCAGGTGAGCGCTTTGCCATGCCGCAAAATTCAGCCAGAGGGTGACGCAGATCGCGCCCAGACTGAGCAGCAAACCTTTAAGCGGGCTGAGCAACGGCAGCGCGACGGCGAGTGTCAGGCCGAGCAGCAACAGGATGGCGATTTCGGCGCCCAGCGTGTAGCCGGGTTTTTGCATAATGGCATTGTCGAGCATGCCTTCAATCAGGCTGGCGTGGATTTCCACCCCCGGATAGGCCGTGCCGACCGGGGTCGAGCGTAAATCCATCAGGCCGGGAGCGGTCGCGCCGACCAGCACGATGGCACCGTGCAATTCGGACGGGGCGATGCGATCGTGCAAAATGTCGCTCGCCGGAATATTGCGGAAACTGCCCTGCGGACCGCGATAGGGAACATAGGCGCAGGCATTCTCATCGACCGGAATCATGAGATTGGCGACCTTCAGCCATTCCAGCGTATCGCCCTGTTTGCCGGCGGTGTTTTCGAACACCGCAGCGACCCGGCTGTCGCCGAGCAAGACGCGCATCATCGCCAGCGACAGCGCTTCGTAATAAGCGCCCTGGAATTCCACCAGCATGGGCACGCGCCGGTTGACGCCGTCGGCATCGGGCTGCGGATTGATATGGCCGGAATTGCGGGCATTCTGCTGCAATTCCGGCAGATTGGCGCCATAGCCCGAGGCCTTTATGAAAGCGGCGCGTTTGCCGGTGAAAGCGTCTGCCGCCAGCGCGGGCGGGGGAAGTTTCCCGGAAATGCGGTTGTCGTTGGTGAAATAATAGCCCAGAATCACCGGACGGTTTTTCAGCTTTTCGGCGAACAGCCGGTCGTGGTCGAGTTGTGGGCGGAGTTTTTCCATGACCGTGTGGAATTGGGGAATGGATTTCAACGCCCCCTGCCCCAGTTGTTCCAACACCTTGAGACCGGAACTTTCGTCTTTTTCAGCGAACACCACATCGAACCCCACCAGCGCGACATGATGGCGCTCAAACAGCTTATCCAGCAACACCCCCAAACGGTCGCGCCCCCACGGCCAGCGGCCTTCCTCCGCCAGGCTTTTTTCGTCGATATCGACAATGACGATGCGGCTACCCTGGGTGTTCGGCATAAAAAAACGCAGACGCGCATCGTAGCCGATTGCTTCCAACTGCTGAATCAAGCGGATATTCACAATCTGGCCGACATGCAACAGAAATACGAACAACAGCAGCAGCCCCAGCCCAATCGGGATAGCCCGTTTTTTGAGGAGGTTTTTCATAGCGTCCGCGCCCGGATTCCCGGTTCAACGGCTATTATCCTAGAAACCTCCGTTGAACGGGCTGGAGTGTGCGGTTTTCCGGGTGCAGGGCATACCCGACGGCCTTACGGCCTGGGCACAAGAGGCGCAACGACGAAGAATGGTTGTTCCATTCTGAGGAGTTGCAACGCCGCCATGCGCCCGGAAAACCGTGC
>JBAYVP010000517.1:0-2513 GCA_041674485.1 Sulfuricellaceae bacterium
GGCGGATAGGCTCCCCAATGCCAGCGCGATACTAATAAGCACCGTTTTCTTCATGCTTCCCCCATGAGAGATAAACCCGATAAATTGAAAGACGCGCAAGGATAACAGCAGGTGGATTATTGTCAAGAGGGGGCGGAGACGCTTTACCGACGGGCGCCCGGTACGCTACGGCACTTGCGCCTGATTCATGCGCGCCAGAATGATGGGCGTTTTTTTCTCCAGGCCGCGGGCATTGCGGTGCATGTCGTAATAGCGCGGATTGGGCGCCATGGCGGCGAGGCGGGCGGCCTGCTCAGCGGTAAGATTCGCGGCCGTCGCGCCGTAATAATGGCGTGCCGCCGCCTCCGCGCCGAACACGCCGTTGCCCCATTCGATGACGTTGAGGTAGATTTCCAGGATACGACGCTTGCTCAGCGTGTTTTCCAGCATCACGGTGATGAGCGCTTCCTCGGCTTTGCGCAAAGGATTGCGGCTGCCGGATAGAAACAGGTTTTTGGCCAATTGCTGGCTGATGGTGGATCCGCCGGCGACGATTTTGCCCTTTTTCAGGTTCTTTTCGTAAGCTTTCTGGATGCCTTCCCAGTCGAAACCTTCGTGGTCGAGAAATTTGGCATCCTCCGCCGCGACCAGCGCGCGCTTGAGTTGCCCGGAAATCCGCGCGTAGGGCAGCCATTGTTGTTGCAGGCGGGCATCAGGCCGGGTTGCACGCAATTCCGCCAGACGCGCATCCATGAATGCGGTCGAGCTTGGGTTGTGATCCACCCACCACCAGATATGCGCGAATATCCAGCCTTGATACAGCAGCACGGCGACGAACAGGAAAAGGATGGCGCGCAACAGCCAGCGGAGCAGAAGTTTCATTGTTTCAGTTTGGAAAATCTGGGGGGCGTCCGCCTACGGGTGTGACGGTTTTTGTCCATCTCACCCAGGCGTTCGAATGTCTATTCCAAGTCGGCGCCAAATTGCTCCTTGAAGCGCACCAGAATTTCATCTCTGGTTGGGCGGTGGTTTTGTCCGCCGCGGCTGGCGATCTTAATCGCGCCCATCAGCGACGCCAGACTTCCGGTCAACTGCCAATCCAGGCCATGCGCGATACCGTAGAGCAGGCCGGCGCGGTAAGCGTCTCCACAACCGGTCGGATCAATCACTTCTGCCGCTGTAGCGCAGGGAATATTATGGCACTGGCCGCCGACATGAATCACCGAGCCTTTGGCGCCTTGCGTCACCACCAGCGCCTTCACCTGCCGGGCGAGTTGCTCGACGGTTTGGCCGGTGCGTTCCTGCATGAGTTGCGCCTCGTAGTCGTTCATTGCCACATAGTCGGCCAGTTCGACGAAACGCAGCAATTCCTCGCCGTTGAACATCGGCAGCCCTTGGCCGGGATCGAAGATGAAGGGGATGCCTGCCTCGTTGAATTCCCGCGCATGGCGCAACATGCCTTCCCGCCCGTCCGGGGCAACGATGCCCAAGGCTATATCCGGCGCATCGCCGATACGGTTCTCATAGGAAAAATTCATCGCGCCGGGATGGAAGGCGGTGATCTGGTTGTCGTCCAGATCGGTGGTGATGAAAGCTTGCGCGGTATAGGTTCGGGATATGGTGCGCACATGGGTTTGCACCAGCCCGAGTTGTTCCAGGCGTAGCGCGTAAGGCTGAAAATCCTCGCCCACGGTAGCCATGATCACCGGCTCGCCGCCCAGCAATTGCAGGTTGTAGGCGATGTTGCCGGCGCAGCCGCCGAATTCGCGGCGCATATCCGGCACCAGGAACGCGACGTTAAGGATGTGTATCTGCTCCGGCAGAATATGGTTCTTGAACTGGTCGTGGAACACCATGATGGTGTCGTATGCGAGGGAGCCGCAAATCAGGGTGCGCATGGAATATTCCCAAAACGATAGTAAATCGGCGCAGTATACCAGTTTCGACTGCATTGCTGATTTCATCTTGCTTTTTTGACTTCGCGATGATCAATGGGGAGTGTTCCCGCAGGGCAATCGGTAAACTGAAGTTTCGCTGTGTCGGGTAGCAGCGGCGCATCGCTGCGCCGCCGCCCCTAAGCCGGACTATTGCCGGAAGCAAAAACATTTACCGCAGAGACGCCGAGGCGCAGAGATTTTGTAGGGTAATGGTATGATTTTACCATCCGTTATATTTCTCCGCGCCTGAAGCGTCTCTGCGGTGAAAAAAATCACCCGAAGAACCGCGCCAGAGCTTGATCTACGACATATTCTTCGCAAAAAATACAACGACTTGACTGGTTAAGTGGCTAAGAACCGGACGGGCGACTCGCGCCGCATACGGCTCAAGCCTCTCAAAAGCATCTTTCGACACCCGGTTTTACGTCTTGCTGCAAAACCTTTGTCCAATAGTAACTGCTCAGGGGGCAGGGGCTAGGAGCCTGTCGGACTTAAAGAATCGAAGCGAAAAATGAGCTGGTCGAGGGCAGATTTTCCCGCTTTTCAAGCCAATAGTTATTCATATTGGCTTGAAAAGCGGGGAAATATGCACCGACC